>JALEGE010000012.1 GCA_022760335.1 Hyphomonadaceae bacterium
GCACTCAGTATTGATGTCCGTACGCCTTCGGAAACTGAGAAGGCTGAGCCGGATTGGTATCAGCAGTATACAATTATCGCACCGCCTTCGACAATCGATAACAATATTGCGCTGCAAGGTGAGCCAAATGAGGATTTCAGCCTCAATTGGGCCGATGCGGGCCGCTGGCGTTTCTCCATTGACCTGACCTCCCGTCCGGATAGCTCGCCGCTGCCGCGCGAGGAAATGTCAGCCGGGGCAACTTTCCAGATCACGCCGCGCTTTTCCGTCGGTGGTGATGTCAGCCTGGGTGGCCAGGAGCTTGAGCAGAGCACGCCCTGGAACAATGAGGATGTCGAGACCGGCGTTCGTTTTCGTTCTGCCTTCCGCTTCTAGTCTCGCAATTTTCCTACACCTGCCAATCCGAACTGGTTCGCAACAGCGCCAGCTGTCTCACTTGTGACTCCGCCAAGGGCGTAAACAGGCAGATGCGCGCGTCTGGAAATGTTGCGTGCCCGGATCGCGCCCAGAGCCACGCCCGCGCTGGGGCTGGAGGATGGAAAAATTGTCGAGAGGACGCGCGCGTCAAGCCAGGCCGGCTGGGGCGTGTAGAGGTCTGAAGCTGTGTGTGCGCTCATCGTATTGAGATGGAAGGCGGGAGCGGCATGCCTGGCGGTTGCCCACATATGATCCGGCCAGTGTACACCATCGGCCTTGACCGCCCGGGCAAGCTTTGGATCTGCGCCGATCAAGAGGCGAAATCGACGCTTTTTGGCCATTTGCGCGAGGATTTCGGCAAGCGGGCGGGCGTCAGCTGCACCGAAGTGGCGATAGATGAGGCCCCAGCCGGGCGGCAAGATGCTCGCCAGATCCAGCGGATGGGCAGAGCGTATAGGATCAGTAAAAACCAGAACTGGCGGCAGATCCGCCGGCAATTGCCGCGCGGTACTGCGTGCGGCGCTTTTGAGCTTGCGCGCCGGGCCAGCTTTCAGGCTTAACTCCATCCTATGGAGAATATGCTCATTCCCGAGATTGCCCAGAGGCGAGATGAACTCTTGCAGCGGCTTGCCAGCGCGGCAGATCCGACGCCGGTCCTCGTCGCTGTATCAAAACGCCAGCCAGAGGCGAAACTGCAGGCGGCCCTGGCCTGTGGTCACCGCGTCTTCGGCGAAAACCGCGTGCAGGAAGCCCAGGCCCACTGGCTAGAGCGCCGCGCCGCCTATCCCGACCTCTGCCTGCATCTGATTGGCCCGCTGCAGACCAACAAGTCAGACGAGGCCGTGGCCTTGTTCGATGTGATCGAAACAGTTGACCGACCGAAACTGGCGCGTGCCCTGGGCAAGTCCATGGCAAAGTTGGGCCGGCGCCCGCGGCTATTGATCCAGGTGAACACAGGCGAAGAGCCACAAAAGGCTGGCGTTGCGCCGGACGGATTAGCTGATCTGCTCGCGCTTGCAGTTGAGGAATGCGGCCTCACCATTTCCGGGCTGATGTGTATTCCGCCTGCCGAAGAGCCAGCAGCGCCACATTTCGCATTGCTCAAGCGCCTGGCCGTGAAGCATGGCCTGGCCGATGTCTCCATGGGTATGAGCGGGGATTATGAGCTTGCCGCACGCTTGGGCGCGACTCATGTGCGCGTCGGGACGGGATTTTTCGGGCCACGTGAGGTATAAGGCGCGCTATTTCACAAAGAGATCACGCGCTTGTCAGAGGGATTCGCGCTTGGAAGGTTTGACACAGCGCTGTGACCACCAACATTTGTCGTATGTAATGCTGGAGTATGTGTGACATGGCGGGCGCGAAAACCATCTTGCTTGTGGATGATGATGACGATCTGCGTGAGGCCCTGGCCGAGCAGTTCGATATGCATGATGGCTTTGCCACACTGCAAGCGGCGACGGCATCTGATGGCATCGCGCTACTTGAGAAAGAGCGCGTTGATCTTGTCCTCCTGGATGTGGAGTTGCCGGACAAGGATGGCCGCGAAGCGTGCAAGCAGATCCGCGCGCATGGTATTCATGTGCCGATCATTATGTTGACCGGGCAGGATACGGACTCTGATACGATCCTGGGCCTGGATGCCGGCGCCAATGATTATGTCACCAAGCCCTTCAAATTTGCCATTTTGCTCGCCCGCGTACGGTCCCAGTTGCGCAGTTTTGAGCAAAGCGAGGATGCGACTTTCCAGATCGGACCTTATGAATTTCGTCCGGCCATGAAAATCCTGCTTGAAGGTGGGGATCGCAAGATCCGGCTGACTGAAAAAGAGACCAATATTCTGAAGTATCTTTATCGCGCCGGCGGCAAGACTGTGGCGCGTGATGAGCTGCTTTCAGAAGTTTGGGGCTATAATGCGAATGTTACCACGCATACGCTGGAGACACATGTCTACCGTCTGCGTCAAAAAATCGAACCCAGCCCGGGCAATGCGCGCCTCTTGTTGACGGATAGCGGCGGTTATCGGCTCCAGCCCTGAGGGCGAAGCGGTTCGTCAGTATTCGCCCACCATGCGAAGCGGCTTGGTTCGCGTCTTGCGTTAGGAGACTGTTAACCTGGCCAGTTTTCCCGCGGGAGGCGAAAGACATGTTGAAACGGCACAAATTGGCGCTGGTTGCGCCGCTTGCGGCACTGCTTGCTGGCCCGGCCCTCGCTGACGGGCGCGACCGTACACCGCCTGTTGGCCCAACCCCGCTTCAGCCTCTTCCCACTATTACATGTCCGGATGGGACCGTCACCGCAGGTCCATGCCCTGTACAGCAAACTGTGATCCGTCCTCCGGCGCCTCAGGTGCATCGTGTGGTGCAAGAAGCCCCGGCGCCGAGCTATGACTTTTCCAGTTTTACCGGAGGTGTCGGCTCGGCCATCGCGACAGGCCCTGTCGGTGGCGGAGGCGGCGTAATCGTCATCGGCTCTGGCGGGCGTTATTCCGGCATGCGCAGCAGTAACGGCCATTCCAGCCTCAGCTACAGCTCGTCCAGTCACTCCATCCGCTTTGGCGGCGGGGGTGGTGGTGCCTGCGCGGGATTCTAGTTACATCCCTCTTCACGTCTGAGTGGTCCCTCTTGACCTTGCCGGCCGGGCCGGGAATGACAGGCGCAACCTTGCTGGTCGCCCTGGAGCTTTGATGACCCCTGTTTCGCGTATGCTCTTTGCCGCCCTGGTGACAGCGCCTGTAGTGGTTGTGGACCAATGGTCGAAATTTCTTGTTCTCAGTGAGCCGCGCTTCAAGGCGTTGGACTGTCTGGATCCTGCGCGTCCATGCGGGGGTATCGAGATCAGCGCCATGTTTGATCTCACCATGTTATGGAACCGGGGCATGAGCTTTGGCGCACTGCAGTCGGAAGGTGTGATGCGCTGGGTCCTGGTGGCCGTGACGATTGGCATCGCTGTCGGCTTTGCCGTTTGGCTGACACGCGCGACGCGCTGGCTGACGGCGCTGGCGCTGGCGCTGGTCGTCGGGGGTGCGATCGGCAATGTGATTGACCGTATCCGGTTTGGCGCCGTTGTCGATTTTCTCGATTTCAGCGGCATCTGGCGACCCTATTTCTTCAACTACGTATTCAATGTGGCTGATGCGGCGATAACTGTCGGTGCGGTCTTGCTGTTTCTCGATCAGTTTATACTGTCGCGGCATGGAAGCTCGGCGCCCAGCCCGGCCAGGGGCCGGTAAGGTGCCAGCATACAATCTGCGGGCGGCCATCCCGGCCAGACCCGCCCCCAAGGCGAGGACATCAGTAGTCTCATGAAGCATCCCCTCTCCCTTTTCGGCGCCAGCGTTGCGTTGTTGATGGTGCCGGCCTGTGCCAGCGGCCCGCGCGATCCGGGTATCAATGACAGCCAGCAGGACGAATTCCGCGTGGTCACCAAGGCGCCGCTCACCGTGCCGCCGGACTATGCCCTGCGCCCGCCGACGCCAGGTCAGGCCCTGCCGGCTGAAGTGCTGGAAGAGCGCGCGACCATCACAGCTTTTGGCACGACCACCGGCGTGAATGCCTCACCTGGCGAACGTGCACTGATCTCGGCGGCAAATGCCAATGCCGTAAGCCCCGTGATCCGCGCGCAAGTGGACTTTGAAGAAGCCGGCATGCTGCGAAAATCTTCCAGTGTCGCCGATCGGGTTCTGTTCTGGCGCGATGATGAGGAAGCCCAGGCGGTTGCCGAGAGCGATAGCGCCACAGGCGGTGCGGCTGTGACCATTGCCGGAAATTCCGGTGACCGGGTGAAACTGCCGGGGACATAAGCGGCCTGTCGACAAGACAAGCGCCTGACACCAAAGCGAGGAGAGACCCATGCTCAAGAGACTGATCGGCGCGACATGCGCCGTGGCATTGATCGGGGGGGCCGCTCTCGCGGATTCTGCCGGTGAGGCCTGGGCGCCCGAGACCTTCAGTCTTGAGAATGGCATGGAAGTCGTGGTCCTGCCCGATCACCGTGCGCCGGTGGTGACGCATATGGTCTGGTACCGTGTTGGCGCGGTGGACGAACTGCCCGGCAAATCGGGCATCGCGCACCTTTTCGAGCATGTCATGTTCCAGGAAACCGATGATCTCGCGCCCGGTGAACTGGATGAAATTGTCCAGCGCAATGGCGGACAGCTGAATGCCTTCACCAGCTGGGACTACACGGCCTATTATGAGCGCGTGGCGAAAGACCGGTTGGAACTGATGATGACCATCGAGGCCGATCGGATGCGCGATCTGGTTGTGAACGATGATCCCGAAGGCCCCTTCATCTCCGAACGCGATGTGGTGAAGGAAGAGCGCCGCCAGAGGATCGAGAACAATCCCGGTGCGATCCTGTTCGAACAGGTCATGGGTGAGCTTTATCCCGACCACCCATATGGTATCCCGGTGATCGGCCATATGGACGAGGTCGCCGCGCTGACGCCTGAGGATGGGCTTCATTTTTACAACACCTGGTATTCGCCCGATCAGGCAATCCTGGTGGTCGCCGGCGATGTGACGGCCGAGGATGTGCGACCCATGGCCGAGCGCACCTATGGCGTGCTGGCGCCGACCGGGACGGATACGCGACCTGAACGTGGCTGGGGCGAGGTGGCCGAGCTCGCCGAGAGCAAGACGCTCACCCATACCGACCCCAAGGTGCGTCAGCCCGAATGGGACCGCTATTATCTCTCCACCTCCTTCATTCAGGATGATGAGCTGGCCTATGCTCTTCAAGTGGGCCTGGATGTGATGGGCGGTGGGCAGACCAGCCTCTTGTATCAAAGCCTGGTGGAAGACCAGCAGGTGGCGGTCTCTGCCTCTTCCTGGGGCTGGATGACACTGCATGACCGCGCCCCGGCGGGCTTCTCGGCCATACCGGCGCCCGATGTTTTACTGGATGATCTTGAGGCCGCCTTCATGGCCGAGGTCGAAGCCATTCTGGCTGAGGGGCTCAGCGAGGAAGATGTCGAACGTTCGCGCAATTCCCTGGCGGCGGCTTCAATCTATGGCCGCGACAGCCAGTCCGGAATGGCCAATCTCTATGGCCGTTCGCTGGCCACCGGAGCGAGCATTCAGGATGTGCTGGACTATCCCGAGCGCGTGAAAGCCGTCACGGCCGAAGACGCCACGGCTGCGCTGCGCGCCGTGTTCGGCCCGGACAAGAACTATATCAATGGGCGTCTTCTGCCCGCGGAGGAGACGTTCCAATGACCAGAGCCCTGACTGGATTTACCGCACTGGCGGGCGCCGTCCTGTTCCTGGCGGCCTGTGTGACCTCCGCGCCGGTGGAAGAGGCTGATCTCGTTGTTGAGGAAGCTGAAGTGGAAGTCCTTGCTCCCGTCCTGGATGTGACGGTGCATGAGGGCGATTTCGCGCGGATCGAACAATTCACCACGCCCGGTGGGATTTCGGTCTGGCTGGTGAATGAGCCCTCCATTCCGATTGTCTCTTTCCAGGCCGCCTGGCCAGGTGGCTCGGCGTCGGACCCGGCAGGTCTTGAGGGTCTGAACACCGCCATGATCTATCAGATGAATGAAGGCGCCGGCGCGTTGCCGGCACTGGAGTTCCAGAAGGCCATGGAAAGCCTGAATATGAGCTTCGGCTGTAGCTCTGCCCGCGACTGGACCAGCTGTTCGGCCTCGATGCTGCGTGAGAATGCCGATGAGGCGATGGCACTGGTCGCTCTTGCCATGTCCGAGCCGCGCTTCGATGAGGGCCCGTTCGAGCGTTTCAAACGCGAAAGCGAAGTCAGCCTGGCCCAGCGCGAGACCAATCCGCGCTTCCTTGCCAATGAGGCCATGGAAGCGGCGCTCTATCCAGATCATGCCTATGCCCGCGAGATGACCGCGGAAAGCCTGGCCGCGATCACGCGTGACATGCTGGCGGCGCAAAAGGATGCGATCATGGTGAAGGACGGCATGCTCGTCACCGCCGTGGGCGCCATTTCACCGGAAGACTTCGCGCCCCTGATTGATGCGGCGCTGACCGGCCTGCCGGCAATGGGCCTGCACGATGTTCCTGGCCCACTGGAATTAGGCGCCCCGGTGGCCGATCCGATCGTGCGTGACCTGCCTCAGCCGCAAAGCCTGATCAGCTTTTCCGCCCCGGGCCTGCAGCGCGACCATCCCGATTTCTTCACTGCCTATGTGCTGAATTACACGTTTGGCGGCGGCGGCTTTGAAAGCCGGCTGATGGAAGAGCTGCGTGTGGAACGTGGCCTGACCTATGGCATCGGCACCTGGCTCTCCTATGGCGGCGAACTGGCCGCCTGGTCGGGCCGTAGCCAGACCAAGAATGAAAGCGCCGGCGAGTTTCTCACCGTGCTGAAAGGCCTGATGAGCGAGATTGCCGAAACCGGTATCACCGAGCAGGAACTGGCTGACGCCAAATCCTATCTCACCGGCGCCTATCCGCTTGCCTTCGATAGCAATTCTGCCATCGCCGGAAACATGATGGATGTGCGCCAGGACGGGCTGAGCGTGGACTATTTCGATCGTCGCAATGCCCTGGTGAACGCCGTCACCCTCGAAGATGTAAACCGTGTGGCCGGCGAATATCTCAAGCCTGAGAATTTCACTTTCGTGGTGGTCGGTGAGCCGGAAGGCCTGGAGTAATTTTCCGCAATGGAAGAAAGCAAGGGCGGCCCACAACGGCCGCCCTTTGATATTAGAATACCAAAATGCCCGGCCCGGCTGGTTCGCTATAAAGTCGCTCTATGTCGGCCGCGCGCCGGTCGATGACGCAGCGCTGATTGACATATCCCTTGTCGGTAATTTCTCCGGCATCAATGCTGGGTGGCTCTGTCAGGATCAGCGCGCGTTTTATGCGCCGTGAAGAGCCTGGCTCCCTGGCGTTGAAGGCGGCGATCTTCTCACTCACAAGCCCGGCGAGCTTTCCGAAAGCGGCCATCTTGTCTCCGCCTTCAGCCTTGACCATTTGTTCAAATGTGGCTGGCGCGGGCCATAGCATGGCGCTGGCGAAATCCTTGTCCTGGCCGGCAATCACGGCATCGAAGACATAGGGCGAGCAGGCCGCGACAAGATCTGGACGCAGTGTGCCGACGCTGACCCATGTTCCGGTGGAAAGTTTGAAGTCCTCGCCCACGCGGCCATCGAATATGATGCCTTTTTCCGGTGCATCCTCATCGACAAGGCGCGCTGCATCGCCAAGACAGTAATAGCCTTCCTCGTCGAACACTTCGGCATTCTTCTCAGGCATGTCCAGATAGCCCGGCATGACGGTGGGGCCTTTGACGCGCACTTCCAGTTTCGCGCCTACCGGGCTCAGCTTCAGGGTCATGCCCGGCAGGGGAAGGCCGATCAGGCCAACCCTTTCGACCTCCCAATGGACCACAGTGATGCCTTGGGTCTCTGTGGCGCCATACATGGTGGTGATCGGGATGCGCCGTCCGGTCGCCTTGATGGCCAGTGCCTGTAGCCGGTCATAAAGATCGTCCGACAGGGTCGCTCCGCCATAGGCGATGACGCGCATCTTGTGGAAGAAGCAGTGCAGCAGCTCCTCGTCTTCCTCCATCGCTTCAGCCAGCATTGAGAGCGCTATGGGCGCGGTGCCAAATCCAGTGGGGGAACAATCGCGCAGATTGTCGATGGTTTGCTGGAAAAGGGCCGGTGTCGGCTTGCCACCATCGATCCAGAAAGTGGCGCCATTCCAGATGGCGCTGTTGAAGTTCACATTCGAGCCGGAAATATGATTCCAGGGCAGCCAGTCGAGCATTTGCACCACTTCATCAGGATCATACTCGGGATCGCGGGAATCATCTCGCAGTCCCTCTTGCCCTGCGATCATCGAGCACATGGCGCCCTGGGTGGTTGGCACAGGTTTCGGCATGCCGGTGGAGCCCGATGTGAAGAGATATTTTGCGATGCTCTCGTCGTTCAGGGCATCGAGCGCATCCGCGACTGCGTTGGTAGCGGGTCTTCGGGTGAGCTCGGTATAGTCCAGGACATCCGCGTCGGCTCCAATTCGGGTAAAGACAGTCACGCCCGTCAAATCCAGCGCGGCCAGAGCAGGTTTGAATGGTGCCAGCATCTCCGCAAAGATGATCTTCGGCTTCACGGTTTCAAAACAATGCTTCAGCTTCGCGAAGTCAGTAGACATCAGGGAATAGGCCACAGAGATTGGTGCAGCCGGGGCGCCCATTTTCTGTGCCGCCAGCATCACCATTGCCGAGGCGATTGAGTTTGGCGACAGGATCATAACCGGCGCATCTGGCCCTGCCCCCATATCCAGAAAGGCCTGCGCCAAGGCGTTTGTCAGCTGTTTGGCTTCGCCATAGGTCGCATGCACCCAATTTCCGGATCCGCCAGCGCGCTCCTTGAGAAAAGGCCGCGCAGGATGCTCGCCAGCGCGCTCATCCAGGCAATGGGGTATGGTCCGTGGGCGCGGACCCGGAGTTTCTCGCGATGTCAGATAGATTGTGCCATCGGCGCGGCGCTCAACATGAATGTTTGGTGGCTTTTGAGCCAGCGGGCGAAATGGTGGCAGTGCCTGACCATCGGCCATGTGTTTTCCTCCCTGATATTCTTTTGAGAGGAAGCTAGCATTCACAGAGCGCCGGCCAAGCCTTGCCGCAGAGTTAGGCGGCCTGATGACTAGATACCCGCCTTGAGAAGCCAGGCAGCTGGCTCGCCTTCTCGTCCGAGGTCGATCGCTTCGGGGGCCTGAACTTGGAAGCCTGCTGTCTGGAAGATATTCAGCACCGCTTGCGCACCGGTTTCATCCAGGGCGGCATCCAGCATGCTCTGCATGCGTCCAGCATACGCGTCGATCTCGCCTTGCATTCCCGTGAGCCAACCCTCGATATCCGCCAGGGCATAAGCGCCCAGACGTTCAAAAAGCTGAGCCGTTCCGGAGTAGAGGTGGGCGACAAGGCCGTTCGGCCCATCCGATTGGACAAGTCCAGCAAGATGATCGGCTGCGGGCTTGAATGCTGCGACCTTCTGATTGGCTATGGCCCGGCTGTCGTCAGACATGCCGCTGACAGCGAACACTGCCCGGAACATCTCCTGTGCCAGTGGAATGAAACGGCTTTTCCCGATCTCGCGCAGCAAGGCCAGGCGCGCCTCACACTCTCTTGCAATTCCACCTTCCGCAAGGTGGGCAATGGCAACGAAGCCACCTGAGGGCGAGAGCAGGCGCACGGCCTCTTTCGCGGCGGGCTCGGCGCCCGCATATTCAAAGCCAAATTGACTGACCACTATGTCGAAACAGCCGGCTTGCAGGCCGGTATCACCGGCAGGTGCCACCACGCCCTTCGCGCCGGGTATTTCGCGCGCAAGTGCGGCGATGGCGTCGGCGGCAATATCGACGCCCGTAAGATCCTTCAAGCCTGCCTTTTCCGCAGCTTTCAGGGCAGTTCCGGCGCCACAAGCGAGGTCGAGCACGCGTGTCTGCTCGGGGAGATCTGTGAAAATGCGCGCCCAGACCTTGGCCAATGCGGTATCGGTTTCTATCCCGACACCGACCAATGCGGCGCCGGCTTCGCTGGCTGTTCGGCCTGTCCAGTAATTGCCCCAGTCGCGGGCATTTCGATCACTCATAGGTCCGGCAGACAGTCTAGCGCTGTGCTTGTCAACGTCTTCCCTTTCTGCCGTGCGCTGGTATGGACTGCGCGGATGGGCAGTTTTGGTACGATTACACTTCGCATCGGTACGCGCGCGTCACCCTTGGCGCTGGCACAGGCGCAAGATGCCGCCGCACGGCTTGAGCAGCTCAGCGAAGGGGCGATCAGGACCGAACTTGTCACTTTCACAACAACCGGTGACCGGTTGACCACCGAGCGGCTCATCAATGCTGGCGGCAAGGGCCTGTTCACGCGTGAGCTGGACCGCGCGCTGGATGAAGGCGAGATCCATCTTGGTGTGCATTCTCTGAAAGATGTGCCCAGCCGCTTGCCCGACAGCCATGAATTTGTCGCCTTCCCGGAGCGCGCAGATCCGCGCGAGGGCTTTCTCAGCCCGCACGCGACGAAACTTGAGGACCTGCCAAAAGGCGCTGTGCTCGGCACGGCCAGTCTGCGGCGTGAGGCACAAACGCGGCGTGCCCGGCCAGATCTGGAGATCGTGCCTTTTCGCGGCAATGTGCAGACCAGGATGAAAAAGCTGGAAGCCGGAGAAGCGGCGGCCACCTATCTCGCCATGGCTGGACTTGCGCGGCTGGGCATCCCGGAAATGGCCACACCAATTTCGCTGGAAGACATGCTCAGCGCGCCTTGTCAGGGCATTGTCGCCTGCACTGCACGCATGGGTGAACTGCCGAATGTCGCGCTGGCCGCCCTGCAGGCCATGACCCATGCGCCCAGCCGGCAGGCGGCATTGGCCGAGCGGGCGTTTCTCACCACGCTGGACGGCAGTTGCCGTACGCCGATTGCCGCGCATCTTTTTCATCTTGAGGGTGGTGGCGCCCGTTTCCTGGGCGAAGTGCTACGCCCGGATGGCGCTGAGACCTGGCGTTCAGAGCGTCTGCTGGCGCCAGGTTTTGGGGATGAAGCACTGCAGCAGGTGGGCATTGCCGCAGGCGAGGAGATTCGTTCCGCGGCGGGCGGCACCTTGCCGGCGTTTGAAGATGATGCCTGACCGACCCGGCATTCTGATCACGCGGGCAAGCCCTGGTGCAGAAGAGAGCGCAGGGCGCATTGCTACGCTTGGCTATATGCCAATCCTCAGCCCCGCGCTCGAAATGCAAGCTTTGCCAGCGAAACTGGACCTTTCCGGCCTCTCTGGTCTTGTTTTTACCAGTGCCAATGGTGTGCGCGCCTTTGCGGCGGCCAGTGCGCGTCGGGATTTAATGGCCTGGTGCGTTGGGCCGGCAACCGAGGCGGCCGCGCTTGAGGCTGGCTTTTGCGATCTCTCCTGCGCCCATGGTGACAGCACGGCTTTGGGCGACCTGATCCTGTCTCATCCAGCGCCGGAAGGCGGAGTATTGCATGTTGCCAATGAAGCCGCCGCAGGCGATCTGGTCGCGCGGTTACAGGGTGCGGGGCGCGTGGCACGGTTCCTGGCGCTTTATGCCATGCGACCAGTCTCCAAATTGATGCCTGAAGCCAGTGCGGCTTTCTCTACTGGCAATGTGCAGGCCGTACTGGTGCATTCCGCCAGGGGCGCGGAGAGTTTTGCGCATATCGCTAACGACTTGGATCTTTCACAAATTCATTTGGTCGCCATATCGAAGAAGGCCGCAATGCCACTCGTCGCGTTTTCCTGGGCGGGGCAGCAGTTTGCGGCGGCGCCGAATGAGGATGCGTTGATGCTGGCCCTGAAAACTGCCATGGCGGATGTTTCCGGGTAAGAATTTCAGCGTATAGCTGTCATCATGTCCGATCCGAACACCCCTCCCGAGACCGATCCACTCTCCGCCGAGCCGGGTGAACCGATCGATGTGGAGTTCCGCGAAGCCGAGCCCGAACGCCCTGCACGGCGCGGGCCGGGATGGAGCGCATCTCTGCTGCTTGCTAGCGTGGCGGCGGCGGCAGGTGGCGCCCTGGGCTATGCCGGGGCAGAGCGTATGCCCGGCTTGCTTGGTGGGCCGACCTCGATTGAGGCGCCTGAACTGCCGGATGATTTGCTTCAATCCAGCGATCTGGGCCGGGAAACCGAAGCACGCCTCGATCTGGAAGACCGGCTCAATCGCCAGATCTCGCGCCTGGAAGAGCGTCTTGATCGCGCTGAAGAGCGGCTCTCCGCCCCGCCCATCCGCATCGAGGAAGGCCCGGGCGAAGAGGTTGCGGCCGATCTGGCGGCACTTCAAGCCCGGCTGTCTGCCATTGAAGCGATTGAGCCTGGCGAAGGCGGCGTAAGCGATGCGGAACTGGCGCGCAGCCTGGCCGGTGCGACCAGCCGGATTGAGACCTTGGAAACACGCCTGGAAAATGAACTCGCCCGCCATGAACGCGAGATTCTCGATCTCGATGGCAATCTGGACGAACTTGAAGCTTCTTTCGATGCTTTACGCGAGGATGTTCGTACCGCGCGCACCGATGCTGAGGGCCGGATCGCCGCGGCTGCCGAGGCTGCGCTTGCCCTTTCGACCATGGATGCCGCCGCACGGCGTGGCCAACCCTTTGTGCAGGCATTGGAGGCGCTTGAGCAGGTGCGCCCGGATCTGCGCGGTCTGGAGGCGCTCGCACCGATCGCTGAAACCGGCGCGCCGACGCAGGATGATCTGGTGCGGCAATTCCCGGATATGGCCGAGGCCGTATTGAGTGCGCTGCAGCCTGAAACAGCCGACTCCGGCGTCATGGGCGTTGCCGGTCGTCTATTCGGCGATGCCGTTCAGGTCCGCCGTGAGGGAGATACGCCGGTGCTGGAGGCCTTGGAGGCGGCCAATGACGCGCTGGATGAGGGCGATCTTGGCGGTGCCATCATGGCGCTTGAGCCTGTGGATGGCCCGGCTGGTGAGGCACTTGCCGGCTGGCTGCAGGGCGCACGCGACCGACGGTCGCTGGAGCGCACGTTGGATACGCTGCGACTCGACCTGATGGCCGAAGACCGCTAGCGCTGGAGATGGCATGATCCGCGTAACCACACTACTTGCAATTGTCTTGATCGCCGGGCTGGCGGCCCTGGGCGGATTTTGGCTGTGGTCGCTGGACGGATATGTCGAGATCGACTTGCCTGGTAGTGATCCGGGTCGGTTCAATCTTGGCCTGATCATCATTCTCGGCCTGATCCTGGCCGGCGGTGTGGCTGTGGCCTGGTGGGTGTTGACCAGTCTGGTGGCCATGCCCTGGACGCTGGGCAAGGCGCGGCGCAACGCCCAGGTGCGCAAGGCCAACAAGGCGCTGACTGAAGGCTTGCTGGCGGCGGAGGCTGGCGATGCGAAGACAGCAATGAAACTCGCCCGCAAGGCCCGAAAATATGGTGATGATGAACGGTTGAAACTGCTTTTGGAGGCACGCGCAGCCGAGGCAGGCGATGACTGGAGCGAGGCCGAACGTGCCTGGGGCCAGTTGATGCGCCTTCCGGGTGGACAGCTCGCGGGCCTGCGCGGTGCGGCGGCAGCTGCGATTGAGCGCGGGGACACCTCGGTGGCCGAGACCAGAGCACGCCAGGCATTGGAGCTGAAATCCTCTGCCGAATGGCCGTTCAATTCCCTGTTTGATCTACAGGTCAGCCAGGGGCGCTGGGATGCGGCCCTGGAGACCCTGGATCTGGGCGAAAAACGAGGCTTGATCTCTGGCGTGAATCTGATGCGCCGCCGTGCCGTTCTGTTGACCGCCAAAGCGGCAGGACTTGGTCCTGATCACCGTCAAGGGGCGCAAAAGGCATTGGCCGAGGCGATACGTGCCGCCCCCGACTTTCCGCCCGCCGCTTGGCATGGTGCGCGTCACCTGATGGTTGATGGCAAGTTGAAGGCTGCCCAGGGTGTCTTGGAGCTGGCCTGGAAGGCCCGGCCGCATCCCGCGCTTGCCCAAATGGCGCGGCGTCTGGATCCGGAGCACAAGTCGAGTGCAGACAAGGTTCGGCTTCAGGGCCTGATTGATGCCAATCCGGGCCACCGCGAAAGCCGAATCCTGAAGGCTGAACTGGCCATGGAGGCGGAAAACTGGGTCGACGCAGTCCGTGAGCTGGCGCTGTTGATCGAGGAAAAACCGACAGCTCGGCTCAGTCTGCTGATGGAGCGCGCCCTGCGCGGCTATGGCGATGAGGGCGAGGCTGACCGCTGGTCGCGCATGGCAGCCACGGCTGCGCGAGAGGCCGACTGGTCAGACATTGATCCAAGAGGAAGCGCTTTTGATTTCGATACCAAGGACTGGGCGCGTCTGGTTTATGCCTTTGGTGATACTGGCATGCTCGTGCATCCGCGCCATGAGAGCTTTTCGCGTGAACTGGAAGCCGGCAAGCCTATCGCCCTGCCGCGGCCTGGCGATAAGAAAACCATCACCATGCCACCACGCCCGGATGATCCGGGTGTTCCCGTACCCGGCAAGCCGGAAGCAGCCGAATAGGCTTTGCCCACCAGTCCGGCTGAGCCGCCCTCTTGCCCAGGTTTGCCCCGCAGTGTATGCAGCGCCACTCAAAACCAAGTGCCGCCTTAGCTCAGCTGGTAGAGCATCGCATTCGTAATGCGGGGGTCAGGTGTTCAAGTCACCTAGGCGGCACCATTTTCTTACAGAAAAACCGCACGCAAGGCCTGCCCGATTGGCGGTTTGTTCCTCCGGCTTCGTCATCGAGAGCATTCTACCGCCACGCACTCGGGTGCGGCCATGACGGAATGACAGGCAATTGAGCAATAGACTGGCTTTCATGGCTCGAATGTATCAAAATCTGCTCTGTATTTTGATCTCTTCATAACTCAACAAGTGAACCCGTAGTATATTTTTGTTAGTACGGCTGGAACCAACCGCGAAATAGTGCGTTACTTGTTTATCAAATGGCAGAATGAGGTTAACAGGCAAATGGGTTGGCTGAATGGAAAGAAGGCCATTGTGTCCACAGGTCGGATTGAATCCGTTGTGCGCAGGCCCAGTGCTGCTGAAGTGGGCTTTGGCCAGAATCGCCGCCGTAGCGAACGCATTGAGTGTTCCGGAGTGGGAGAGATCGTCCTGCCGCGCGGCAATCGCGTGAAAGTCTCCAGTATTGATATCAGCGAGACGGGCGCGCGCATTCGGCTGTCCAGCGGCAATCGCCTACCCTTGAAATTTCACCTGATCCTTCCGGCACAGGGTGTCGACGAGCCCGTGATGCTGGCCTGGCAGAGCACATTCGAAGCGGGTGTATATTTCGCCTGAGTTGCCTTGAGGTGCTATTGCGCAGACAGCAGGCCATCGAAATAGGCAATTGTTTTTTCCAGACCACTGCGCAGGGCGACACTGGGCGCCCAGTCGAGCTTGGCGCGCGCCAGAGTGATATCGGGTTGACGCTGTTTCGGATCGTCGCTGGGCAGATCACGATACTCCACCGCTGAACCAGCGCCGACAATCTCGACAATGGTTTCTGCCAGTGCCTTGATGGTCATCTCGCTGGGATTGCCGAGATTGACCGGGCCGGTGAACTCGGCCGGACTGTCCATAAGTTTGATCAGCCCAGCGACCAGATCATCGACATAGCAGAAGCTGCGCGTCTGCAGGCCATCGCCATAGAGCGTGATCGGCTGGCCTTGCAGCGCCTGCAGGATGAAGTTCGAGACCACGCGGCCATCATTGACATGCATGCGCGGGCCATAGGTGTTGAAGATGCGCGCGACCTTGATTTCCAGCCCGTGCTGGCGGTGATAGTCAAAGAACAGGGTTTCCGCGGCGCGCTTGCCCTCATCATAACAGCTGCGCAAGCCAATCGGGTTCACATTGCCCCAGTATGATTCGGTCTGGGGATGAACTTCCGGATCGCCATAGACCTCGCTGGTGGAGGCCTGGAGAATCCGCACGCCGAGGCGCTTGGCGAGCCCCAACATGTTGATTGAGCCATGCACCGAGGTTTTCAACGTCTGCACCGGGTCGCGCTGATAATGGATCGGCGCGGCAGGGCAGGCGAGATGATAGATCTCGTCGGTTTCCAGATAGAGCGGGAAGGTCACGTCATGGCGAATCAGCTCGAATTTGGCATCGAGCAGGTGATGGGCGATATTCGCCTTCTGGCCGGTGTAGAAATTGTCGACACAAAGCACTTCATCGCCGCGCGCCAGAAGCGAATCGATCAGATGTGAGCCGACAAATCCGGCTCCGCCCGTGACAATGATGCGTTTGGATGGTGTGATCATGTGTCGGCATGTCCCATGATGATGCCTAGTGAGCAAGCGGTTTTGCCATACCGGATGGCCCGTCAGCGCTCGGATGTTTATTAAATGTTCCGAAGAGACCCTATGCCCTGTTTTTATGCAACATGGAATCTTTTCCACCGGAAATGCGGTATTCGGACGAATAATCGTGTTGACGACTCATTAACCACGCGACCACTATATCTTGTGGCAGGGGGCTGTCGGGGCACCGCATATGGCGGTTTTCTGCGGTTATTCCTATATATGTCTTAGAGGATCGAGGTAGAAAGCATGTCCGCGACTGAAGCTGTGAAGGTGACTGAGGAAACGAAACTGCGCCGGGGGAAACCCAAGCGGGGCGGGGCGCCGGAGCTGCGCATTGTTGATGGTCACAAGATCCAGATCGATTCCTCGCGCGATGCCCTTCTCACCGAGTTCGGCAAGGTCACGCTGAAGGACCGCTATCTGCTGCCCGGTGAAAGCTTTCAGGACATGTTTGCCCGCGTGGCCAGTGCCTATGCCGATGACCAGGACCATGCCCAGCGCCTGTATGACTATATGTCGAATCTCTGGTTCATGCCGGCCACGCCTGTTCTGTCGAATGGTGGGGCTGATCGCGGCCTGCCGATTTCCTGCTTCCTGAACCAGGTTGGCGATTCGCTGGACGATATTGTCGAGACCTGGACGGAGAATGTCTGGCTGGCCTCCAATGGCGGCGGCATCGGCACCTATTGGGGCAATGTCCGCTCCATCGGCGAGAAGGTTGGCCAGAACGGGCAAACCTCAGGCATCATTCCCTTCATCCGCGTGATGGACTCGCTGACGCTGGCGATTTCCCAGGGCTCGCTGCGTCGCGGCTCGGCGGCTTGCTATCTCGATATCCACCACCCGGAAATCGAGGAATTCCTGGAAATCCGGAAGGCTTCAGGCGATTTCAACCGCAAGAGCCTGAACCTCCACCATGGCATCAATATCACCGATGAATTCATGGAAGCGGTGCGCCAGGATGCTGATTTCGCCCTGCGTTCGCCCAAGAACAATGAGGTGCTGCGCACGGTAAGCGCTCGCAAGATCTGGCAGAAGATCCTGGAACTGCGCATCCAGACTGGCGAACCTTATCTGCTGTTCACGGACACAGTGAACAATGCGATGCCGGCCCATCAGCGCGAACTGGGCATGAAGGTGACCCAGTCCAATCTCTGCTCGGAGATCACCCTGCCCACAGGCGTGGACCATCGCGGCGTGGACCGCACGGCCGTGTGCTGCCTGTCTTCGCTGAATGCCGAGAAATTCCTGGAATGGAAGCAGGACGAGACCTTCCTGGAGGATGTGTTCCGCTTCCTGGACAATGTGCTGGAAGATTTCATCACCCGGGCGCCGGAAGAGATGTCCCGCGCAGTGTATTCGGCCAAGCGCGAGCGCTCTGTCGGTCTCGGCCTGATGGGCTTTCACTCCTTCCTGCAGGCGCAGGGTGCGCCGATTGAAAGCGCGGCGGCAAAGGCCTGGAATAACGCCATGTTCAAGCATATCCGCAAGGGCGCGGATGCGGCCTCGGTCAAGCTCGCCAAGGAACGCGGCCCCTGTGAAGATGCCCGCGATGCCGGCATGATGGCGCGCTTTTCCCACAAGATGGCCGTGGCGCCGACCGCCTCGATCTCCATCATCTGCGGTGGCACCAGCGCGGGCATCGAGCCGATCCCGGCCAATGTCTACACCCACAAGACCCTGTCAGGCTCGTTCACTGTGAAGAACTCGCAGCTTGAGGCCGTGCTGGAGGAAAAGGGTCTCAATACCGATGAGATCTGGACCTCCATTCTGGAGCATGAAGGCTCGGTGCAGCATCTTGATTGCCTCGACGAGCGCGAGAAGTCCGTCTTCAAGACTGCCTTCGAGCTCGACCAGCGCTGGATCATCGAGCTGGCGGCCGACCGCACGCCCTATATCTGCCAGTCCCAATCGCTCAATCTCTTCCTGCCGGGCGACATTTCGAAATGGGATCTGCACATGCTGCACTGGTCGGCATGGGAAAAAGGGCTCAAATCACTGTATTATTGCCGTTCCAAATCGGTCCAGCGCGCAGCCTTCGCCGGATCTGAGCGCAAGGCGGGCGAGACGATGGAAACCCCGCAGACCGATTATGAGGAGTGTCTGGCCTGCCAGTAGAGCAGACATACTAACACAATCTAGCGCCCTGTTTACGCTAGGGGTTAATTCAGAACGGCGCGCTTCGGCGCGCCGTTTTTATTAAAAATTGCGCATATTCCTCGCCTTATGGCATAAAACTCGTATAATTGTGCATGTCTGAATTTTAACCAGATACTGAGAAAAACCTTTTCCGGGCCTTCTGGGCTTTATGATACGTTAAACACGGGCTGCTTGAATGGGGATTGTAAAGCGGGAGCAGTTCGACCATGGCAATGGGGCGCATAGCGATGCTTGTTACGTCTAGTCTTGCCGTCCTGGCATGCCAGGGATGTGTCGGATCCGCTATATCCGGCGACTACGCCGCTGCGCCCGTTTCCACGACAACACAGGAAATTCTTGTCAGCGAAGGCATTCGTCTGGCTACAGAGGGCGTCTTCAGCGGAGATGTGGGGCTTGGCGCTGGGAGAGGGCCTGGCGCGACACACTCCAACAGTCTGCTTACTGGACGTGAGGAAGTTGGCCCTGTTTTGTCGACATCAGTCACGGTTGCCAGCAGCGAAACGCCGACCATACCCTGGCGTGATGTTTATACGCTGGAAAATCCCAAGGATATTTTCCTGGAAACGGATTGGTCCGGGGCTGAGGCGCTGCGCAGCATTCAGGGCTCGCGCGATGCGGCCCGCCTGATCCAGCCGAGCGTTGGCAAGAAGGATTTCTCGGCCGCCTTTGCCTTCGCCGCGACTGGCGAGCAGACCGGTTTCGGTTTTGACCTGAACCTGGTGCCCAGCGTGTCCTATCAGGAAGAAGGCAAGTTCGAGACCCGGCGCGTGGGTGCCGAGGTGCGCCTGGGCTGGGATTTCGATCAGCGCGGCTCGAACGCTGTGGCCGACAGCTGGTATATCTTTGCGGGCACAGAAGATGAGGCCCTGGTCTGGGAGGCTGGTGAGCATGGCCTTGCAAATGTGACCAATGCGATGGCACTGCGCGACCAGGTCACAGTTGGCGATATCCAGGCCGGTGTTTCTGTTCAACGCGGCGGCGGACAGCTTTCATTCAGCTATATTCGCCGCGAAGTGCACTGGGGTGACCGCAATGGCTCGGCGAGCGAAAATGAAGACTTTGCCGGGATCAGTTTCACGCTGAAGCGCTGAAGTCCCTGCTTGCGCAGAGTATTTCCCCAGTTCCCGACATGTCCTTATGCCGTGTTTGCGGTGCTTCCATGATGATCGCGTGCCGACAAGCCTTGCCTGCTGGCCATGGGCGCTAGATAAGACGTCGAGACGGAGGGATCCGGGCTGGCGGAGTGTGAAGGTGCCAAGGCATGATTGATCTGACGACCATCCGGCATGTGGCCGATATTCCGCGCGAGCAGGCGCGTGTGCGTGGCGCAAAAGCAGCCTTCCTCTACGAGGGGAAGACGACCAGCTTTTCAGAGCTTGATACCCGCTCAAACCAGGTCGCAAATGGCCTGATGGCCGCCGGGGCTGAGGTGCAGGACCGGATCGGCTATCTCGGCAAGAATATGGACATCTATTACGAGATCCTGTTCGGGGCGGCCAAGGCACGCATGGCGATGACAGGCGTTAACTGGCGCCTGGCGCGTGACGAACTGAAATTCATCATCACAGATGCGCAGATCTCGGTCTTGTTCGTGGGCCTGGAGTATCATCAGGTGATCGCTGAGATCATGAATGAGTGCCCGTCCCTGCGCATGATTATCAGCCTGGATACGTCCTGGGGTGCCTGGCCAGCCTATGTCGACTGGCGCGCGGCCCAGAGCGACACTGACCCCAAGCTGCAGATCGAGGATGAGGATGATGTGGTCCAGCTCTACACATCCGGCACCACAGGCCTGCCCAAGGGCGTGCAGCTGACAGATGCCAATTATATGGGGCTATTTGTTCAGGCGGCCGAGTTGGAATGGTCCAGTTACAACCCCGGCGAGTCGGTGATGAATGCCATGCCGCTGTTCCATGTGGCGGGCGTCAATATCGGAATGCTATCTGTGTTACAGGGTGCACGCGCGGTCATTCTGCGCGAGATTGATCCAGGCCTGATCCTTGATTTGGTCGAACAGGAAAAGATTGCTCATGCCTTCTGGGTGCCGGCGGTGATCCTGATGTTGACCCAACAGCCCGGC
>JALEGE010000131.1 GCA_022760335.1 Hyphomonadaceae bacterium
AAGCTAAAAAGCCCGAAACTGCCTGTCTATGCCAATGCCACCGCCAAACCCTATGCCAAGTCTGACAAGACGCTGGCGAAATCCATGGCAGGCCAGCTTGCCCGGCCTGTGCGTTTTCGCGATCAGGTCGAGGCGATGTATGAAGCCGGCGCGCGGATTTTCGTGGAGTTCGGCCCGGGCAGCGTGGTGACCGGCCTGACAGGCAACATTCTGGGCGATCGTCCGCATCTGGCCGTCTGTCTGGATCACAAGCGCCGCAATGGCGCTGCCCAGTTCCTCAGCGCGCTGGGTATTTTGTGCGCAGAGGGCCTGGATCTCGACCTTGCCCGCCTGTTTGCAGACCTGCCAGCCGCGCCGAACCAACCAGCGCCGCCGAAACATGCTATAGAGATCAGCGGTGCCAATCTTGGTAAACCCTATCCACCGAAATCGGGTGCGGCCGGTCGTGCTGTACCCAATACAGATCGCCTCACCCCGCCGGCAGGAAAGCCGGCGCCGTCTCCCGTCTCCAGCCAGAACAGCTCCATGACCCGACATACCCCATCACAGCCTGCCCCACCGCCAGCCCAGGCGCCCGCAGCGCCACAGCCCAGTGCCACCGCCGAGCGAATGCTGGAAGAACTTTCCCGGCGCCAGGCTGACTATGTGCACGCCATGTCGAGTGCGCACACCGCCTTCATGTCGGCGGCCAGCCAGCTGATCGGCGGCGCTGCGCTACCAGCTCCGGCCATGCCCGCGCCCCAGCCTGCTGCACCGCCAGCTTATGCTCCACCGCCTGTTGCGCAGCCGCAATTTGTGCCTCAGCCGCAGGTCCCCGCGCCAGCTGTCAGCATGCCAGCGCCGCCGCCCGCACCTGCGCCAGCCCCGCCGGTCGCGCAGCCAGCTCCTGCCCCGGTTGCCCCGCCGCCAGCTGTTGCTGCGCCTGTGCTTGCACCGGCCATGCCCCAGCCCGCCGCCGTACCGCCCGGTCTGGATGCAACCACGCTGGTGCGCGCCATCATCGCGGAAAAGACCGGTTATCCGGAGGATATGCTGGAAGCGGAGATGGATCTGGAGGGTGAGCTGGGTGTGGACTCCATCAAGCAGGTCGAGATTCTCTCCGCACTGCGCGAGGATCTGCCCACGCTGCCTGAAATCGACCCTGAACAACTGGTTGAGTTGCGCACGATTTCTGCCATCGCCGCCATGATCGATGCCAGCGGTGTGCTGACGGCCGGTGCGGCGAGCCCGCCGCCTGCCGCCGCAGCCCCAGCCTATACCAATGGTTCTGCTGGGGTCCCGAAGGCCAATGGCCATGCCCCGATGAATGGGGTTTCGGTGGACAGTGTGCGCGCCCTGATCGCGGAAAAGACCGGTTATCCGGAAGACATGCTGGAAGAGACCATGGATCTGGAAGGCGAATTGGGCGTGGATTCCATCAAGCAGGTGGAAATTCTCTCGGCCCTGAAAGACCGCCATCCCGAATTGCCGGAAGTCGATCCGGAAGTTCTCGCCGAGCTGCGTACGATCCGGGCGATTGCCGATTTTTTTGCGTAAGGGGCGGGGTGGCAGCCGATCTGCCGGTTCGTCCCGAAATTGCGTCTACAGCTGAGACCGGCGCGCGCAGCGCTGTGCGGGCCGTAAACTGGCGGCCTGTGCCGGCTGAACCTGTCGGTAAACCGGGGTCGGTCTTCCTCACCGCGCCGGAAAGGCATTTGGAGAAGGCGTTGGCTGATGCCGGGATCAAGACGGTCTCGAAGCCTGGCGCGAAAAGCACCATTGTCATAACCGAAGGCTTGAAACTGCCCGATCCAACCGCCCGGCACTGGGCTGTGTTGGAGGTTGCGCGGCAGTGTCGTGGGCGTGGTAACCGCATCCTCATGCTCGAAAAGGCAAATGGGGCGCTCAGCCGGATTTCGGGTCTGCAGGGCCTGGCGCGCACCTTGCGCCAGGAATGGCCCGAAGTCGGGATTGCCTGTTGGAGCCTTGCTGCCCCAGCCTCGAAATTGGACCTTTTAGGCGCGTTTTCCGCTGAATTGGAGGATGCGATCCTCACGCCGGATGGTCCCATGGCGCAGTCCGTTGCGCCGAATGCCCCGCCTTTGAGCGGCAAGGGGCCGGAGACGCCCGGTGTCTGGCTTGTCTCCGGCGGAGCGCGTGGGGTGACCTCAGATTGCGTGCTGGCTCTGGCAGAACGGCTCGGCGGCGGCACCGTCCTGCTTGCCGGGCGTTCGCCAATTGCGCCCTGGCCGGAGGGCATCGCAGATACTGGTGATCTGAAAGCCCTGCGTCTGGCCCTGATCGAAAAGGCGCGCGCCCAAGGCGAAAAGCCTCTGCCGAAAGAGGTCGACCGCGCGGCCCGTGCCGCCTTGGCGGGCCGTGAAATCCGCGCAACCCTGGCAGGCTTGCAGGCTTGCGGTGTGCGCGCGGAATATCTGCAACTCGATCTCGGTGATGCGGATCGGGTGAAGGAAGCGCTCGCCAAGGCACAAGCGCAACATGGTGCGATTACCGGCCTGATTCATGGCGCAGGCGTGTTGGCCG
This sequence comes from Hyphomonadaceae bacterium, assembly GCA_022760335.1. GTDB lineage: Bacteria > Pseudomonadota > Alphaproteobacteria > Caulobacterales > Hyphomonadaceae > UBA5336. The sequence continues at coordinate 2,524 of JALEGE010000131.1, forward strand.
ACGGCCTGGCGGAGACCAAAACCCGCGAAGACGTCGGACGTGTCTTTGCGCCCAAACTGCAAGGCTTTTTGAACCTTATGGCCGCGTTGGAGCCGGCGGCGCTGAGCCATATCGGGCTTTTCTCTTCGGCCTCCGCCGTGTTCGGGAATATCGGTCAAAGCGATTACGCCATGGCCAATGCGTGGCTCAGCCGTGTGGCGCGCCAGCTCGCCGAAGACCTGCCGGATGCACAGGTGAAAAGCTTCTGCTGGGGCCCCTGGAATGGCGGCATGGTGGATGAGGCCCTGGCGGCGCATTTCCGCGCGCGCGGGATTGGCCTGATCGAGCGGGCCGATGGCGCGGCAATCTTTGCCGATCACCTGCTCTATGGAGATCGCGCGGATGTGGAACTCCTGGTCGGGGATGAGTGGTAGGATGACCAGGGGGCAGGTTTTCGAACCCATCGCCATCATCGGGGAAGGCTGTGTCCTTCCGGGCGCATTGTCGCCAGATGCGCTTTGGGAGCGCATCAGCGCCGGTGACATCCTCTATGGCCAGGTCCCGCCCGGTCGCTTTGGTCTGACGCCGGCGGAGGAGGCGGCCAGCCGCTATGTTTCCGGCACGGTTCAGGGCTTTGATAAGGTGTTCGATCCCGAGAGTTTGCCTGAAGCCCTGCGCACCGGCGCGGCCCGCGACCCGGTTTGCGCCTGGCCGCTGCATGCTGCGCAGGAGGCCTGGGCGACGGCGGGCGCGCCAAAGGTGAAATCCGGGCGCGCGGGTGTTTTCCTCGCCAATCTCTCCTATCCAAGCCGTGCCCATGCCGATTTCGCCGCGCGTGTCTGGGCGGGAGAAGCCAATGCCGGCGACCCGCGTGCGGTGCTGAATAGCTCCCTACCGGCGCAGTTGATCGCGCAGGTGCTTGGATTTTCCGGGCCGGCCTATGCCTTGGATGCCGCCTGCGCTTCCTCGCTCTACGCGCTGGAGATTGCCTGCCGGCGGCTGGGCACGGGCGATCTCGATTGCGCCTTGGTCGCCGCGGTGAATGCGGCGGACAATCTGATCCTGCATATCGGTTTCGAGGCGCTTCAGGCGCTCAGCCCAACGGGCCGCTCGCGGCCTTTCGTGCAGGGCGCCGATGGCCTGGTGCCGTCTGAAGGCGCTGTCGCGGTGGTGCTGAAACGCCTCAGCGATGTGGAAGCGGGCGAGCCGGTGCGCGGCATCATTCGCGGCATTGGTCTTTCCAATGATGGCCGCCGCAAGGGCCTGCTCGCCCCCGATGCCGAGGGCCAGCTGGAGGCGATGCAGCGCGCCTATGCCGGCGCCAGGATTGCGCCGGAGAGTGTTCAATATCTCGAATGCCACGCCACGGGCACGCCGACAGGCGATGCCACGGAGCTGCGCGCGGCGGGAGAGATGTTTGCCCGTTCTGAGGGGCTGCCCATCGGCTCGCTGAAGGCCAATACCGGTCATTTGATCACCGCGGCGGGGCTTTCCAGCCTCTTGAAACTGACAGGTGCTCTGGCCTGCGAGACCCTGCCGCCGACGCCCATGGCCGGTCCGGGTATCAAGACCCTGTCTGAAACCGGGCTCCGCGTCCTCACCCAGCCCAGTGACTGGCCCCGGGGCGAAGCCCCGCGCTGCGCCGCGATCAGTAATTTCGGCTTTGGCGGCAACAATGCCCATCTTATCCTGGAACAGTATGAGCCCGCAGCCCGACCGGCGTCGGCGGCCCGCTCGAAATCCACTGATGAAGACGTGGTCATTTGTGGTATCGGCTTGCGCGCTGGCGCAGATCGCGGCGTGGCGGCGGTGCTGCGCCGGGCGATGAACCAGCCGGCCCGTCCTGCCCCGCCCTGCATGCAAATTGGCGCTGATCCACGCAGTGCGCGCGTACCACCCAAGGATCTCATGGAGGCTGAACCGCAACAGCTTGCAGCCCTCGAAACCGTGGACGAGGCGCTCGCCGGTCTTGCGGATGTCTCCGCCGACAGGGTGGGTGTCTTTGTCGGCATGGAATGCGCGGCCGATGCTGGGCGGTGGCTGCTGCGTGAGCGGCTTGCGGAGTTGTGCGGGCTGGACCCGCAAGCCCCTGACTATGCCGCGCGGCAAGCAGATGTCGCCCCACCGCTCAAGGCCGCCACGGTGCTTGGCGCCATGGCCAATATGCTTGCCAACCGCATTACTTATGCGCGCGATTATCATGGGCGGGGCTTTTCCATTTCCGGCGGTGCAGCCTCGGGTCTTGCCGGGTTGGACCTGGCGCTGGCCGCGCTCAAGGCTGGTGAGCTCGATATGGCGGTTGTCGCAGCCGCCGATTTCGCCGCTGAGCCAGTGCGCGCGCGGGCCCTGACGGATCTGGCGTCCGGTGCGCAGCCCTCCGATCTGGCCGCCGCCCTCGTCCTGAAGCGACGATCGGATGCCGAAGCGGCGGGCGACCCGATCTATGCCAGCATCGGAAAGCTCGATTGGAAGAGGCCGAAAACGCCACGTTCTGAGCATTTTAGTGCGGTTTTCGGGACTGCGCCTGTGGCTGAACATCTTTTCGATACCTCGTTGACGGCCGCGCTCTCGGCGCGCGGGATGCATGTTGGCGCTCAGGGCACTGCCTTTGTGCTGAGCCCGAAGCGCGCGGCAGGAAAGCTCAAAGTTTCCGGTCTTGCGGGCCGTATTGATCTTATGCCCGCAGAGCCGCTCATTTTTGGCGATCCCTTGCGAGCAACGCCCCATCTCCACTGGGCCGCCGCGCCAGACAAGGCGCGCCTTGCGACGAAACTGGATCGCGGAAAGCCAGGCGGACGCGGGCGTTGTCGCATCGCATTGCTCGCCGAGACCGAAGCTGAACTGGTGGATCTGCGCCGCCAGGCGAGCGCGCAATTGGAAGCTGGTGAGACGCCGCAGAGCGAGGGCATACATTATGGTGAGGGCCGGCCCGAAGGTGAGCTGGCCTTCATGTTCACAGGCTCTGCAGCCGTCTATCCGCGCATGGCGCGCGGGCTGCTGATCGCCTTCCCGGAGGTGCGCGCGGGCCTTGCGAAATTCGGCAAGGCGGAGGGCATCACGCCCTTGCTCAATGCCGCCGAACTCACCGAATTTGAACAACTCTGCGCCGGCACCCTGGTCAGCCAGGCCCATGCCAGCCTTTATCGCGATGTGCTGGAACTGGTGCCCGATGCCGCGCTCGGCCTCTCGCTCGGTGAGAGCAACGCCTTGTTCGCATTCGACTATTGGCGTGATCCCGGCAAGCTGCTCGACGAAATTTCCGAAGCGGCCATGTATGAGCGCCATCTTGGCGGAGATTTCGAAACCGCGAAAACCGCCTGGGGCAGCAATGTGCCCGCTGATTGGACAAACTGGCGCGTGCAGGCCCCGGTCGAGGCGGTGAAAACCGCGCTGGCCGCCCATCCGGACGTGGAAATCACCATCATCTATTCTGATCGCGATTGCATGATCGGCGGCCCGGCGGAGGCTTGCCGCGCGCTTTGCCTCGCGCTCGGCCCGCGCGCCGGCACCAAGATGAACCAGCATCTCATCGTCCATGCCGAGGCGATGAAGCCCTTTGCGGAAACCTGGCGCCGGCTGCACACACGCAAGGTCCACACGGGCGCGCCGGTACGGCTCTATGCCAATGCCATTCACGGCGCTTATGAGCCGACGCCCGAGACCGCCGCCGAGATGTTGACGGCTCAGGCCGTTGCCACGGTGGATTTCCCGAAAACCGTACTGCAGGCCTGGGAAGATGGCGTGCGGACCTTTGTCGAGTTGGGTCCCCGCGATACGCTCACCCGCAGTCTGCCGCGCATTCTCGGCACACGCGAACATACTGCCATCGCCACCGACCGGACAGATCGCGGTGATCTTGCGCAGCTCGCTGAAGTCACCGCCATGCTGTTTGCCGAAGGCCGGGATGTGCAGATCCGGCGTCTGGCTGAAAGGCTTGTCGAAGCGCGGCGCACGCACCGTCCGCCAGCAGCCAAACGACCACTTGAGCGACCGGTGCCTTATCGCGCGCCAAACTTTCCGGCGCTACGCCAGCGCGCGGAAATGCCCATTGCGCCGGCCCGGCCGGAAATTGCGATAGAGACCGATGTGGGGCGCGAAGATTCGGCACAAAGCGCGGCCTTTCCCGCGCCGCCGCCAGGTCAGGTCTGCACGCCGCCGCGTAAAGTGATCAGTGGGCGCGAGCCGCTGTGTCCGCGTCTGGTCACCGGGCCGAGTTGGGAGCGCGCCGCCATTGAGGCTTCCACGCGTGGCAAGATGTCGAAACTCTTCGGCAAGACTTTCAAGCGTCAGGATGGCTATGCCCGCCAGGTGCGCCTGCCTGCGCCGCCGCTCCTGCTTGTCGACCGGATCACCGGAATTGAGGCCGAAGCGGGTGTGGAAAGCCTTGGCGTGATCTGGACCGAAACGGATCTGAGGCCGGACGACTGGTATATCCATGGGCGCCATATCCGCCCTGGTCCGCTGATCGAGTGCGGGCAGGCCGATCTTACGCTGATCGGTTGGATGGGCGCGGATTTCAAGAACCAGGATGAGCGCGTCTATCGGCTGCTCGGCTGTGAAATCACCTTCCATGAGGGCGGTCTGCCCCAGCCGGGCGACACGTTGCGTTTCCAGATCGAGATTACTGGCCATGCCACGCTGGCCGGCGTGCGTATGTTCTTCTTCCAGTATGATTGCCGGGTGGGCGAGCGGCGCGTCTTTTCTGTGCGCAATGGCCAGGCCGGCTTTTTCACGGATGCCGAACTCGCCGCGGGCAAGGGCGTGGCCTGGGATGCCGCGCAAGAAGCCCCGCCAACAGCCAAGCCGATGCCCTTTAACGCCGAAAAGGCGAGCCAAAAACGGGCATTTTCGCATGCGGAGGTCGCGGCATGGCGCGCGGGAGATGGCCTCACCTGCTTCGGCGCCGGCTTTGAAGCCTGCGCAGCCCAGACCCGTCCGGCGCATTTGCCCGCCGGGAAACTGGATTTTTTCGATGATGTGGAAGCGTTTGACCCCGCAGGTGGGCCCTGGGGGCGCGGTTATCTGAAGGCGCGCGCCGCCGTGCCGAAAGAGGCCTGGTTCTATGACGGCCATTTTCATGGCGACCCATGCATGCCGGGCACGCTGATGGCCGAAGCGGCTGTTCAGGCACTGGAGTTCTACGCCGCCGCTATCGGGCTTACAGTGGCGCGCGATGGTTTCGTCTTTGAGCCTGTCCCCGGTGAGACTGCCGAGTTTATCTGTCGAGGCCAGGTGATTCCCGACAGCGATCACGATGTCACCTATGAGGTCTTCATTGATGAGGTGATCGAGGGCGACACACCGATGATCTTTGCGGCCCTGCTGGCCAGCAGCGATGGGCGGAAAGTGTTCTACTGTCCGCGCTTTGGGCTGCGTTTGCGGCGGGACTGGCCTGCTGCGCGGGTGGATGACCAGCCCTTGCGGCTGGGCCCGGCGGGGGAAAGCCGGGGCGACCATGCGGCGCTGCTGGACTGCGCGAATGGCGCGCCGTCGGCGGCCTTTGGCGCGATGTATGAGCGGTTTGATACGGAAGGCATCGTTCCGCGCCTGCCCCAGCCGCCGTATCATATGATGAGCCGTGTGGTTCAGGTCAGCACGCGCCCCGGAGCACCGGAAGTCGGCGCTGCGGTGCGTGCGGAATATGATGTGCCGGTGGACGCCTGGTACTTCTCAGATAATCGCAATGGCACCATGCCCTTTGCGGTGCTCTCGGAAATCGCGCTACAGCCCTGTGGCTGGCTGGCGAGCCATTGCGGCTTTGCGTTGTCGGGTAATCTGCGCTTTCGCAATCTTGAAGGCGATGGTCAGATTTACCGCGAAATCACCCCTGAAACGGGGCTTTTGACGGTGGATTCGCGTCTCTCGGCCTTCTCCCGTGTCGGGCCGATGACGATTGTCAGCTTTGAAGTGAGGGTGGAAACCGGCGCGGGCGAGCGCGTGCTGGACCTGAAAACCCAGTTTGGCTTCTTCCCGGCAGAAGCCCTGGCGCGTCAGGCCGGCTTGCCGGACAAACCCCACTTCACCGCCGCGCTGGAACCGCCTGCGAAAAAGGTCTCGATCAAGCGTTTTGACAAAGAGCTCGCCGGTGGCCAGCTACGCATGCTGGACAAGGTGGATCATTTCGATGCTGAAGGCGGTGAGGCCGGTCTTGGCCTTATTCGCGGGCGTCAGGCGGTCGATCCAGATGCCTGGTATTTCAAGGCGCACTTCTTCCAGGATCCGGTGCAGCCGGGCTCACTGGGCCTGGATGCGCTCTGCCAGCTTCTGTGCCGGGCCGTTCATTTGAAAGGTCTCACAAAGGGCATGGACACCCCGCATATCGAGACGCTGGCGACTGGCGCGCCGATCAAGTGGAGTTATCGCGGCCAGGTGACGCCTGAGATGACAGAGGTGACAACGGTAATCGAGATCCTGTCGGTGGAGACCGAAGGCGACACGGTGCTGGTCAAGGCGCGTGGCAGCCTGTGGCGCGATGGACTGCGCGTCTATGAAGTCGATCCGATGTGTGTGCGACTGAGGGATTGCGGTCGCTGAGCCAGTGCCAGGGCGAGGACGCAGCCCTCAAGCTCAATCCATTGGCCCAGAAACAGGCCTTCCGTGTCATGCGAGATTTTGTGCAAACCGGGTTGGCGCAGCATGGTTGGCGTGATGCGGACCTGTTTTGCATTCGCGCCAAATCCCCGTCCAATAGCCTTCAAAACGGCTTCTTTCAGCGTCCAGAGGCGGAAAAATCCCGTGGGAGACTTCAGTTCGGGCATCAGGGCAGCGGCTTCATCCGGCGCGCTGATCATGAGCATCATAGGCCGCCAAGCCAGCTGGCGGACCGCTTCGAGGTCAATCCCGAGCGGGCTGGCCTGTTGCCCCAGTGCGGCAGCAGACCAGTCTTCGGAGCGGGAAAAGGAAACCGCATGCTGGGGCAGTGCCTGCAGATGCGGTTTGCCATGATCATCGAGTTCGATGGAAATCTGCGTTGGAAGTGACGCCAGGTGTTTGGACAGCCAGGCGCGCCGGGCATGCAAGGCTGCGGCAAGCCGGGCGCGGCGCCCCGGATCTGCGAGCCGATCAAGCCGCATCTGGTCCTGCGCTGGAAGAACCGCATCTGTTTGCGGCGGCATACCCTCCAGCAGATCTGCAGCCATGAGCTGACCCGCCATGCGCGGATCCAGGTGGGAGAGAAGCGAGATGGCCATGCTGCCTTCTTTGCCCAGCTATAGATGAAGCACAAACCGGCAATTGGCTGTGCCCAAAAAGAAAACCGCCCGGCAATATACCGGGCGGTTCCAAAATCAGTTGAGGCCGAAGCCTGAAAGATGTGGCAGGGCCTAACCCTTGACCAGTTCCCTGGCCTGGTTGACCCAGTCCCCTTTCTCGAACTTGCCGGCAATGCTCAGCTCGTCTTCAAGCTTGGCGACATCCTCATCAGACAGATCGGCGATCTGCTGCAGTGAGGTGATGCCTGCGCCGTGCAGTTTTTTCTCAAGCGCCGGGCCAACACCGGTCAGGGTTTTCAGATCATCCTCGCCATCATCGGCGGCCTCAGGTGCTTCACCCTCGGCAGCGGTGCCGGAGCCAGCCAGGGCCGCACCCAGGATGTCACCCAGCGAGGCGCCGCTGTCGGCCGAGCCGTATTGCGCGACGGCTTCCTGCTCCTCGGCGATTTCCAGCGCCTTGATGGAGAGGGTCACGCGGCGCGAGCCCTTGTCGACATTTTGCACGCGCGCATCGACCTTGTCGCCGACCGCGAAGCGTTCCGGGCGTTGCTCGGAGCGGTCACGCGACAGGTCGGAGCGGCGGATGAAGCTCTTCATCGCCGGTTCGCCAAACTCCACCTCGATGCCGCCAGAGGCCACTTCGGTGACCACACAGGTGACCACTTCGCCGCGACGGATGCCGCCACCATCGGAGATTGGATCGCCGCCAACCTGCTTGATACCGAGCGAGATGCGTTCCTTGTCGACATCCACATCGAGAACCTTGGCGCGAACCGTGTCGCCCTTCTGGAAGCTCTGGATGGCTTCGTCGCCGGACTGGTCCCAGGCAATGTCGTTGATGTGCACCATGCCGTCGAGTTCCGGGCCAAGGCCCACGAACAGGCCGAACTCGGTGATGCCGCGCACTTCGCCTTCGATTTCCGACCCGATTGGGTGCTCGGCGATGAAGGCGTTCCAGGGATTGTCCTGGGTTTGCTTGAGGCCGAGCGAGATGCGGCGCTTGTCGGAGTCAACATCCAGCACTTCGACATCCACTTCCTGCGAGGTGGAGACGATCTTGCCGGGGTGCAGGTTCTTCTTGGTCCAGCTCATTTCCGAGACGTGGATCAGGCCTTCGACACCGTCTTCCAGCTCAACAAAGGCACCATAATCGGTGATATTGGTGATCTGGCCGGTGAGACGCGTGCCGATCGGGTACTTCGCTTCGATACCATCCCACGGATCGGCTTCGAGCTGTTTCATGCCGAGCGAGATGCGCTGGGTGTCGGAGTTGATGCGGATGATCTGCACCTTAACCGTGTCGCCAACATTGACCACCTGGCTTGGGTGGTTGATGCGCTTCCAGCTCATATCGGTGACGTGCAGCAGGCCGTCGATACCGCCCAGATCCACGAATGCGCCGTAATCGGTGATGTTCTTCACGACGCCGTCGCGGACATCGCCCTCATTCATCTCGCCGACAATCTCGGCGCGCTGTTCAGCACGGCTCTCTTCCAGGATGGCGCGGCGCGAGACCACGACATTGCCGCGCGGACGGTCCATTTTCAGGATGGCGAAAGGCTGGGTCTCGCCCATCAGCGGACCAATGTCGCGCACCGGGCGGATATCGACCTGGGAACCTGGCAGGAAGGCGTTTACGCCGCCGAGATCCACGGTGAAGCCACCTTTCACGCGGCCGACAATTGCGCCTTTGACAGGCTCTTCGGCATTGAACGCGTCTTCCAGGCGGATCCAGCTTTCCTCGCGGCGCGCTTTTTCGCGCGAGAGCACAGCATCGCCGAGCGCGTTCTCAATGCGCTCCAGGAACACTTCCACGATGATACCCGGCTGGGGATCCTTGGTGTCCTGGTAAAATTCCTTCAGCGGCACGCGGCCTTCGGTTTTCAGGCCCACATCGACGATCACGGCATCATTTTCGATGGCAATCACGGTGGCCGGGACCACCTTGCCTTCGGTCATGGCATTGGCCGCGGCGCTGTCTTCGAACATCGCGGCGAAATCGTCGGTGGAGGGGTTCATTGTGTCGGTCATATAGGGGTTTCGATTGGGTTGCGCCAAACGCTGTGGAGCGAGACTTTGCTAACGAGCAAGGTCCCCTCATGCGCCCAGCATGGGGTTGGTGTTGAACATGTCTCGCGTGGTGCCGCCCTTTGGTTTTAGCGCCGAGCCTTCTGGTCCGGGTTCGCTAGGAGCGACTTGAATTCCGTTGGGCCACTGCGCGATCAATAATCTCACAGGCCCGTTCCACGGCCGCTTCTATAGTCATCTCGGTCGTATCAATCAAGTGGGCGTCGGCGGCTTTCACCATGGGCGCATCCGTGCGCCCGGCATCGCGCGCGTCGCGCGCGCGCATTTTTGCCAGCACCGTTTCGTAGCTGTCATGCCCGCCCGCCATTTCAAGCTCCTTGTGACGGCGTCGGGCGCGCTCTTCGACATCGGCGTCGACCCAGAGTTTCACATCCGCATCCGGGCAGATCACGGTGCCGATATCGCGCCCATCCAGTACGGCGCCGCCGGCATGGCCGACAAAGCGGCGCTGGAAAGCGATCAGGGCCGCGCGCACCTTGGGATGAGCGGCCACGATAGAGGCATTGGCGCCGGCTTCGTCGCTGCGCAATTCGGCTTCGTCAAATTCGGCCAGGCTCATCTGCTCAGCCAGCCCTGCCAGGGCGTCTTCATCTTCCAGGGGAACATGGTTGCGCACGCCAAGACATCCCACCGCGCGGTAGAGCAGCCCGGTGTCGAGATGCGCCAGGCCATAGCGGGCCGAAATGCGCCGTGCCAGCGTCCCCTTTCCGGAGGCGGCGGTTCCATCAATCGCAACAATCATGGGCGCTCGGGTGGCCTGTGCCCCGCCACTTGTCAACCGGTTGAAGAGGCGGCGAAACATATCAGGCAAGCGCCAGGACAACCGCCTTGAGCAGGGCATCCTTGCGTTTTTCCATATCCGGCAGATCCGCAAACGGCACCATCATCGGATGGGTTTTCTTGTCTGCATCCTTATTCGGGCCGTAGACCCAGCCATCGCGCTTTTTCTGGTCCATCCACTGGTCGTGCTGATGGCCATCATTGGCGCCCGGATTGTTGAGCACGAAATCCACGCTTTCTAGCGTGCTTTCCTTCATCCAGCGCGGGGCCTGGCGCCAATGCGGCATGGCGGGCTGGCCATGGGCGGCGGCCCAGGCGCGGATCGCCTCATGCACGGTGCGGGCAATCGCAAGCCGCCTGGCGGCGTCGGGTTGGCTCATTGTACGGTCCTCCAATCGGCCAGCACCTGCAGCATGGATGCATCCAGCAGGACGCCGGAATTATTGTCTTCAGAATAGGCCGCTCCGCCTGAGCCCAGGCCATAGGCATGCACCGCGACAACCCGGGCGCGGCCATCCTTGTCGAGTATATAGACCGGCGCGCCGCTCTGGCCGGCATAGGTGTCGGCGGGATAGAAAACCTGACGCGCATTGACCGCGTCGATCGGCGTTGCGTGGTGCCACATCTCGGCCGCGCGCATCGGTGCGCGCAGGCCTGGCGCCGACAGCTTGTCACCTGGATAACCCGTGACATGGGCCCAGCGATGGGTCAGTGCGGCCGGCTCCAGCGCGCCGACCCGGAACCAGCCGAGCACATCGCCAATATCCTGGCCGAGATGGATTGCGCCGATATCAAACAGCGGATCGAACCGTTCCGACCAGGCCGGGTGTACTGAGAAACGCTGGCCGAGAATCTCGCCAAATCTTTCGGAAAATGGTTCATTGATGCCCGAGCGGGCCGGGCGGATCTCAACCGCTTCAACCTTCGGCGCGCCGGGATAGCCGAGCAGGCAATGGCCCGCCGTGATCAGGGTGCGCCGCCCGATCAGGAAGCCGGTGCCATAATTGGTAAAGCCTCCGGCCTGGCGGATCACCAGGGAGCAGATCATCCGGAACGGGTCTGCCGTGGTGTGCTGCACCTGCATGCGGTTATCGTCACCAATGACGGTCTCAAACCCGCGCGCACTGGCGCGGAAAGTGTCCATGTCGCCCTCGAACAGGCCTGTGCGCAGATAGAGATCCTGCACCCCGGCCTCGTCTTCCTTATAGGCGATATAATGGCCCGGCAGGCCCTGACGCGCTTCCGCGATGCTGGATGCGGCGGGCGGCGCGCCACCGATTGGTTTGGCGAAAACCTGTTTGGCAAGATCGGTCATGGCGCCAGCGCCGCCGGCGGCGATCGCGGCCTTTCGTGCGGCACTGGCCATCTGGAAGAATTCCGGGTCCGGACCCTGGGCCGCTGCGATGGCGGCGCGGATCGATGGCAGCCAGATCCCCTCATTGGCTTCATAGGTCGCGGTTTTCGGCGACAGACGCGGGCATTCCGGCAGGCCTTTGTGATGCACACCGACCAGTTTCCAGCTGCCCGCCTCGAAGACCGGGCTGCCCGACGAGCCCGGCAGGCTGGGCGTGCGGTAATGCAGGTGGATCGGCCGGCCATCCAGCTCCAGCGGTGGGCGAACGGCCTTGCCCGGCTCGCAGGCATCATGGTCCAGCAGCATTTCATCGCCGAAGGAATAGCTCAGCTTGCCGCCGCCCGGAAAACCGAGGATCACCACATGCATATCGGTGCCGTCGCGGTCGACATCGCGGCGCTTGGGCAGGTATTCCGATACATCCCGGGCGCTCAGCGCAGCCGCCTGGCTCGGCAGATCCGTCGCCGGAAGGAGCACGGCGACATCGTGATTGGCCTCATTGCTTTCCCAGATCACGCCGGCGAATTCCACGGTATAGCTGGCCTCGGTATCATCCAGCGGATCGAGATCGACAAACACCGCGCGGCAACGCTGGAAGGAGGAGGAGAGCGAGGCATCCCCGCCGGATGTGACATGGTGATTGGAGACGATATAGGTCTCTCCGGCCCAGTCGGGATGAAGCACATCGCCCTCGACAACAAAGCCGGTGCCAATGCGTTGCCAGCCGCCATGGGTCACCGTTTCGATCGCGCACAGCGCGCGTGAACGGCGCATGGCCCCGGCTAGTCGCTCAATATCCACCATGGTGCCGGCTGTCTGGCGCGAACCACGCTTGCCGAAATAGGCCTCAAAGCCGGCGGGGCCCTTTGTCTCGCTGGCCTGGGCATTGGAGAGATCGGATTCGATCAGGCGAGCCTCTTTCACGCTCAGCATGACACTTTCGGTCTGGATCGAATTTGCCGGGGTCTCCTCCTCAAGTGCGGCGGTGGCATCAAGATTGATCAGCGCGGCCTTGAGCAGGCGGACAATCGCCCCGCCATCGGTGCGGTCCTCGCCGGAAAAGCCCCAGACCTCTTGCAGCTGGCGCAGGGAGGAGGCGAGGTTGAAGGCGCTGATATCAGGATGGGCGGCATATTTGCCATAGCATTCGGCGGCATCATCCATCATCCGCATAACCAGAAAGGCCTCCCCGCAAGTGGCCAGGGTCCAGATATCCTCAGAGGCTGTGCCTTCCAGCAGCGCGTTCTTGAGATCTTCGCGGTGAATATCGAGGATCTCGTTGGCCAGTGCGCGGGCGTCCTCATCGCGCGCCCATTCGGCACCGGTAAGACCCGTCTCGCGGTCGCGGGCGGCGCGTGAGACCAGCGCGGCGGCGTTGATGGCGTGATAGGTCGTCGACGCGCCATGTTCGCGATTCCAGACCTCCAGATAGGCTTCGGCCGCCTCGCGCAGATCCACCGGGTCGGGTGTGCGGTCCTCGGCCAGGGCCGCGTTCAGATAGGCCTGTTTGTGGGCGCGGCCGATATTGCCCATTGCCGCCTTCCAGACTTTCAGTTTGCCTGGATCCTGATCGGGGTCTTCTGGGTCGGCATAGGTCGCATCGGCGAGCTGATGAGCCTCGCGAATGGCTTCGCGCAGGCGTTTCAGTTCGATCAGCGCCTGTACGGCCTTCTGCTTCAGTGCCGGCGTTGATAGCCCCGAGCGGCTGGCGAGCAGGCAGAGGAAAAGCAGCAGGGCGAAAGCGCGCCGGTCCTGCAGGTTCTGGGCAATCTTCAGGATCTCCTTGGCGCCTTCCGCGCCAAGATCGTCAGCCTCATCGACCAACCGGGTCATGGTTTCGAAGACGCGGATACGTTCGGACTCGCGCCCGATGGACAGGACGGCATCGCGCGCGGCCTCGAACTCGGCGCGGTCGGTCTCGCTTGGTATGGTGGGCTGGCTCATATCGTGCTCTCCCCCTTGTCATCCTCAAAGACCGGCGCGGCCAGTTGGCCGGGCATCAGCAGCGCGAGATCGGCCCCGATGCTCTCCTGGCCGGTGGTCCATTGGAAGGCGATCTGACGCATGCGGTCGACCCGGTTGCGCCAGCCATGGCGAAAACTCTCCAGGCCTGGATTGCGCTCCATGATCCGCTCGAAGAAGGCCCAGCGGGCATCGAGCGCGCGGCGCACCAGAAGACCGGGGTCGGTCCGCGCGATGGCTGCTTGCGTCTGCGAGCCGTAAACCCCGTCAACCGCCGAGGAGGGCAGGCCGGCGCCGCGTTGGATAAAGGTCATGCCCGGCTTGTGGCCATGGTTCACACAGGCATCGAACAGCACCAGCGCGGAGGCATCATCGGGCATCTTGTGGCAATGGCCGGCGCGCCAATAGCCCTCATAATAGATCTGCTGGACCTCGACTTCTTCAATGTCACGCACGCTGCGCGTCGGTTGGTGCTTGCGGATGCGCCAGGCATCATAGGTGGCCTGGGTCACGCCCATATTGGTCGCCCCGCCCGGATCATCAGGATGGTCGACAAAGCCGCCCTCATTGATCCGCATAATGGTGTGGCAGCGATGAAAGCGCGCCCATTCATCGCGCAGATTGGTCACGCTGGGCGCAGACTTGATCTGGTCATAGGTTTGCTTCAAGGCCTGGGCGACAGTGCCGAGCCGGCCAACCAGGCCAAAGCTTTCTGCACCCGAAAGCAGCGGGCCGAGCTTGCGCCGCGCGGCCTTGAAGATGCGCTCGCTATCGGCCGGAACGAGGTCGGGCGAGAGATAGACCGCGCGGCGAAAGGCTTCCAGCGCGCCATGGGTTTCCCCCGTCATCACCTGGTGTTCCAGCGTGCGCCAGGCCGAGTTCACTTCCGGCACGCTGCCCCAATCCGGCCGGGTATCCTCACAGCGCAGCTCGAACACCACATAGGGCGCGTCATCATATTCGCCGCCGCGATGGGTGCGGATCTCGCCGGTCTGTAGATCGACGCTGAGGCCGGCGGGCACATCATCTTTGGCGATGAGCGCATATTTCCCGGCGCGCGGCAGGCCGGTCTCGTCAAACAGGCTGCGCAGATTGAGATCCAGCATGGCCAGGCGCTCCACGCCCTTTCGGTCTGACAGGCGCTGGAAGGCCGAATGCACGGTGGAGGCAACGTCCAGCGCCGTGGTGAGCTGGCCGATGGCCGGGGCGGTTGAGGAGACAAACTGCGCCACGGGCGATTTCACCACCGCTTCGAGCACACCAAATGTGTCGGCGAGATAATCCTTCTGCAGGATGCCGCCAAAGCCGATCTGCATCGGACCTTCGCCGCGGAAGACAAGACGCGGGGTCAGCTGCTTGTCGATCAGCAGCACGCGGTCCAGGCGGCGAAAGCTTTCCGCCATGATCGGCGGTGGCGGTGCGGGAAGGCCTTCATCGCCATCATCGCCATAGGAGGGCGGCTCGGCCTCATACTCCTCGCCATAGGTCGGCGCGCCCACCTGTGAGCCCATCTGGGTCGAGGCCCCGGCCATCAGCGCGTCTTCAACCGCCGGGGAAAACACGCCTGCCAGTTTGGTCTGGGCATCGAAATTGGTCTGGCCGAGTACGCCGAACAGATACGGCCCGAACTTGGCGAGATTGATCCGCCCCTTGCGCAGGCTGATCCGGCGGATGGAGATCGAGATATAGGAGGTATCAGGGCTGAACCGGCGCACCGTTTCCTCGTTGAAGCGGACCAGTGCATGGCCATTGCCGGCATTGAGGGTCTCAGACTTCAGCATGGCTTGGCTCCGTTTCGGGGTCGGCCTCGGGCAGGGTCAGCATGCCCACTTCGCGCAACAAGGCGAGATCGGTCGGGCGCACCAGGGCGCGGCGTGCACCCTCACGCGGGGCTATGGTCACGAGGCCACCTTCCGCCGCCAGCCGGTCTGACAGGGCCAGGATATAATTGAGATTATAGGCCCTCGATTTCAGCGGCAGGTCGTCGAAGGCGACGAGATCGGGATGGCGCTTGGCGCCATCATCGCGGCGAGATGCATGGCGAAAGCCGCGCAGGCGCCGTTCCGCGCACCAGCGAATATGCTCCAGCCGGGCCAGCAGCACGCGTTCGGTGAGATCTTCGGCCAGGGCGCTGTCCTCGGCCAGGCTTGGAAGCAGATTGGAAGAGGGTGGGTTCGGCGCGGCCTCGGCAATCCAGGGCTGCAGGTCAAACCCGGCGGCATGCAACAAGGTTGGCACATAGGCCGCCGCCGAACGGCTGGAATAGCGGTGTACTTCGGGCACCTGGCTCCAATTTGTCGGCGGTGTGCCGCTCCACAGCGAGTTGTGCACACTGTGGACGCGGTAAGCGGCTGCATCGGGCTCTCGTTCCAGTATGCGCGAGGCGGCGACAATTTCATCCCAGGTGCCGAAGGCCTGGATCGGCATCTGCCCATCGCCGGGCCTTGCATCCTGCAGGGAGTTCTGGCTGGTGCCGCCACCGCGCACGCAGGTGAAGATCGGAAAGCCGAGACGTTCGCGCGCCAGCCTGCCTTCATCCATTTCCCAGCGGATCAACTGTTTCAGTTGCGCGGCCGCGATGGCCGGGTCCATATCCTCGCCGGGCGTGACAAAGGCCGCGGTGACGGGCGCGGTGTCCATCCGCGCGAACAGATCGGCCAGAGCGTCATCCTCGCGGTCGAGCTGTGCCGGGTAGAAATGGCCCTCGAACACCTCGTGCCATTCCGGACAGCGGCGCTGGAACCGGAGCCAGCTGGCCGCGTCGGGATCAATGATCGAGATCACCTGCTTGCGATAAGGATCGGTGCGCTGGGTCTCGCAAATTTCGGTCAGCAGGGCCTGGCCCATGGCGCCGAAACCGACCAGCAGGATATGCTGCAAATGTGCTTCGCCCATCGCATAGAGCGGATGTGCGGCCAGCACGGCGCGCGCGGCGCAGCGGCTCTCGCTGATCAGCTCGACAACACTGTCGAGCACGCCGGAATCCTTCAGATGAGCGTCCTCGGCCGGCCGGTCGAAGCCATAATCGAGCTCTTCGCGATGCTCGAACCAGCCATCATCGACACTGACATAGATATGCGGGCCTTGATGCTCGGCGTCGCCGGAGGCGGACTGGCCGGCATGGGCGCGCGCGCGCGCCTCGAAGGCCTCGGAATGAAAGGTCCAGCGCGCCATGTCGGCCGATTCCGCATTGTCCTCCAGGGCGAAGACCAGCGATCGGGCGCGATGCGCGGCACCTTGTTCCAAAAGACTGGGCAGATCATGATTGCTGTCTAGGCTCAGGATCCCATTGCGTGTGGTTTCCGATCCGCCGGGCGTGAAATGCACGACCTTGAGACGCGCATCTGCGGCCGATTCCGCGATCGAATAGGCAAAGGGCCGGTCACCGATAATGACAATATGATCGCGCCAGCGGGTGCGGCACCACCAGGCCAGAATGCTCTGCAGGAACAGGCGGATGACCACTTTCAACAGGGTCAGGAAAAACACCGCCACACCAATCCAGCGCGCCAGCAACAGCATGGGCACGGCCAGAATGCTGCGCTCCCCTGCACCGTCAAAGGGGCGGGTATAAGCGTCTGACAGCGTGTTGACGGTGAGTGCGCGATAAAAGGCTTCTTCGGCCCGGGCCAGGCCAATGACCTCCGCTGGCAGGCCGATCATCCAGCCGATCCAGGCCAGAATGATAGCCAGCCCGCCGCCAATGACCAGCCAGAGCGGCGGCACATCCCAGGCCTGGCGCCGGCGGATAGGGTCCGCGCGCTTAGCCATGCTTGTAGCCTGCTCGATTGGCAGTTCTGGTGACGACCGCTTGTCCCGCCATGCCTACTTCCCCTACACGCCGCCCCCCTTAACTCCTGGTAAAAAGGGCTATTGAAGCAAGGGAGTCAATGAAGAGAGGTGTCGGGTTCAATTGAGAAGGACGAGGGCGAAATAGCCATTCTCGTCCTGCCAGGTCGCTGAGCGCGTCCAGTCAGTCGGCGCCAGCAGGCGGTCCAGCGCGTCCAGCTCGAACTTGCGGGAGATCTCTGTGCGGATGGTTTCGCCCTTGGTGAAATAGATGCTTTGCCCGTCAATCTGTGCTGTCGTATCGCGCAGAACGGCCAGATGCATTTCGATCCGGCTTTCATCCGCGTTCCAGCGTGCCTCATGGGCAAAGGCCTCGATTTCAAAGCCCGCCTCCAGTTCGCGATTGAAGCGCTCAAGCAGGTTCAGATTGAAGGCGGCGGTCACACCCTGGGCATCGTCATAGGCCGGCACCAGGATAGCGGGGTCCTTTTTCAGATCCACGCCCAGGAGGAATTTCGCCCGCGGCCCCAGGCTGGTGCGTGCGGCCCTGAAAAAGGCGGTGATTTCGCTGTTCTCAAGATTGCCTATGGTCGACCCCGGGAAGAAGCCGACCCGTTCACCGCGCGCGCCCGGTACGTCGGACAGGTCGACCGGCCGGGTGAAATCGGCCACCACGGGATGGACCTCCAGCGCCGGATACTCAGCCTGCAGCGCACCAGCCGCATCGCGCAGGAAAGGCCCGGAAATATCGATTGGCACATAGGCGCGCGGACGGGTGAGGGCGTCGAGCAGGAGGCGGGTCTTTACCAGGGCACCCGCGCCATACTCCACCAACACCACATCCGGGCCGAGTGCGGCGGCCATCTCCTCGGCATGATCGTCGAAAATTCCAAGCTCGGTGCGCGTGGGATAATACTCTTCCAGATCGGTGATCTGCTCGAACAGGTGCGAGCCGCGCCGGTCATACAGCCAGCGCGAGGAAATGGTCTTTGGCATGGCGGTCAGGCCGGCGAGCAGATCGGCCGCCATGGCGGCTTTTGCATCCTTGTCTGAGGCCATTGCGCTAATTGTCCCGTGCCAGACGCAAGCCGGAGAACTGCCAGCGCTTTTCCGGCTGAAAGAAGTTGCGGTAGCTGGGCCGGACATGGCCCTCCGGGGTGGCGCACGAGCCGCCGCGCAGCACCATCTGACCGCTCATGAACTTGCCATTATACTCGCCCACGGTACCAGGCAGGGGTTGAAAGCCGGGATAGTCCAGAAAGGCGCTCGCAGTCCATTCCCAGACATCGCCGAACAGTCCAGCCGGGCTGCCGGCCGGGCCAGATTGAGGTTTTGGGCGCAGCCGGCCTGTGTCTGCGAAATTGCCTGCAACCGCGCGACTGGCGGCGGCATGTTCCCATTCGGCCTCACGCGGCAGTCGCGCGCCGGCCCAGCTGGCATAGGCATCGGCCTCATAATAGCTGATATGGCAGACTGGTGCGTCGGGATCGACAGGCTGAAAACCGCGCAAAGTCATTGCCCACCAGGTGCCTTCACGCTTTTCCCAATAGAGCGGTGCCTGCCAGCCTTCGCGGCGCACATATTCCATGCCGTCCGAGAGCCAGAGACCGGGTGTGGCATAGCCGCCATCCTTAATGAACTCGATCCATTCGCCATTGGTCACAGCGCGGTTGGCCAGGCGGAACGGTTCCAGGAAAGCCTTGTGGCGCGGCCGTTCGCAATCGAAGGCAAAGCCCTCGCCTGCAGCGCCGATCTCCACCAGGCCGCCGGGATAGGCGCACCAGTCCAGCGCCATGGCGCCTTCGCCTTCCACGGCCAGGGGCTGTCCAGGGCGGAAAGCCGGCTTCAGCGGGTTTTGAGCGAAGAGATGAAGAATATCGGTGAGCAGCAGTTCCTGATGCTGTTGTTCATGATGGAGCCCGAGCGTGATCAGCGCGTGCGTTTCCACATCTGCGCGGGCCAGAAGACTGTCCATCGCCGCGTCGACATGAGCGCGATAGGCCAGGACTTCCTCCAGGTTGGGCCGGGTTAGCAGTCCGCGCTTTGGCCGGGCATGGCGCGGACCGGCGCCCTCATAATAGGAGTTGAAGAGGAAGGCATAGGCCGCATCGAAAATGCGATAGGCGGGCAGGTTTGGCTGCAGCAGGAAAGTTTCGAAGAACCAGGTTGTGTGTGCCAGATGCCATTTTGCCGGGCTGGCATCTGCCATGGATTGCACAGTGGCATCACCGTCGCTCAGGCCTTCTGCCAAAGCGCATGTGCGTGTCCGGACCGCTTGATAGGCTTCGGCGGGACTGGCCGCGCCGGGCTGCCCATGGGCTGTCAGCTTTGGCATATTTCCCTCCGCTAAACGCGTTAGGTAGAAGCTCGTTGGGCAGGATGCCACCCCTGGGCCATCACAGTTTTGCGACTTGCAGCGCGAGAATCGGTGCACACCGTTGGCCTTGCAGCAGGTTGTGGGATACATCTCAATGTTTGATCGGTGGCTGGCCTGCCAGAAGGAGACATGAACCAGTGAGCGACATCCAGCTTCACGAGGGAGACCTTCCCGCAAATCTCGACCTTGGAAAGATTATTGCCGTGGACACAGAGGCCATGGGGCTCAATCCGCACCGCGATGCCTTGTGCGTGGTGCAGCTTTCCTCCGGCGATGGCAGTGCGCATGTGGTGCGGCTGACACGGGACTATGACTGCCCAAACCTGAAGCGCCTGATGGCTGACACTGGCGTGCTAAAAATCTTTCACTTTGCCCGCTTCGATGTGGCGATGATGAAGAAATGGCTCGGCATTACCTGCGCGCCGATCTGGTGCACCAAGATCGCGTCAAAGCTCGCGCGCACCTATACCGATCAGCATGGGCTGAAACATGTCGCCAAGGAAATTGCCGGCGTGGACCTCTCAAAGGCACAGCAAAGCTCCGATTGGGGCCGTGCAGAGCTGACACAGGCCCAGCTGGAATATGCCGCTTCCGATGTATTGCATCTGCATGTCATCCGCGAGGGTCTGATCGTCATGCTGGAGCGCGAGGGGCGCACAACTCTGGCTGAGGCCTGTTTCGAGTTCCTGCCAACGCGCGCTGATCTTGACCTCGCCGGTTGGCCGGACAGCGATATTTTCTCACACGCTTCCTAATACTGTCCCGCATGGCGCGATTGCCATGAAGTCAACGCTTTCTTGCGTTAGCCGAGTGGGATACACACATATCCGGGGACAGTGCCGGGCATTTCCGCCCGCTGTGAGAGAGCGTTCATGAGTAGCATATCTGCCCAGCAGACCGAATTTGTCTGGTCTCCCCGGCGGCAGGTCACGCTCGCCCAGACCCAGCGCCGATCAAACATTGTGCGGTTCCTGCGCCTGGCCTTTACCGCTGGTGCGGCGATTTCCATTGGCGTGCTGGCCGGCCCGGTGATCGCCAATGCGCTGTCGGGGCTGGATGCGGAGCGGCGCACCTTCGGCAGCGATGAAATCGTCACCATGATCAATCCGCGCTTTACCGGGCGCGATCAGGGCGGAGATTCCTATATCATCACCGCCGATACGGCCCAGCGCCGGCGCGCCGATGACAATCTCATTGATCTTACCAGCCCGATGCTGGTCGACCAGTCGGGCAGCCGGATCACCGCCCCGGAAGGCACCTATGACCAGGATGCCCAGACCCTGGACCTATACCGGGATGTCCAGGTTGCCGATCAGGGCGGCTACCGGTTTCGCACCACCAGTGCCCGTTTCTACATCCTTGAGGGGCGGATCGAGGGTCTTGATCCACTTTACGGTTCCGGACCGCTGGGCGATATCCGCTCGGATGCTTATGAGATTACAGAAGATGGCAGTGTGATCACCTTTCTCGGCAATGTGGAAATGGTGTTCGAACCCGCCCCGCCGCGCGAGGCGCCGCCCGGGGAAAACGAAGAAACAGACTCGCAAAGCGAACAGACAGCGGAGAGTGATGGTGAACAAGACTAGGATTTCTGCCCGGCCCATTATGGCGGCTCTGGGGGCGGTGATGACCCTCAGCCTGCCGGCCATGGCCCAGCTCTCATCCCAGGGCGGGCCGATCCGGGTGAATGCCGACAATTCCTCGGTGTTGGAACGCGAACGCCGTGTCATTGTCGTTGGCAATGTTGATATCGTTCAGGGTGATGCCCGCCTGCGCGCCGACAAGGTGACGTTGTATTATTCCGGCCGCGATGGCGCCGGTCAGACTGGCATTGGTGGCAGCTTCGGCGATATCCAGAGCATGGTCGCGGAAGGCGAAGTCTTCTATGTCACCCCGGACCTGAAAGCGCGCGGCGATGAAGGCACATATGATGCCGCCGCCGACACGATCACCCTGATAGGAGAGGTTGTGCTGATCCGCGGAGAGGATGTCGCGCGCGGCAATGAGCTGGTCCTGAATGTCAGCGAGGGGCGCTCGCAACTGCGTGGTGGTGATGGCCGAGTGCAGATTCTCATCATGCCGGAATCGGCCGCTGCGGCGGCTGGGACCGACAACTGACTCACCTATCGGGCGAATTGTTACGCCCGTCGTAAATCGATTTTAAGGGTGCGCCGTTAGACCCGGCACGGGAAGCAGCGCACCAGCGTTGCTTGGAGCTGGATCATGGAAGACGCAACCGAAGGCCTGTTTGTTGAATCGCTCGCCAAGTCCTTTGGCAAGCGCCAGGTCGTGCGTGATGTGTCGCTGACTTTGCAGCGGGGCGAAGTTGTTGGCCTGCTGGGACCGAACGGCGCCGGCAAGACCACTTGCTTCTATATGATCATGGGCCTGATCCAGGCCGATGCCGGCAAGATCGTCATTGATGGCGCCGATGTTACCAGCTTACCAATGTATCAGCGTGCCCGCCTCGGCATGGGGTATCTGCCGCAGGAGACCTCGATCTTTCGTGGTATGAGCGTGGCCGAAAATGTCATGGCCGTGGTCGAGCTTTTCGAAACCGACCGCTCCAAGCGCAAGGCACAGGTGCAGGCCCTTCTGGCCGAGCTGAATATCGAGCATCTGGCGAACCAGTCCTCGACCTCATTGTCGGGCGGCGAGCGTCGCCGGGTGGAGATTGCCCGCGCTTTGGCCTCTCGGCCGAGTTTCATGCTGCTGGACGAACCCTTCACAGGGATCGATCCGCTGGCCATTTCCGATATTTCAGACCTGGTGCGCTTCCTGAAGGAACGCGGACTGGGCGTTTTGATCACCGATCACCAGGTGCGGGAGACGCTCGAAATCGTCGACCGCGCCTATGTTATGTATGACGGTGAAGTCTTGTTTAACGGTCCGCCTGATATGGTGCTGCGCAATGAGGAAGTGCGCCGCGTCTATCTGGGAGACCGGTTCGCGGCATAAGAGGACGTTACAGATGGCCATGCGGCAAAGATTGGATATGCGCCAGAGCCAGTCTCTGGTGATGACACCGCAGCTTCAGCAGGCCATCAAGCTGCTGCAACTGTCGAACATTGAACTGGCCGAATTCGTCGAGGCCGAGATCGAGAAGAACCCGCTGTTGCAGCGCGCGGAAGGCTCTGACGGCGATGGGCCGGGCGACAGCCAGGCCGCCAGCTCCGATGGCGGGGATCTGCGCCTGGACGATGCCAGCGGCCTGAACGAGGCGCGCGAGGCGCTCGACGCGCCTTCAGAGGATGTGTTCGAGGGTGGCACCGGCTCAGACGTGCCCCAGGCCGCCGCCGGCGCCGGGCCCAGCGCGGCCACCGACTGGTCCAAGGCCAGCTCGGGTAAGGGTGGTAGCGAGGATTTCGATTTCGAAGGCTCTTTGACCAGCGATGTTTCACTGAATGCTCATCTGCACAATCAGCTCAATCTGTCCGGTTTGACCGGCGCGGACCGCCTGATCGCCTCGCGCCTGGTGGATGAGACAGATGAGGGTGGCTATTGCCGTGCGGACCTGCCGGAGACGGCCGAGATTCTGGGCGCTGATCTTGCCGATGTCGAACGTGTCCTGGGCATCTGTCAGGGCTTTGATCCGACC
Organism: Hyphomonadaceae bacterium; assembly: GCA_022760335.1. Taxonomy (GTDB): domain Bacteria; phylum Pseudomonadota; class Alphaproteobacteria; order Caulobacterales; family Hyphomonadaceae; genus UBA5336. The sequence goes on from JALEGE010000131.1 coordinate 25,662, forward strand.
GGCGTGATGGCGCGGTCCATCCCGGAATGCCTGGCATTGCAGCTGAAAGAGCGCGACCGCTATGATCCGGCCATGGCCGCGCTGATCGATAATCTCGATCTCGTGGCCAAGCATGATTTGAAGAAGCTGCGCGAGATTTGCGGTGTGGATCAGGCCGACATCATGGATATGCTCGGCGAGCTGCGCGCGCTGACCCCGCGTCCAGGCGCGAGCTTTGCCGGTGATGCCACCGTGGCGGTGGCCCCGGATGTCTTCGTGCGCGAACTGCCCAGCGGCATGTTTGCCGTGGAACTGAACAGCGATACCCTGCCCCGCGTGCTGATGGACAAGGCTTATTATGCTGAGGTCTCGGCCCTGCCCATGCGTGAGACCGAGAAGGAATTCATCACTGACTGCGCGGCCAATGCCACCTGGCTGATCAAGTCTCTGGACCAGCGGGCGCGCACCATCCTGAAAGTGGCGAGCGAGATTGTCCGCCAGCAGGATGCCTTCTTCGCGCACGGCGTTGCGCATCTTCGCCCGCTGAACCTGAAACAGGTCGCCGATGCGATCTCGATGCACGAATCCACGGTCAGCCGGGTGACCTCAAACAAATACATGTCCACGCCGCGCGGCCTGTTCGAGCTGAAATACTTTTTCTCCGCCGCAATCCCGTCGACCGGGGGTGGGGAAGCTCATTCCGCTGAGGCTGTACGCCACCGGATCAAGGTCCTGATTGAGCGGGAAACCGTCGCGGATGTGCTGTCGGATGATCAAATCGTTGAAATTCTGACAGAATATGGGATCGAGATTGCACGACGCACGGTTGCGAAATATCGTGAGAGTCTAGGGATCCCGTCCTCGGTCCAACGCCGCCGGCGCATGCGCCAATCGGCCTGATCATTGGCGGATGCCGGGAGTCTGAGCGCGTTTTTTGCATGATGTGTGTTTTCGCGGCAACATGGCTCCCCATGTAGAAGCTGAAGGAGGCCGGATTTGCAGATCAAGATCGCTGGACGTAATGTCGACTTGGGTGAGGCTCTGCAGGAGCGGATCGCGGGTGGCCTTGAAGACGCTGTCACGAAGTATTTTGACCGGCCGGGCGATGCCCATGTCGCTGTCTCGAAGTCTGGACACCTGTTCGAAGTGGACATGAATGTTCATCTCGACTCTGGTATCATCCTGCAGGCTGTCGGCCAGGCCGATGACCCCTATGCCGCGCTTGATGCGGGCCTTGCCAAGATTGAGAAACGTGTGCGCCGCTACAAGCGCCGCCTGCGCGACCATCACAGACCGGGCCGCGCCCCGCTCCCCAGTGAAGTCGCGGCGAGTTTCATTCTCGCGCCGAGCCCGGATGAGGATGATTCGGGCGATGACCTGCCCAATGGCGCAGACCAGGCCCCACTCACGGTTGCAGAAGGAAATGCCCATATTCGCACCATGACTGTCTCAGAAGCGGTCATGCAGCTGGAAGTGGGAGAATCTCCTGCCCTCATGTTTCGCAACGCTAGGCATAACGGTCTGAATATGGTCTACCGCCGCCCAGATGGGCATATCGGCTGGGTTGACCCCGCCACTTCCGAGTAAAACTCAAACTAGAGACAGCCAATGGCAATTGATCTTTCAGCCCTGCTGGACCGCGGAGTCATCTTCCTCGAGCAATCCTGCGGCAGCCGAAAACAGGCGATTGTCCGTTTGTCTGGTGCATTGGCGGAAAAGCTTGGCCTGGATGATCGCGCGATCTTCGATGCCGTCATGGAGCGCGAACAGCTCGGCTCCACCGGCGTGGGCGAAGGCGTTGCCATTCCGCATGCACGGCTCTCGAAGATCGACACGCCTGTTGGTGGCTTCATGAAATTGTCTGAAGGTGTGGAGTTTGACGCGGTGGACGAGCGTCCTTGCGATCTCGTCTTCATGTTGCTGGCGCCGATGACGGCGGGGGCAGATCATCTGCGCGCTCTGGCCCAGGTCTCACGGGCTTTTCGCAAGCCGGAAGTGCGCGCGGCCCTGCGCGGTGCGGCGGACGCCAAGGCCATTCACGCCATACTGTGCCAGGCGAGCAAGGCTTCAACCGCCTCGGCGGCCTGAAAGGCCTGACAGTCGAACAAATCAATGGCGCCGATCTGGATGGACCGGCGCCATTTGTATTTTCAGTCAAAGCCTCAGTGCAGGCTGGTCGGGGTTAGCTGGTGGGCGCGCGCGGCGGCGAAGGCGGCCTCGCGCCCTTCGACAATGGCCAGTCGCTCGCCATCGGAATTATACACGGCGAACAGATCGTCGGTGGTGTCCAATTGGTCCAGGGCGTTGGGGGGCAGAATACGCTGCAGCTCGTCCAGGGCGATCGGGCGGACATAGACCAGTCCGCGCATGTCAAAGTCCGCCGGCAGCGTGTTTGAAGCGTGAAATGTCATGCTTGGGTCCTTCCTTCAAAGACAGGTCTCGGTCGACAGGCCGTGAGGACCCTGATCGTCAGCGGCCGCTCACTTCTGTGTCTGAAATTGAGGTGGGGGTGAAGGCCGCGGTGTTCAAGCTTGGGCAGTACAAGCATGTTGCTGGGAATGGTCTTTTGATGTCTGCCCCATAATTCGGCCTCGCTCACCATTAGGCTGCGCGCGGTCCGGGCAAGCGGCGCTGGAAACCGATGGCGTGTGTGCCGCAATCAGCCCTGAGCGCGATCCATGTGAGGGCGTAAGCCCGATACGGGATCAGGCAAGGACTCAGCCCTGAGCGCGATCCATGTGAGGGCGTAAGCCCGATACGGGATCAGGCAAGGACTCAACCCTGAGCCTCGTCTCATGTGAGCGCAGCGATACGGAGACAAAACAACCAGTCGCAGCCGAGACAAAGCAGGGAGTCTTTGTTGGCCACTGCCGTGGCATCCTCCGTCTAAAATTGATCCCCCGGATCGATTTTCCTGAGCTGAAGCTCAGACCGGCTGGGGGCAGCCCTGAGCACGCTCCATCGCGAAGCGGGGATCAAACAGGAAATCCATTCAAAACCGAGAAAAAGACAGGAGTCCTTGTTAGCCCCTGCCGGGGCATTTAAAACCTAATATCGATCCCCCGGATCGATTTTCCAGCGCAATGCGCTGACCGGTTTTAAATGGTGGAGCTGAACGAGGATAGTTCGAACCAGACCAGCCCTGAGCGCGATCCATGTGAGGGCGTAAGCCCGATACGGGATCAAACGAGGATGGTGGAGCCAGGCGGAATCGAACCGCCGACCTCTTGAATGCCATTCAAGCGCTCTCCCAACTGAGCTATGGCCCCGGATGTCCCGGTCTTTGGGAAGCGGTGTGATTAAGGCCGAATGCCGCCCGGATCAAGGGGTAACATCATCCTCATCGCCGGAAATGTCATCATCGTCATCCAGGTCGATATCGCCTTCGACATCAATGTCGAAATCCTCATCGTCATCATCAAGGATCACATCGTCATCATCATCGTCGACGCCTTCCTCGGTGAAGCCCGAGGGGACCTTCGCATTGCTGGAATCGTCATCCTCGTCGTCATCAGATCCATCCAGGACGACGTCGTCAGCATCATCGCCGAGTTCGAGGGCTTTTGCTTCCTCATCCTCGTCTTCATCCTCATCGGAATCGGTGTCCTCGCCGGTATCGGCGTCATCTTCGATTTCGTCTTCCTCGTCATCCTCTTCGGGATCTTCCGGCTTGGCCGCACCGCGGGTCGCCTTTTTCGGCTTGGGCGCCGTTTCAAAGAAGGACAGAGGGTATTCCATGCCGGTATAGGGCGAAACGATCGGATTTTTGTTCAGATCGTAGAAATTTTTGCCGGTTTCCGGACAGGTGCGCTTGGTTCCAAGCTCTGCTTTCGCCACGTTCTTGCTCCCGCTGAGGGCTGTACGTTTTTTCGGGGGCGCGCTTGCCAGAAACGCTCGGTCCTGTCAAAGCGCAATTCACAGTTTGCGCCGCCCCCGGATCAAATATTCCCATGCCATGGACTTCTCATCCCGTCGACCGGATAACTGGTTCTATTTCTGCGCCAGGGGACAAATCCTGTTCCCACCGCGCTCTGATCTTTGCCGCCCTGGCCGAGGGGGCCAGCGAGATCACCGGCCTTCTGGAAGGCGAGGACGTGCTGCGCACGGGCCAGGCCATGGCTGCGATGGGCGCAGAGGTTGAGCAGATCTCGCCGGGGCATTGGCGCGTCATGGGTGTTGGCAAGCGCGGTCTGAAGTCCCCTGCAGCTGAGCTGGATTTCGGCAATTCCGGCACGGGCAGCCGGCTGATCATGGGTGTGGTCGCGGGGTACCCGATCACCGCGCGCTTCACCGGTGATGCCAGCCTGAAAAAGCGGCCGATGAACCGCATTTTGAACCCACTGCGTGAAATGGGGTTTGGCGATGACGCCGGCCCGGAGGGGCTTTTGCCTTTCACGCTGACAGGGTCTGGCGAGCTGAAAGCAATGGATTACACCCTGCCCATGGCCTCGGCGCAGGTGAAGTCTGCGGTGCTGCTTGCAGGCCTGAATGCCAAAGGTACTACGATTGTGCATGAGCCGCGCGCCACGCGTGACCATACCGAGCGCATGCTGCGCGGCTTTGGCGCCGAGGTGAAAGTGGTCACTTCGCCAGGTGGGGCCCGCAGCATCGCGATCGAGGGTGGCCAGACCCTGACCGCGCTTGATGCGTCTATTCCGGGCGATCCTTCCTCGGCGGCCTTTCTGGCCACGGCCGCGCTGATTTCGCCGGCCGGAGATGTGATGATCGAGCGTGTGATGTCGAATTCCACGCGTGACGGATATTTCGATGTGCTTGCGTATTTCGGCGCGGAACTGGGGGCCGATGAAGCCGGCGAGGCGGCGGGCGAGCGACTGATCGACCTGCAGATTTCAAGCCCCAGCCGTCTGACCGGCGCCGATGTGCCCGAACGGCTGGTGCCCGCCATGATCGATGAGTTTCCTATCCTTGCTGTGCTCGCCTCCTTTGCCCATGGGGTGACGCGTGTGACCGGGGCCGGCGAGCTGCGCGTGAAGGAGAGCGACCGGATCGATGCCGTAATCGCCATGCTGCGCGCCAATGGTGTGGCCTGCGAGGCGGACCCGGAAGGCTTCACTGTTGAGGGTTGCGGCGGACCGCCTCCTGGTGGTGGTCTGGTGGAGACGCGTCATGATCATCGCATCGCCATGAGCGCGCTGGTGATGGGCACGGCGGCGCAAAACCCGGTACAGGTGGACGACATCTCGATGATCGCCACCAGCTATCCCGATTTCCTTGCGCATATGGCAGAGCTTGGCGCGGATATCCGCGATACCTAGATAGCTTAATCTGGCTGCCCGCGTCCGGTGAGAGGCGCTGCTTTCATGCTCCATCGCCTCTTTGCCGCCTTGCCGGTGCCCGACGAGATTTCCGAGCCGTTGCTTGACCTGCAAAAGGGCCTCACAGGCGCGAGCTGGCGCCCGCTGGAGAACTTCCACATCACGCTGCGCTTTTTCGGCGAGGTGGACACCAATCTCGCGCGCGAAATCGATCATGAGCTTGGCCTGATCGAAGCCCCACAAATGCAGCTCGAAATCGGCGGCATGGGCTGGTTCGGCCGGCGCGAGCCGCATGCGGTGTGGGCGCGCATCGCCCCGAATGGCGACCTGGCGCGTCTTGCCGGCGCCTGCGAACGCGCCGCCCGCCGGCTCGGCCTGCCGCCTGAAAGGCGAGGCTTCAAGCCGCATGTCACGCTCGCCTATTTGCACGGCACCAGCCTGGAGGAGGCGCGCGCCTGGACCGAACGCCACGGCGCCTATCGCGATGGACCTTTCTGGTGCGACCGGTTCCATCTGTTCGAAAGCCATAGCGGGAAAGGCCCGAGCCGGTATGAGGCCGAGGCCGACTATCCCCTGATTTGAGGCGAAGACGCAGCGCTCAACTGCCGCAAGAAAGCAGCTGCAGTGTTGTGCTTGCCGCGATACTCGCCTTGAAAGATGAAGCTTTCCAGGGAGGACGCGAAATGAAAAAATTGCTGATTATGGTGCTGGGCGCCATGGCCATGTGCGCCAGTGCGGCGGCAGATCAATGCCGTGAAATTTCCGATGACCCGACAAGTTTCCGGGCGACGCAATTCACCTATTGCGACACACAGGCATCCAATATCCGCCTGGTTGCAGAGAATCCGCAGGAGTATCCGGATATTTACAGCCATTCCGCCGGCGCAAACCTGACGGCGGAGATTGAAACACCTTCGGGAACCGTGCCGGCATCGATCCCGTGGGGTTGGGGCGACCGCGCAGGTTTCAATCTGGTGATCGAGTCCCCTGCTGACGGCCTGGTTGTGGCGGAAGCCGTGAATGCGGGTGAGCCTATCACCATGCGCGTCACCAACAGCTCCACTGGTACCGTTCTGGATGTCTTCTCGGGTGTGTTCGAGATGAAGTTTCCGGAAGACCTGGTCCCGTCCGCCACGCCGGAGCCCGAACCGGAGCCAGAGCCTGTTGTCGAGACGCCGGCTGCGCCTGTCGTGGAACTGAGTGCGTTCCAGACCGAACTGCTAGCCTCTTTCGACCGCAAGTCGCCCTACACGCAGTGGATGGACCGGGACTGTGTCGCATCAGAGGCTGAAGCCGTGCGCGAGCTGGTCCGCACGCAGCGGCTCGAACAGGTGGATGCCGAAATCGCACGACTGGAAGGCGAGATTGCGAAACTGGGCGGAAATCCACGCGCCACGAGCCACCTCGTAGATGCCGTGGAGGCGCAACAGGTCGAACGTGCCCGGCTTGTCGATGGCACATCGAGCCGGCTTCAACCGAATATGATCGCTGGCAACATTATCAGCGATGGTTTCTGCCGGGATCGCCAAATGGCCTATGATGATACGTTTGAAGATTGCGAGCGTCGCAGCCGGCCCAATTGCGATTGCGAGGCGAGCACCTTCGCCGAGAATTGGCTGTCTGAAGAGTACGACACAGACAGTCAGGGCCTGGTGCGCATGAGCGTGGATGCGCGCACCCAGTGCCGCAGCTAGTCGCACCGCACTGACAAGACCGCCTGCCTGCTCTATCCCTGCCTGGAACGAGTGGAGCAGGCATGGCCGACGACCGCAGCGATCCCGAGCGCAACCGCCTGAGCGGGCGTATCGCCCGTACTGCCCGCGTCGGCGCCAATCTCTCCGGCGCGGGGCTCAGCTTTGCGGCCAATTCGCTGTTTGGCGGATCGCAGGGCGATGAGCGGATTGCGCGCGCCTTGGCCGAGGCGCTGGGGCGCTCGAAAGGCCCGCTGATGAAGGTCGCGCAGATGCTGTCGACCATTCCAGATTTCCTGCCGGCCGAGTATGCCGAAGAATTGTCAAAGCTGCAGGCCCATGCCCCGGCCATGGGCTGGGTGTTCGTCAAACGCCGCATGCGCGCAGAACTCGGCCCCGGCTGGCAGGAGAAGTTCGCCGCGTTCGGCAAGAAGGCCGCCCATGCCGCCTCGCTTGGCCAGGTGCACAAGGCGGTGCTGCATGATGGCCGCGAGGTCGCCTGCAAGCTGCAATATCCGGATATGTCGAGCGCGGTGGAAAGCGATGTCGCGCAGCTGAAAACCCTGCTCGGCCTGTTCCGGCGCCTGGATGGTTCGATCGACCCGTCAGAGATGCTGGTGGAGATCCAGGACCGGCTGCGCGAGGAACTCGATTATGAGCGCGAGGCCGCGCATATGCGGCTTTATGGCGAGATCCATGCGGGCAGTGAGAGTGTCACAATCCCCGAGCCGGTGAATGAACTCTCCACTGCGCGCCTCCTGACCATGAGCTGGCACACTGGCGGGCGGCTGACCGATTTCGAGGCTGCTCCACAGGAAGTGCGCAACCAGATCGCCACGAACCTGTTCTGGACCTGGTGGAAGCCGGTCAACCAGTATGCCGTGATCCATGGCGACCCGCATCTCGGCAATTACCAGGTCACCGGCGAGGGGGCAGGCCTCAACCTTCTCGATTTCGGCTGCATTCGCATTTTCAATCCGAGCTTTATCGGCGGGGTGGTGGATCTTTACCGCGCCATGCTGGCGGAGGATTTCGATGCCGCCTATGCGGCCTATGAGAAATGGGGCTTTGAGAATCTCAGCCGGGATCTCGTTGAGGTGCTGAATGTCTGGGCCCGCTTCATTTATGGCCCGATCATGGACGACCGGGTGCGCAGCGTCGCCGATGGCGTCACGCCCGGCCAATATGGCCGCCAGGAAGCCTTCACGGTGCGCAAGCTGCTCAAGGAAAAAGGCCCGGTGAAGATCCCGCGCGAATTCGTCTTCATGGACCGCGCCGCCATCGGCCTCGGTGCGGCCTATCTGCGCCTCGGCGCGGAGCTGAATTTCCACCGCCTGTTCGAAGAGAGCCTGGAAGGCTTCAGCGAGGCGGCAGTCGCTGCGCGCCAGGGTGAGGCCTTGAAAACAGCGGGATTATCCGCGCACGAATAGGTCTGGTCAGCCCGGCAATAGGCAGTTACGGCTAAATCCCATGATTCTCGGCCCGTATAATGCGCCACTGGCGCTGGCCTCGCGCCCGCTGATGTCTTTGTTTTGGGCCGTGTTCGCGCCGACCGTGGCGGTCTACTTCCTGGTGGGTGCCGTGGATGCTTTCACCGGGAATTGGGCCAGCGATCAGTTCCGCGTTGGCGGTGATGCCCCCACCCGGTTCATCCTGCTCAGTCTGGCGGGATTTCCGGTCTTTGTTCTGATGACCTTGTGGTCGGAACGGATTGGCGCCGGCCCGTTCGGCGGCCCGATCCGCAGCTCCGGGGATTGGATCGCGATTGGCGCGGTGACCGGCCCGGTGGTGCTCAATCTCAGTGTCGCGCTGATGGCGTCGCTGTTTTCTGATGGCGACCCGAACTGGGCCTATCGCGACTCTGTGGATCCGGCGCTGTTGCAGATGGATGCTGTATCGCTCGCCATGGTGGCCTTTGTGGTCTTGCTGACGCCGCTGATCGAAGAGGTCGGGTTTCGCGGGTTTGGCATGGGCTGCCTCCTCGCTCGCGGCTGGCATCCGGTCCTGGCCAATATCGCCGCCGCGGCAGCGTTCACTGCCATACACCAGGCTTACACCCTGCCGGCCCTGGTGCCGGTTTTCATCATGGGGCTGTATCTCGGCGCGCTGCGCGTGATTTCCCAATCCATGGCTGCGCCGATTGCCGCGCATATCAGCGCCAATGCTGTGTCCATGCTGGTGTTCGCCATTTCCGTGTCGTGAGGCGGTTGCGCAGGCCCCTGAGCCGGGCGTAATGTGCCTTCTATCGTGGAGGGACGCCATGGCCGATATCTTCATTAGCTACAAACGCGAGGATCAGGAAGAATATGGGCGCGTGCGCCCCCTGGCCGAGGCATTGAGCGCGGAAGGCTATGATGTCTTCTATGACGTCCAGGTGCCGCCGGGTTCGTCCTGGGAAAGCTTCCTGCAATCAAAGATCAATGCGGCGCGCGCGGTGATCGTGCTCTGGTCAAACGCTTCGGTGAAGAGCGACTGGGTCAAGGAAGAGGCCGAAATGGCCAAGAATGCCGGCAAGCTGATCCCGGTCTTCATGGACGCTGTGGCTCCGCCTTTTGGCTTTGCCCGGATCGAGGGCGCCAATCTTGCCGGCTGGGATGGGGATCTTCAGCATATTGAGTGGAAGAATCTCGTCGCCGCGATCAAGGCACGCATCGGCGAGGGGGAAGGCCAGGCCCAGCCAGAGGTGGCCCGTGTGGCTTATCAGCCGGCCAAGACTGTAACCGTGGAAAAGCGTGCATCCGGATCGGGTGGGGGCGTGATGAAAACCCTGCTGGCACTTGGCGGCATCGTCGTGCTCGCAGGTCTTGGCCTGATCGCCTATAATTCGATGCAGCAGGCAGAGATCGCCCGCGACCGCGCCGCGGATATCGCCGTGGACGAGGCCATGACGCGCGGCATTGACGAGCGCGCCTGGAGCGAGGCGAAAGAGGCCGACACCATCGCCGCCTATCGCCGATACTTGGATTTGCGCCCCACCGGGGCCTATCGCGCCGAGGCGTTGACCCGTATCGAGGAATTGGAGGCGGAAGCAGCGCGTGAGGCGCGTGCGGCCACTCCCACGCCATCGCCAGCGCCGCAGACACGCTATCGCGCCAATGGCGTTTATATCGAGGTCACGCGTGTATATCCCGATGGCAATACGATCTCGCTCAGCCGCCAGGATTTCGCCGTCAGCTTCACCTATTCGGTGCCCGCCGGGCGGCGCATGGATGTGGTGGTCCAGCCGCGCTATTCCGGGCCGGGCACCTGCCGCTGGTCACCCGATCGTCAGCCTGGCGTGTTGGCCGGCAACGGTAATTTCAGTGTCCGTTTTCGCTTCACCGGGGAGGATTGCCGCAACAAGACGCTGACCGCGGTGAATTTCCGCGTCGCGCCGGAAGGCGACTCCAGCGATTGGGAGTCAGCCGATCATGATGTGCGCTATTCCATGCGATGACCCATTCGAGTGCGCTGTCACGCAGGTGTTATTCTGCTCTGTGGGCGGCCTATGTTAAGACTATGCCCACGATCAGATGTTCAGAGTACCGCCATGATCAAATTGTCTGCTCTTTCCGCGCTTCTCCTGCTGGGCGCTTGCGCCACGGCCACCCCTTACCAGGCCGCGACCGACAGTTCGCGCGGCTATACCAATCAGCAGATCGAAACCAATCGCTGGCAGGTCGGCTTTTCCGGCAATTCGCTCACTGAGCGGGAAACCGTGGAAACCTATCTGCTGTATCGCGCCGCCGAACTGACGCGCCAGCAGGGTTTTGATCATTTCCGGGTCGTGCGCCGCGAAACCGATGAGGATTCCCGCCTGGTGGCGACCGGGTTTTCCCAGTCGCCCTTCTATTCCGGGTTTTATTGCAATTACCGCTTCTATTCCCCGGCCGGTCTGCATCATCCGGCCTTCTATCGCAGCCGTCTGGCCGGGTATCATGACCCGTTCGGCTATGGCTTCGGCGCATCGGATTATCGCGAGATTACCCGCTATGAAGCGAGCGCCGAGATCATGATGGGCCATGGCGACAAGCCGGCCGACAATGCCGAATATTTCGATGCCGCCGATGTTCTCGCCAATCTAGGCCCTCGCATCCTGCGCCCGGAAACTGAAGCCTAGAGCGCTATTATTGCCGTGTTGAGGTTGGGCGCACGATGCGCTTGTTGCAGGCTGGCAGGTTTGCGCCGCCGGCAAGTTCTGTCTCAGGATCGCAGGCCGGGCCCACCCTTATGCTGGCAGTCCGATAGCTGATGCGGGCACTGTCGCTGCGCTGGGTTTGCGGGCCAAACATTTCCCGCTCAACATAATTGGCGGCATTCGAGACGCCTTGTCCGACGGCCTGAACATCCTTGCCGACGCCCTGGACTGTGTTGCACGCGGCCAGAAAAGGCAGGGTGAGCAATCCGGCGATAACGTATTTGGCGCGTGTCATGGGTCTCTCCCAAGTGAACGCCCCCGCCTAAATGTAGTCTACGGACAATTCTGCGCAATGGAGCACTTCCACCTGCGAGAAACTGCGGTTAAGCACACCGCATGAAAAGCGCAGTCATTGTCTTCCCTGGCTCCAATTGCGACCGCGATGCGGCCACGGCGCTTGGGGCCCTCACGGGCACGGCGCCCGACATGGTCTGGCACAAGGATGCTGCCTTGCCGGGCGGGCTCGATCTTGTTGTCGTTCCGGGTGGATTTTCCTATGGTGATTATCTGCGCTGTGGCGCCATGGCGGGGAATTCCCCGATCATTGAACCGTTGAAGGCACATGCCGCGCGTGGCGGTTATGTGCTTGGCATCTGTAATGGCTTCCAGATCCTGTGCGAAACAGGCCTTCTGCCAGGCGCGCTGATGCGCAATGCTTCTCTCGATTTTGTCTGCAAGCCGCAGGCTTTGAAACCTGACAGTGCAAACTCTGCCTTTACCAGCGCCTATGCCGGGGTAGATGAGGTTTCCATTCCAATCGCACATCATGATGGCAATTATTTTGCCGATGAAGCGACGCTCGACACGCTGGAAGGCGATGGCCGCGTGGCCTTCCGCTATCTCGGCAATCCCAATGGGTCCGCGCGCGACATTGCCGGCATTCTCAGCGAGAATGGGCGCGTGCTCGGCATGATGCCCCATCCGGAACGGGCCATCGGTGCGCATGAGGGCGGTAGCGACGGACGCGGTGTCTTTGAGAGCCTGCTAAACGCAGTCTGAGGCGCTCGGACAGGTTTCCCAAAATTCGGGAGACGGAAAACCCCTTGCTTTTCCTAATTGAATATCGATAAATTTCTTTCGATTGCATGCTGGAGAGCGCAATGAGAAGCTATGCTGAAGACACAGCGGCAGCTGGCCGGGAGATTTTGCCAGACTTGACGCGCGCCTGGGCCCTGTTCGGCATCGCGGTGGTCAATGTCGGCGTCCTGTCCTGGCCCATGATGTCGTCCTATCATGATGGCGGCTTGCCCGGCCTGGCCGACTATACCGCCTTCTATCTCGTCTGCGGCCTGTTCCTGATGAAGTCCTATTCGCTGTTCTCCTTCATGTTCGGCGTGGGCTTTGCCTATCAGATGCAGTCGGCAGAGCGGCGCTCTGTTGGGTTTGCCGGGCGCTACTGGCGCCGTATTCTGGGCCTGTTCCTGTTTGGCCTGTTCAACATATTCTGCTTTTTCATCGGCGATATTCTGGTGATTTATGCTGTGCTGGGCTCGGTCTTGTTCCTGTTCCGCAAGGCGGGCGCAAAGACCCTGCTCGGATGGGCGATCGGGATCTATGCCGTCCAGATCCTGTTCATCGCCTTCATGGCTTTTGCGATCTGGGCGGGCGTCACCTTTGCGCCTGAGGAGATGGCCAAGGCCGCTGGCGAGATGGGGGAGCTGGATGTTGCCGCGCGCGAGGTTTTCACCGCGGCTGGCTTCCTGGAGACCTCAATCTACCGGTTGAGCACCTATGCTGAGAACTTCATCACATTCCTCCTGTTCCAGGGCATTGGCGCACTCGGCTTTTTCCTGTTTGGCCTGGCTGCGGTAAAAAGCGGTGTGATTGCCAATCCTGCCGCGCCGATCTGGAAGCGCGCGCGCTGGATCGGCCTGCCCATCGGGCTGCTGGTTTCAGGGGCCGGAGCCTGGCTGCTTGTGCATGGGGAAGGCATGTTGGATCCGTCCATGATGCTCGGAATGGTGCTGATCGCCACGGGCAGCCCGTTTTCCAGCTTTGGGTATATCGGCCTTCTTGCGAAATGGGCCGAAGGGCCGGGCGGCCCGATCCGCACTTTCTGCGCGCGCGGCGGCACCGCCAGTCTGACCGCCTATCTGATGCAGAATGCGATCCTGTCTTTCACCTTTAGTGCCTATGGCCTGGGCTATTTTGCAAAGCTGCCGGCCTCGACCTGCATACTGATCGGGGCTGTGGTCGCGCTCTTCTCGATTGTCTTCACCAGCCTTTGGCGAGTTTGGTTCGCGCGGGGACCGATGGAGGTGATTCTGCGGAACTGGACTTATCTCGGGGCGCGATAGGCGGCATCACGGCAGGGCTCTTGTCCGGAACGGTGCGCAGGGCGAAAAACTGGTCGCCTGCGGCAAGCGATGTGCGAATTTCATCAGCTTGCAGTCCGTCGGGAAAGCTGAAGACATGACAGCTGTCATGATCCGGTGTGCTGGCGCGATATGGCCCGATGGCGCCTGCGAGTTCGATTGGAAAATCCAACACGGGTGACAGGCGCAACGCCGCCGCACCAGCCTGCGCCGCCTGGCGGTGGATCGCCTGCATGAGTTCCAGCGCGCCGCCCTTCCAGTTTGCTCCAGGGCGCAGGGCAAGATCGGTGATCTGCGCGATGGGGGGTTCATGGCGGTTCAGCTTGGTCAGTGTGACCATTGCCAGATGGCCCTGAGGATGCAGGAACAGGCAGCTCCGCCCCGGTGCATCGGGATCAGCCAGCCGCCACAGAAAACCCTCGACAGTGCGCGCAATCGCCCAGCTGTCTTTTGCAGCTGCAGCGTTCAGGGCGTGCAGGGCTTCATGAAGGGTCACCAGATCCTCGGTTTGCCTGGGGTCGATCATCAGGCTGGCAGGCTCCGCGGCTGGCCAGCCGACGCGATTGGAAAACCACTCCCACTGGGCAAGCAGCCTGTACAGCGTATCCTTGCGGCCGAGATAGTTCAGGGCGCGTCCGGCGGCATGAAGATTGTCGCGTAAGGGCCAGGTCAGGGTTTGTTGCCTCTCACGACGGGTCCAGGGGCTGTAGCCCATCTTCTGCAGCATTGGGGCAGACCGGGCATTGTTGTTCACAGTGACCAGCGGCACAGGCCGGTAGTTGGCCAGCACCGCGGCCATCAGCGCGCTCCCATGACCGGCACCGGGCTGGGAAGAAATGAAGGTGTGCCCGCAGACGATGGTCCTTTCGCGGTCACCACGGCGTACGCGCATCACCAGCGTGCCGAGAAAGGCCTCCGGCCGTCCTTCCGCATTACAGGATATAAAGCCCGAAGGCAGATCGCCCTGATCCGGATTGCCGAAAAGAATCCAGCGCCAGGCATTGGGGCTGCGTGCGGGAAACCCGCACCTCTCCGCGATTTCTATGATAGCGCCGATATGATCCCGGCGAACACGCTCTACAGGCATTTGGCAGCCCTCCCTCCCATGCGGCAGGTTCTGGAGGTTGCCCTGTCGGCAGGCTCCCCCCAGCCTGACCAGTTGTGAGCGCACACTGACACGATTCTACTTTAATTAGATTAACGCGATCTGCGCAGCCGGAAAGATCGACACAACAGGCGTCCAATATCACGTCGGGAATCGCTATTGCGACGGGCCATCCTGGTTGCGCAGGATGAATTTCAGCCGCGCCGTGGTGGTCCTCGCCAGCCGGTCCACGCCCCGTGCAACGGCGCGGTCATAGGCAAGCAGGCCCTTCTCGACCCGCTCATCCCTGTCAGTGAACTGTTTGAAGTTCACCGAACGGCCAATGCGGAAATAGGAGAACCAGACCCAGGGCCGCTGGCAGAGCGCGCGCATGAATGGCCACTCGAAATCGGCGAAAGCCTCGTCCAGCTTGTCTGAGACCACGCGCTCCTGTTCCCAGGAGAAGTGGCGGTGATAGAGGTCGCGCAGCACCTCATTGTCGGTCTCGCCGGCGTCGATCGCACGGGCATAGTCGCGCGCAAGATCGGCCGGAATGCCGGCCCGTATCGCCCCATCCGCACCAAACTCGCCAAGCGTGTGGATCAGGACATGGGTCTCGATCATGACCAGCCTGTTGATGTCCTTCAGCGCTTCGATATAGGCCGAGAACTGGCGGTAGCGCTCGCGAATCGGGATCGCGGTCGTGGGGTCACTGGCCGCGAAGACAGCCGCCGCCAGCTTGGCGCAGACCAGGTACCAGGACGCCCAGAGGGCGCCATGCGCGGCGATCAGGGCAAAGCGGCAGACACCGTTCGAGGCATTGTAGACATCCAGGTAACCCTGGGCTCGCCAGCGCAGTTTTCCGCGCGGCCCGGCCGCCTGTTCAGCCGCCCGGCGGATCTCGTGATACCGCCCCTGAAAGTGCGCATCCTCGGACCCGGCGTCGAACGCCGGCAGGTTCTGCTGAGAATACAAACTGGCCCCCGATCGCACCTGGCGCGCTATTGCCGAACCAGGTTACTATGACCGCAAAGTCTGAAGGGCGTGACAAATTCACAGGCGCAATTTGCCGGAACGCGGGCTTCCTCCTTTTTACAGAGATCAGTCATCCCAAGGATTGAAGACAGGCACATGCAATGCCTCGAAATCAGCTGCATTACGCGTCACCACAGTCAGGCGATGGTGCATGGCTGTTGCCGCAATGAGGCCATCTATCGCCGGGACTGTGCGGCCCGACACGGCCGTCAACTCGCCCCAGAGTTGGGCGACATTGATATCCACCGGCAGTATTCGAGCGCCGAACCAGGCCGGCAGATCCTGCTCCAGCCAGGCCCGCAAGCGCGTTCGGCGCCCACCAGGCTCCAGTCTTTCAATGCCGCGGCGAATCTCACCAATACAAAGCACGCTGGTGTGCAAGACATCGCCGGGCTGCTCGCCGAGCCAACTGATCACCGGCTCGGCGGCGCGAGATTTCGTCGGCTCACTGATTGTGACTGTGTCGAGCAGCCACATCAAAAGACGTCTTCGCGCGCATCCGGCACCCGCTCGTCCAAATCAATGTCCACTCCGACGAGTGGAGACCGGCGCATGAATTCGACGAAGTTCAACTGGGCCGTCTCCTGAACTGCTTCACTTGGAATGGGCAACGCTCGACCGAAGTGTTTTGCAATTGCCGCAATCGACTTTGCCCTAAGCGAATGTGTCGGCCCTTCCGGATCAAGGAACCGCGTTAGTGTCGACGGAGCAAGCTGGGACTGCACCGCCAACTCTGAAGCCGTGAGCCCCGTCTCTTCGAGAATCTCCTTAATCCAACGACGGATGAGATCATCTTGCTTGGCCATGGAAGAATCCTTCTGTGAACAATTTGACATGTATATGCAAATGCGCAAATTGCAATGCAATTGCTTCCGCACTGTCGCGATGATTTCCCACTGGCCGTCCAAGACAACAATGGCTAAAGCCTGTCCATGACCGACACATCCGCGATTCTCGCCCATCTTCTCGCCGAGCAGACTGAAACAGATGCCGCCGGACACGGCATCAATGCCGAGGAGTGGGAGCGGCTCACCAGCCGGCTTGGGCGTGCGCCGAATCTTGTCGAGCTCGGCATCTATTCGGTGATGTGGTCGGAGCATTGTTCTTACAAATCCTCGCGCCGGCATTTGTCGAAATTCCCGACCAAGAACGAGTATGTCATCCAGGGGCCGGGTGAGAATGCCGGGGTGATCGATATCGGCGACGGGCAGGCCGCCATCTTCAAAATGGAGAGCCACAACCACCCGTCTTATATCGAGCCCTATCAGGGCGCGGCGACCGGTGTGGGCGGCATCCTGCGCGATGTTTTCACCATGGGCGCGCGGCCGATTGCGCTGGTAAATGCCCTTCGTTTCGGCGATCCCAGCCATCCGAAGACGCGCAGCCTCGTGGCCGGGGTCGTCGCGGGCATTGGCGGTTATGGCAATTGCGTGGGTGTGCCGACTGTCGCCGGTGAGACGCAGTTCGACGAGGGCTATAACGGGAATATCCTCGTCAATGCCATGGCGGTTGGCCTCGCCGATCAGGACAAAATCTTCTATGCGCGGGGCGCGACGCCCGGCAATCCGATCTTCTATGTCGGCTCCAAGACCGGGCGCGACGGCATCCATGGTGCGACCATGGCCAGCGCGGAATTCTCCGAGGGCGACGAAGAAAAGCGCCCCACCGTGCAGGTCGGCGACCCGTTCACCGAGAAGCTCCTCATCGAGGCTTGCCTTGAACTGATGGCGACCGATGCCATTCAGGCTATCCAGGATATGGGCGCGGCGGGGCTGACCTCTTCCTCGGTTGAAATGGCAGATAGCGGCGGCGAGAACGGCGAAGGCATCGGGGTCGAGATGGATCTCGACAAGGTGCCCCAGCGCGAAACCGGCATGACCGCCTATGAGATCATGCTGAGCGAGAGCCAGGAGCGGATGCTCATGGTGCTCTATCCCGACAAGATCGATGTGGCGAAGGCGATTTTCGAGAAATATGATTTGGATGCCGAAGTCATCGGCATGACGACCGATAGTGGCCATATGGTGCTGAAACAGTTCGGCGAGGTAGTCTGCGATATCCCCGTCGCACCGCTGGCCGAGGACGCGCCGAATTATGACCGGCCCTGGGTGGAGCCCAAGCCTCGCGCGCCGCTGGATATCTCGAAATATCCCGAGCCGGAGGATTATGGCGAGGTGCTGCTCAAACTCATGTCCTCGCCAGACATGGCGTCGAAACGCTGGGTCTGGGAACAGTATGACCGCCATGTGATGGGCGATACAGTGGACAGCTCGCAGAGCATGGGCGACGCGGCAATCGTGCGCATCCACGGTACCAACAAGGCGCTGGCGATCTGCTCAGACTGCAACCCGCATTATGTCGCTGCAGACCCCTATGAGGGCGGCAAGGCGGCGGTGGCTGAAGCCTATCGCAATTTGAGCGCGGTCGGCGCGACCCCCATCGCGATCACCGACAATCTCAATTTCGGCAATCCGGAAAAGCCCGAAATCATGGGCCAGTTCGTCAAGGCCGTGGAGGGCATGGCCGAGGCCTGCCGGGCGCTGGACTTCCCTGTCGTATCGGGCAATGTCAGCCTCTACAATGAGACCGACGGCAAGGGCATCCCGCCAACGCCGGTGGTCGGCGGCGTCGGCCTGATTGAGGATGTCTCCAAGATTGCCACGCTGAAGGGCGCGCAGCCGGGCGATAAGCTGATCCTGATCGGCGAGACACGCGGGCATTTGGGCGCCTCACTCTATGCCCGCGAATGGCTCGGC
Organism: Hyphomonadaceae bacterium; assembly: GCA_022760335.1. Taxonomy (GTDB): domain Bacteria; phylum Pseudomonadota; class Alphaproteobacteria; order Caulobacterales; family Hyphomonadaceae; genus UBA5336. The sequence goes on from JALEGE010000131.1 coordinate 43,975, forward strand.
CTGAAGGGCGCAGATGCCGGCCCGCCCCCGCCAGTGAATTTAGAGACTGAGAAGCGCAATGCGGATTTTGTGCGATCCCTCATAGAACAGGGGCTGGTCAACGCCGTGCATGATGTCAGCGAGGGCGGCGTGGCCTGTGCGGCGGCGGAGATGGCGCTGGCGAGTGGTGTTGGGTTGAAGCTACTCCATGATTGGACTTTTGAGAAAATTTTTGGTGAAGGACAGGGCAGATACGTTCTCGCAGTATCGATAGATGCGGTGAATGAAGTCACGAAGCAGGTCCGTCGAACACTGGAACCACAAGATCCCGGACATATTCAGATCGGCTCCTTTAGGCCCGAAGATATTTTCGTTTCACCAGCGTCCTTCTTTAACCTCCCAATATCGGCTCTACGCGAAGCCCATGAAGGCTGGCTGCCGGCCTATATGGCGGGGGTGGATTAGGCACGCTCTCTCAACCGCCGATACCTGCGAAGGCAGGTATCCATGGACCAGTTTTTCAGCAGGCGTTCTGGCGGCAATATTTGTCCATGGACCCCTGCTTTCGCAGGGGTTTGCGGAGAGAGATTGGTACTTTGAGGAAAGCGGCGATATCCTTCCCCCATGCCCGATTTCGACGCCACGCTCGCCCTCTATGATCGCGCCTGCTCCGCCGCAGAGATCCCGCGCAAGGGCAAGAATCTGGTCTACACGTCCGCAAATGGCCACATGTTCAGCCAGATGAACAAGGCGGGCGAGCTGGGCATCCGCCTGCCCAAACCGCGCCAGAAAGAGCTCGGCGAGCGCCATGGCGCCGGACCGTTCAAATCCTATGGCGCGACCATGCGCGACTATATCTGCCTGACAGATGCCATGCTGGAAGATGAGGCGCTGATCGCGGGCCTCCTGAAAGAGGCGCTCGTCTTTGTCGAGGCGATGCCGCCTGGCAAGAAGAAATAGACCAAGGACCCGCCCCATGAGCACCCTGCCGCCCTGCCCGCAGTGTAATTCCGCTTACACCTATGAAGACGGGGCGCTGCTGATCTGCCCCGAATGCGCGCATGAATGGGCGCCGGGCGAGGCGGCCCCGGCCGAGCGCGTCTATCGTGATGCAAACGGAAACGTGCTCAGCGATGGCGACACGGTCACCGTGATCAAGGATTTGAAAGTGAAGGGCGCGTCCCAGCCGGTGAAGGTCGGCACCAAGGTGCGCGGCATCCGGCTGGTCGATGAAGACCATGATATCGACTGCAGGATCGACGGCTTCGGTGCGATGAAGCTGAAATCGGAATTCGTGAAGAAGGTCTAGAACCGGTAATTCAGGCCTAGTGTCAGGATCGGGTAGAGTTGGAAGTCTTCCACATCATCCTCGATGCGGGCTTCTTCTTCCTCGATTTCCGCCAAGAGGGCCGGGTCATCTGAGAACGTGCCGCCGACAGAGCGCAGGTCGACATCGGCCGCCCCGAACAGCGCGGCGCCGGCCATGATGCGAAAGCCCCAATGGCCGTCGCCAGTGAAGGTGTTGTCATAGCCAAGGCCCAGAAAGGGCGCGAGATCGTCAAAGCTGGCATCGCCTTCCAGCCGGCCGACCTGGTCGGGCGTGAAGGTGGTGTCGCCAATGGTCACCGGCTCGTTGGGTTCGGCCGCCAAGCCGATGGACTTGTCGCCGAAATAGGCCCCGCCGGAGATGAAGAAGCTGTTGGAGAAGGGGTGATAGTCGATAAAGCCGCCCGCACCGGAAAATTCCAGGTCGCCTTCATAGGTGATGTCGTCGACATCTGCCTCTTCGCTGATCGACAGCACATTGCCGGTTGCGCGCACGGTCACCTGATCGTTGAAGCGGTATTGTGCCTCCAGGCTGCCACCCACTGTGCCGCCGCCCAGTCCAAGGGCGAAATTGCCATCGGTTTGTGCCAGTACGGGTGCTGGTGCCGCCAGTGCCGCCGCCAGAATGCAGATTGATCGAGCCATGTCCTGTTCCCCTCAAAGCCTCAGGCTGCAGATAAGCCTTGTTCGCCTATCGGGGGAACTTAACAGTCAGACAGGTTACAATTTTCTGTGCGAAAGTCGGCAATTTCATCCAAATCCTGGTCCATCGCCGCGGCGATCATGATCGCGGTTTCCACCGAGGCGATGAAAACATCGGGCTGGATCTTGGCGAAATCATCGCTGGGTTGGTGATAGTCGGGATGGTCTTCTACGCCGAGATAAAGGTGCGGGATCTTTTTCAGGTAGAACACCACTTGGTCGGACATGCTGGTCCAGTCTTCCTCGTCGGGGTCGCTGCCATCATGGCCCATATGCAGGGCGATGGGCGCCTCAACGGCGATCTCTGCCAGCATTGGCGCGAAGGCGGGCGTATGGTTTGCACCCGAGGCCCACAGGCCGCCATTCTCCCCGCGCGAAATCATGTCGAGATTCAGATTGGCGGTCATGCGGCTGGCCGGGATCGGCGGATCGGCCATGAAGGCCCGCGCGCCGCCAAAGCCGGCCTCCTCGGCATCAAAGGCGACGAACAGCATGTCATGGCGCGGCGGATTGGCGGCGAAATAATCTGCTATGGCCAGCATGCCCGCCACGCCTGAGGCATTGTCGTCCGCGCCATTGAAGATCTCACCATTGCGCACGCCGAGATGGTCGTAATGGGCGGTGATGACGAGGGTCAACCCATCCTTGCGCCGGCCCGGCAGACGCGCGATCAGATTGGTGCCAGGCAGGTTGGGTGTGGCGTCCTGGCCTGTCTCGCGATCGACAAAATCGCCATATAGAAATGGATGACGGTAATCGTCGCCGACCGGCTGAAGGCCCAGCGCGCGCATGCGGGTGATGATCAGGTCCTGCGCCTTGCGGCTGCCCTCGGTGTCAGGTGCGCGGCCGAACAGGAAGTCACGGCTCAATTCGCGCGTCAGGGACAAGGTGGCCTGACGATCAAAGCTTTCCGGATCGGTTGGCGCCGGCGCGCTGGCACAGCCTGCCAACACCAGCCCTGCCAACACCAGGCCCCGCTTCAGGCTCAGGATCTCAAACATGTACCGCCTCCAGTCCGCTCCGTGATCCTTTTCACTCAGAACTTGCAAAAGAAAAACCCCGGTCATGGAAGACCGGGGCGAGAAGTCGCTGCTGGCGCACTCAATCCAGTACAGTCGGCCAGTTTCCATCCGCCATGGAGATGAAGCCGGGAATGTCTTCCTCCCAGGTTTCCTGCACGGATTTATTGTAGTTCAGATAAAGCTTGCCATCCTCGATATGCCAGTGTTGGGCATCGCCCTTCGCGGTATAGCCCTGGCTGACGGCCCAGGCGCAATAGCCGCCATATTGCGGGGCATATTTGCCCGGGTCAGCCTTGAAGGCTTCCAGGTTGGCCAGGCTGGAAAAGCGGAATTCGGCGCCATTATAGGTGGTTGTATAGTCCCGCTCGCCCCTCACGGGCCGGCCTTCGGTGAAATATGCGACCGGGTCGTAGCCTTCCACGGCGAGATTGTTGAAGAGGCCCGTATAGACCGGCGCCTTGTCGGCATGGGCGGTCGGCGCGAGGGCCAGCGCCGGCATCAGGGCAAGGCTTGTGGCGGCGAAGAGTATGCGAAGTTTCATGAGGGGTCAGGCTCCAAGACTGGCCAGCGCGGCCGGCCCGCCCTGGGCCTCTCGTTCAGCTGCACTGGGAAAGAAGGTTGAGACGAGGCCGCGCGCGATGGCGGCGAGTTCGTGGCGGCGGATGAAAATCAGAAAAATGGATGTGAACCAGATGATCACTGCAGCGGCGAACAGGCCTCCGCCATCATTGTTGGGATCAATGCCCAGTGGTGTGAACAGGTGAAAGCTCACCGCGCCGCTCATCACCGCCAGGGCGATCAGCGCGCCAATGGCTTGCAGACGGCGCAGGGCCGGAATGATGCCGAGCAGCAAGAGGCCAGAGGCGAAAAGTTCCGCCGTGCCGATCACATATTGGCTGAACAGGCCCGTCTGCGCGAACAGACCATCCAGACCGAGGCTGGCGGCCCAATCATTCAGGCGACCGAAAATCTCCTGCGTTTCCGGCGCATTGGTGAATTTGTATCGCAGGCTGTCGAGAAAGACGAGCGAGGCAAACCCGGCAATTACGTGCGGCGCATATTGCTTTATTCTATCGAGCATGGGGTGTCCTTCATGCTGAAAATCCATGGGGCTGAATTACTATGTCCAGCCCATCTTCGCGAGCCAATCTGTCGTGACTCCGGCTCACACTTGCGTGTGGTTCATGTGAAAGGGCATCGCAGATCCTCCGTAGAGTACCTATTTAGGATGTCATCGAAGACCCGATGCATTTTCCGGGGCCAGTTTATGGGGCTGTAACATGGACCGAATTGACGCCATGCGCCTGTTTCTCCGCGTGGCGGACGCAGGCAGTTTCTCCAAGGCAGCCGCCGATATGGGGGTCGGCCAGCCGACCGTTTCGCGGCGTATCCAGGATCTTGAGCACCGTCTCGGCGCAGAGCTGTTCCAGCGCACGACGCGGTCTTTGCGTCTGACACAGGCCGGCCAGCGCTTTTATGATCGCGCCGGAACGATCCTGGCGGAATTTGACGATGCAGAGGCTGAAGCCCGCGGGTTGGAGCATGAGCCGGTTGGTTTGCTTCGGATCTCGTCGACCAATTCGCTCGCCCGCCGCCTGCTTGCGCCGCAGATTGCGACCTTTCTGGAGCAGTACCCCCATGTGCGCTGTGACGTAATTTCCGAAGACGCCATCACCGACTTGGTGGAGGAAGGCGTGGATCTCGCCTTCCGCCTGGGTGACCTCGCCGATTCCCGGCTGATGGCCAAGCGCATGGG
>JALEGE010000132.1 GCA_022760335.1 Hyphomonadaceae bacterium
AGCGGCCGGAGAGGTGGAAAGCGTAGGCGAAGGCGTGACCGATTGGGTCCCCGGCGATCGCGTCTGGTACACCGGCCCTGGCAGCTATGCCAGCCATGTCAATGCCCCGGAACGCAAGTTGGTCGCGTTGCCCGATGATGTCTCTTTCGAGATGGCGGCGGCCTGTATGGTCAAGGGGCTGACCGCCTGGATGGTCTTGTTCGAAATCTACCGGGCAAGTCCGGGTGATACGGCGTTGGTCTGGGCGCCAGTGGGTGGGGTTGGCTCCATGCTTGTGCCCTGGGCGGCCAGTATGGGGGTGCGTGTCATCGCAGTGACTTCCAACGCAGAGAAGGCCGAGTTGGCCCGGTCGCTCGGGGCCAGTGATGTTGTCATGCGCGGCGATGATGTGGCGAGTGAAGTGCGCGCGCTAACAGGTGGCGAGGGGGTGGATGTATCCTATGACAGCGTTGGCAAGATGAGCGCGGAAGCGAGTCTTGCAAGTCTGAAACGGCGCGGCTGGTGGATCAGTTTTGGCAATGCTTCGGGGGCTGTAGAGCCGATCGCACCAGGGCGGCTTGCACAGCATGGTTCTCTAATTCTAACGCGTCCAAGCTTGATGGACTATATGTCTAATCCGGCGGATATGAAGCGCGGTGCCGCAGCAGTTTTCGGGGCATTGAGAGCCGGGACGATAAGTATTGAGGTAAAACGCAAATTCCCGCTGGCGGAGGCGGCCGAAGCGCACCGGGCTCTGGAATCGGGAACTACAATTGGTGCAACGGTCCTGATTCCTTGATGTTGGCGAGGACATGCGCCAGGTGCAGCGCCGTCCTGATCCAGGCTAGGGATCTGTCGCAGACACTTCTGTATCCTGTGTCTCACTCTCACCGGTGGTAATTGCCGGCAGGCCGAGCAACAGGGCGGGATCGATATAGAAGTCTCCTGACCGGTCTTCGCGGTCCGGGTTGCGCCATTTGACGGCCCAGTGCAGATGCGGGCCAGTTGTGCGGCCGGTATTGCCCACTTCGCCCAGTTTCATACCCTGGCGAACTTCCGCGCCAACACGGGTGTCAAGTTTTGACATATGCATGAAGACCGAAACCAGGCCACCACCATGGTCCAGGAAGATAGTGCCGCCTTCATAATAGAGATCCGGGTCGGCCAGAATAATTGTGCCGGCCGCAGGGGCATGAATAGGTGTCCCCACGGGTGCGGCGATATCATACCCGCGATGCACCGATACTTTCTCGCAGGGCTCGCCCGTGACAGCGCTGACGCCAATATATTTGCGCTCTGGTCCAAACGGCGAACTGGGGGGGCCTTCTGCAGGCAGTATAAACCCCTGGCGGACACCAGGTCCGATATTGAAAATGTCGAATGCGGCCTGCTTGATAAGCCAACTCCGCCCAGCATGATCTCGTTGCTCGGGCGTGCGGGCATCAACCTTGTCACAGTCGAGCTCCTCAATGACCCGAAAAGGGTCTGTCCGCGTGGCGATTTCCAGCTGAAACTCGGTTGTTAGCCCGGTTGGTGTGAGCATGCGCAGGCTGGTCGGTGAGGCGGCATTGCGAGCAAGACCGAACAGCACGCGCCCATCTGCGCCGGCGGTCTGGCGCTCTGCGCCCATTTCCCACTGACTGCCTGCAGGGCCATCACAGACCACAAGCCCGCCCTGATTCAATACGCCTGCACAGTTGGGCGCTGGCACTGCGGTGAGGCTGGAATCATGAGCCCATAATCCGGCCCACGCCATGAAAATACCAAAGACTAGCGTTTGCACCATGTTCTAGCCTGCCATCTTTCCGGCCATACGCTGGCTTGCCGCCTCCGCTGTGGCATAGGCTTCCTGCAGGTCAACACTCCAATATCGCAGGGCCTGTAGAGGAATTTTACGTCCTGTGACGGCGCACACGACATAATCTCCAGGGTCCAGCACCTGGAGATCGCCATCAAGATAGCGCAGCCGGGCCTGCCCGGAATGGCCAGATCGTTTTGTCAACATGGCCGGACAATGCCCCAGACTTGGGTAAATGAAAAGGGGGTGGCGCAGAAAAATTCCCTCTTTGTTCCGGCGAACATATGTGGTACATGTGTATGTGTGCATGAAGCTTTGCGCTTGAAATTTCAGCGCTGGCAGTGACAGATGGAGACGACTCATGGGCAGACCTGCCTTGGAATTGGTGAATGGGGAATTTGTCGTGGACAAGCAGAAAGCCCTCGAAACGGCCCTTGGGAATATTGAACGCTCCTTTGGCAAGGGGTCAGTCATGCGCCTCGGGGATAACAAGGCGTTGGATATCGAGGCGATTTCGACCGGCTCGCTCGGTCTGGATATCGCGCTCGGGATTGGTGGTTTGCCCAAGGGGCGTGTGGTCGAGATCTTCGGACCTGAAAGTTCGGGCAAGACAACCCTGGCCCTGCACGCGGTGGCAGAAGCGCAGAAAAATGGCGGCGTGTGTGCCTTTGTGGATGCCGAACATGCGCTGGATCCGGTTTATGCCGGCCGGTTGGGAGTGGATCTTGATGATTTGCTGGTGTCCCAGCCAGACACGGGCGAGCAGGCTCTTGAAATTGCCGATACACTTGTGCGGTCAGGCGCTGTCGATGTGGTGGTCATTGATTCGGTTGCGGCATTGACGCCGCGTGCCGAACTGGAAGGTGAAATGGGCGACAGCCTGCCGGGCCTGCAGGCGCGCCTGATGAGTCAGGCGCTGCGCAAGCTGACCGGTTCGATTTCCAAGACCAATTGCATGGTTATTTTTATCAATCAGATCCGCATGAAAATCGGCGTCATGTTTGGCAGCCCGGAGACCACGACTGGCGGGAATGCACTAAAATTCTATTCTTCCGTGCGTCTGGATATTCGTCGGATCGGGTCGATCAAGGATCGTGATGAAGTGATTGGCAACCAGACCCGTGTGAAAGTCGTGAAGAACAAGGTGGCGCCACCTTTCCGCCAGATCGAGTTCGATATTATTTATGGCGAAGGCATTTCCAAGACCGGTGAATTGCTTGATCTCGGCGTCAAGGGCGAGGTCGTGGAAAAGTCAGGCTCCTGGTATTCCTATGATGGCCAGAGAATCGGCCAGGGCCGGGAGAAGGCGCGCCAGTTTTTGAAGGATAATCCGGAAATTGCGGATCAGATTGAAGATGCAGTTCGTCGCAATGCCGGCCTCCTGACCGATGAAATGCTAACGGCAGGTATGTCCCTTGAAGAGGAAGATCCTGCCAGCGATGTCGGATAAGCCGCAGTGATGAGTGGCTTGGCCTCGCCTTTGTGAGCGCTTATATGGCGGGTCTTGTCGGCCTGTCCTGTCGGGCCTGTCACCAAAGTGAAAGATGGTGCCCATGACTGGTGTGAATGACCTGCGCAATGCATTCTTGTCCTATTTTGAGGGGCATGGACATGTGCGTCGGCCATCTGCGCCACTGGTGCCGGAAAATGATCCGACCCTGCTGTTCGTGAATGCTGGCATGGTGCCGTTCAAGAACATCTTTACCGGTGTTGAGCGGCCTTTTGCCCCGCGTGCAACCAGTTCCCAGAAATGTTTGCGGGCTGGCGGCAAGCACAATGATCTCGACAATGTCGGATATACCGCGCGGCATCATACCTTCTTTGAGATGTTAGGGAATTTTTCCTTTGGCGATTATTTCAAGGAAGAAGCCATTGTGCATGGCTGGGATCTTGTCACGCGGGAATTGGGGCTTGATGCCGACCGGCTTCTGGTGACGGTCTATGCCGAGGATGACGAAGCTGCCGCGCTCTGGGCGAAGGTTGCTGGCCTGCCTGATGAGCGGATCATACGCATTGCGACATCAGACAATTTTTGGTCCATGGGCGATACGGGGCCGTGCGGACCTTGTTCGGAAATCTTCTATGATCATGGTCCCGATGTGGCCGGTGGGCCGCCAGGCTCTCCGGATGAAGATGGGGACCGGTTTATCGAAATC
>JALEGE010000133.1 GCA_022760335.1 Hyphomonadaceae bacterium
CCTCGGTGATTTCAACCGATGGCGTGCTGCTGCCCTTCTGGTGCACCGCGCTTTATCTGCTTTGGCGCCTGCGCACATCGCCTGAAGCAGGCTGGGCAACCGCCATCGGGCTTGGCCTGTGCATGGGTGCGGGCTTTTTGTCGAAATATGCCATGCTGTACTTCTTTATCGGCCTTGGCCTGACCAGCCTGCTGGATGTTGAAACCCGGCGCGCCGTGGTCTCCGTTAAAGGTCTGACCGCCATTGGGCTGGCCGCCGCACTGATCGCGCCGCACATGATCTGGAACGCGGCGAACGAGTTCAAGACCGTCGGCCACACGGTCGACAATGCCAATCTCGGCGGAGATCTGATCAATCCGGAGAATTTCGGCAAGTTCCTGGCCGACCAGATGGCCGTGTTCGGTCCGATCAGCTTTCTTGCCCTTTTGGGCGGGATCTGGGCCTATCTTTTGCGCGCCGGCAGGGATAATCGCGAGCGGCGCGATCTCTGGCTGCTGGCCTTCATCGTGCCGGTCATATTGATCATTGCCGGCCAGTCGGTTCTTTCGCGCGCCCATGCCAACTGGGCCGCCACAGCCTATCCTGCGGCCAGTGTGTTGGTCGCCGCATGGCTGGTGCGGGCAGAGGCAAACCGCTGGCTGTGGATCGCGATTGCCGCGGTCTGCGCCCTGGCTTTTCTGGCGACGCCGGATATTTCCATGTTGCTGAAACTTGCCCTCGGCCTGGGCTTTGGTGTCACGGTCCTGGCGGTCGGCCTGGCATCGGGCTGGAAACCAGTTGGGCTGGCCTGGTCTTCCATTGGTCTGCATGGCGCCAGCGCGGCCCTGATTGCGCTTGCGCTGGCCCTGCCCGCAGGCCTTTCAACCACGCTGGGCCTGGACAACGCCTTCAAACGGGTACGCGGCTGGGAATCCGGGGCGTTGGAGCTGGCCGAACAGGCCCGCGCCATGAACGCCACCGCAATCCTGGTGGATGAGCGCGAGATCTGGCACGGGCTGGACTATTATCTTCGCAATCAAGATACCCCGCCGCTGATCGCCTGGCGCCGCAATGCCGGTCCGAAGAGCTTTTCCGAAACCACCGAATTGACCGACGCGCTGGATGACCGCGTCCTGGTGGTCAGCTACCGGGCAAATCTGCGCCCGCGCATACGGGCAGACTTTGCGGAGTTCAGCTTTATCGGCGAGGTGGAAACACCGCTGGGCACGCGCTCAAACGGCTGCCCACTTTCCCGGCGTTTCGTGCTGTATGATGCCAGCGGCTTTGAAGAGCGCACCCGTGATCAGGCCTGGGAAGACGAATTCGAGGGCCTCAGCGAACGCCCGAACACGCCTTGCCCGGTGCGAGAAGGCTAAGCCTTTTTCGACGGCGCCACCACGCCAGCCTCACCGGTGATCACAGGCTTGCCCTCGACAATGCAAGAGACCTTCAGCGTCACGCGGTTGCCCTTGTCCTGCTTTTCGATCACTTCCGCGCGCACTGTCACATCAGAGCCGATATAAACCGGGCGGCGGAACCGCATCGAGAGATGGGTAAAGATTGCGCCCGGTCCTGGCAGGTTATTGCCGAGAATGCCGGAGATATAGCTCGCCGTCAGCGCGCCATGGGCGATGCGCTGGCCGAAAATCGTGGTCTTGGCGAAATCCTCATCCATATGCAGCGGATTATGATCGCCAGAGACATCGGCGAAGGCCTGGATATCGTCTTCGGTGATGGTGTGATGGGTCTCGTGGAACATGCCGATTTCGAGATCTTCATAGGCATAGCCCTGGGGCTGACTCATGGGGCGGATCCTTTCGGAGCAATCTTGTCTGGACAGGCGCATAGCGCCTTTCGGCCACTTCGTGCAATCATCAGGACGTGCAGGCCTACCAGTTTAGCGCTCGCATTGCATACGTTGCGCGCACACCAGCCTCATCCATCAGCTTACGTACATCCGCGCTGAAGTCTTCCGAATGCGTGTTGGCCAACCCCGTACCGACATAAAGGCAATCGAGCCCTTCACGATTCGCCCCGGCAATATCAGTGATCGGTCCATCGCCAATGGTCAGGATGCGGGCGGGATCGGGCAGCGGCCCAAGCGCGGCCGCCTTCTGACGCGCCAGATCGTAGATCGCGGCGTGGGGTTTGCCAGGATAGATTACCTTCCCGCCTTCTTCTTCATAAATTGCGGCCAGCGCGCCGGCACACCAGACCAGCTGGTTGCCCACACGCACCTGGATATCCGGATTGGCGCAGACCATCACCGGGCCGACCCTGGCAATCTCGCGCAACTCCTCGCGATAATCTTCCGGATGGTCGTTCTGCTGGTCCGGCAAGCCGATGCACAGCATCAAATCCGCCTCAGGCCCCTCTGCAACCGGGTTGGGCAAGCCTTCATAGAGAAAACGGTCATGCTCCTCCCCATTGTCCATGCCATAGACCCAGATGGTCTTGTGCGGCTGGCTTTCCAGCAAGTGCCGCGTGGCATCGCCGGAGGACGCACAATCGTCCCAGGCTTCATCTGGCACACCGAGAGGCGCGAAATAGCGGATCACACGCGGCTTGGGCACCGGCGCATTGGTGATCAGCACCACGCGGCCGCCGTCTTCCCGAAATTTCACCAGCGCCTCGCCAGCCTCGGCAAAAGCGCTGCGGCCATTATGGATCACCCCCCAGACATCGCAGAGGATAAGGTCGTAGTTCGGCGCGAGCGCGCGAAGCCCCGTGGGGAAAACAGTGTCCGTCATGTCTCGCGAGCTATTCATCCCGGGCGCCGCGGTCAAACACTTCTCTCATGCGCCGGCCTCCTCCATAGCGAATTTCACAAATCTGTCGATTCAATGTTCTTTATTTGTTCTATTTGCCGTGCTTTATTCCACCCATGGCAAAATTCGTCAAAGTCGAGCAGAAACTGCCCAAGCATGGGCGCGTCACGCCGCAGCAGCTGGCCGAAACCGCCGAGCGGTTCGACCATTCTGGACGCGGCGCCATTTCCAATCCCACCGGGCGCTATGAGCCCGATGCGCGAGAAAGTTTCGATGATGGCTGGGACACGGTGGAGGAGGCGCCGCCGCCACTCAGAACCGAGCTGACGGCGGAAACCGCGCGCACCATCATCACCTTCAACCAGTCGCCCGATATCCGCTTTGATCGCTCGATCAATCCCTATCGCGGGTGTGAGCATGGCTGCGTCTATTGTTTCGCCCGGCCATCCCATGCCTATCAGGGGCTCTCGCCGGGGCTGGATTTCGAAAGCAAACTGTTCTTCAAGCCCAATGGCCCAGCGCTGCTCAGGCGCGAATTATCCAAGCCGCGCTATGTGCCCCGCGTCATCGCGCTCGGCATCAATACCGATGCTTACCAGCCAATAGAAAAGCGCCTGCGGTTGACGCGGGCTTTCCTGGAAATCCTGGCTGAGTTCCGCCACCCGGTCAGCCTGCTCACCAAATCGGCTCTGATCCAGCGCGATATCGACATTCTCGCCCCACTGGCCGAAATGGACCTCACGCGCGTCGGCATCTCACTGACCACGCTGGACCCAAAACTCGCCCGTAGGATGGAGCCACGCGCCGCCAGCCCCCGCCGGCGGCTGGAGACCATCGAAAAGCTCAGCGCGGCGGGCATTCCCGTCACCGTAATGACTGCGCCGCTGATCCCGAGCCTGAATGACAATGAGTTGGAAAGCCTCCTGGAAGCGGCCGCCAATGCCGGCGCGACCGGGGCGGGCTATGTCCTCCTGCGTCTGCCTTATGAGCTGAAGGATCTCTTCCATGAATGGCTGGCTGAGCATTATCCGGACCGCGCGGCGCGTGTCGTGAACCTGTTGCGGGAGATGCGCGGGGGCAAGGATTATGATGCCCGCTGGTTCGAGCGCGGCAGTGGCAAGGGCCCCTATGCCCGCCTGATCGCCCAGCGCTTTGCCACTGCCCGCCGCCGGCTCGGCCTCGACATGGTGCGCCCGCCCCTACGCATGGACCTTTTCCGCGTGCGCGAGACACCAGATGGACAGATGAGCCTGGACGTCTAGGTGTTTTCAGGTGGGTGCTGTTATGGTGAAGCTCAGACTACTTTGGAGTGCGCCATGCTTAAATCGATAGCACCTGCCACACTGGTTTTCCTGCTGCTCACGGCCTGTGCCTCGGGCCCGGAGCCTTATCGCGCCGCCAAGGATGACCGGGCCAATGGCTATTCCAGCATTGCGATCGAATCCAATCGCCACCGCATCAGCTACCGCGCCGAAGACATTGTCACCGCGCAGAATTATGCCCTGCTCCGTGCGGCTGAGATCACGCGCGAACATGGCGATGACTGGTTCCGTGTGGTGAATGCCTACACCCAGCAGGCCGATCCCTATCGCTCCGGCGGCAATACCAGCGTTTCGGTGGGCGGATCGACAGGGTCTTACGGCTCCGGCATTGGAATTGGCCTCGGTATCGGCCTTGGCGGCGGGGATAATAATGACACGATCCACGTGCTGGAAATCCTCACCGGGTCGGGGGAAAGACCCGTCGGGGAGGAAGTCTATGATGCCTACTCGGTGATGTCCTCACTGGGCGGCGCGGCGTTAGGACCGCATTAGGCAAATCGCGGCCTTGATGCACGAATCGGTTGTATCAGGCAGGAGTTGAAGGGATGGATGCCCATCGCAATACAATTATCGAGGGCGATTGCATTGATGTGCTTTCGCGCCTGCCCGATGAAAGCGTGGACCTGGTCTTCGCCGACCCGCCCTATAATCTGCAGCTCGGCGGTGGCCTGACACGGCCCGACCAATCCCATGTCGATGGCGTGGATGACCATTGGGACCAGTTCGACAGTTTCGACGCCTATGACCTCTTCACCCATCAATGGCTGGATGAATGCCGCCGCGTGCTGAAGCCTGATGGCGCGATCTGGGTGATTGGCTCCTATCACAATATTTTTCGCGTCGGCGCTATCCTCCAGGATACCGGTTTCTGGATTCAGAATGATGTGATCTGGCTGAAATCCAATCCGATGCCGAATTTCAAAGGCACGCGCTTCCAGAATGCGCATGAAACCCTGATCTGGGCCGGCAAGAGCGAGAAATCCAAGGTCACCTTCAATTATGACGCGCTGAAAACCTTCAATGATGACAAGCAGATGCGCTCGGACTGGCTGATCCCGCTCTGCACCGGCGGTGAGCGTTTGAAGGATGCGACCGGCAAGAAGGCCCATCCGACGCAAAAACCCGAGGCGCTCCTGCGCCGCGTGATCCTGTCGACCACCCATCCCGGCGACCTGGTACTGGACCCCTTCTCCGGCACGGGCACCACGGCGACCGTCGCGAAAGCTCTGGGCCGAGACTATATCGGCATTGAGCGCGAGACTGATTATGCGCGCCTGTCGCGCTCGCGCCTGCGCGCGGTGACTCCGATTGCCAATGATGATCTGAAAGTGATGACCAGCGCGCGGGCCAAGCCACGCGTGCCCTTCGGCGCACTGCTGGAAACCGGCTGGCTTAAGCCCGGCGAACGGCTCTTCTCCTCCGGGCGGCGCCATGAAGCGCGCATCCGGGTCGATGGCTCGCTGACCACGGGCGAAGCCAGCGGCTCAATCCACCGCATCGGCGCCCATGTCACCAAGGCGCCCGCCTGCAATGGCTGGACCTTCTGGCATTATGAGGATCGCGGAAAATTGGCTCCGATTGACCTTTTGCGCCGGCGCTATCGCTCGGAAATGGGCCTGGAAGGATAAGCCAGCCGAAAGGCCTTCGCGAACACGCTGGGCAGGCCCTCAACCTCTTCTGGAGGGCGCCATTCGCCGCGTGATCGCGTGCGCGCCTTGGCCTGCCAGACGCTCAGCGTCAGCTCGAAATGGGTAAACACATGGCGCACTTCGCCGAGTTCGGTGAGGCTCGACACAAGCCCGCCCTCGGCCCGGCAAAGCGCGCGTACATCGCCGCCCTCCTCGCCCCACTCCGTGGACGGAAGGGCGAGCATGCCGCCAAGCAGGCCGCTGTCTGGCCGGCGCAACACTTTCACTTGGCCGCCGGAAATCAGGACCAGCGCCACACCCTTGCGCTTGGGCTTTGCTGCCCGTTTCGGCTTGATCGGATAGCGCTCCGGCTCCCCTTCAGCGCGCGCCGCGCAATATTCAGACAGCGGACAGATCAGGCAATTGGGCGCTTTCGGCGTGCACACCGTAGCGCCTAGATCCATCATGGCCTCGGCAAATTCGCCGGGCCGCTCTGCCGGCACAAGCATCTCAACTACCTCGCGGATGCGCATCTTTTCAAACGCCCAGTCACCCTTGGCCGCCAGCAGCCGCGCCATCACACGCTCGACATTACCATCGACAGCTGCCGCGCGCTGATCAAAGGCGATCGCAGCAATTGCGCCGGATGTGTACGGACCAATCCCCGGCAGCGCCTGCAGCTCCGCGCGCGTCTCGGGGAAACCGCCGCGCTCGGCCACGATGCGCGCGCATTTCAACAAGTTCCGTGCACGCGCATAATAGCCAAGCCCCGCCCAGGCGGTCATCACCTCCTCATCACGCGCGGCGGCCAAATCCTCCACACGCGGCCAGCGGCTGGTGAAATCCAGCCAATAGCGCGTGGCATGGGCAATCGTGGTCTGCTGCAGCATCACCTCTGACAGCCAGACGCCATAGGGGCCCGGCCGCTCGCCCTGTGCCCGCTCCGCCGGCCCGACCCGCCAGGGCAGATCGCGCGCCGCACGCGAATACCAGGCCAGCAGGGCCGCGCTAAGGTTTCGGTAACCCACAGGAAGGATGAGGAATTCCCCCTTTTATTCCACAGGCGAATGCGGCTAGCGCTGCGCGATGGTCAAACTTGTTGATACCGATCCGATAGCCGAAGCGCGCGCCCGCGTCGCCCTGCGCTATCGCCGCGCCAGGCCCATGCATAAGGGCGCGCCGACAATCGGCCATGCAGCGGCAAAGTTTGCACGCAAATCCCTGCCCGAGCCGGGCGCCGGTCTGGCCCGGCTGAAAGCCCAGTGGCGCGATATTGTCGGCGAGGATATCGCGAAATACTGCGCACCGGAGAAACTCACCGGCAAGAAAACTGAACGCACGCTGACACTGCGCGTGATCCCCCAGGCCGCTCCCCTGGTGCAGCATCGCGGCGAGGAGATCCGCCAGCGCGTACGCACGGCGGTTGGAGGCGTGGTCGCAAGGCTGAAACTCGTGCAAGGCCCCCTGCCTGGCGCACCAGAGCCGAAACGCGACAGACTGGTGCGCCGCGCCCTGACCGCCGAGGAAATGTCTGCTCTGGAACGCGCGGTGGCCGAAATACAGTCACCACAACTCCGTGAGGCAACTATTGCGCTCGGAAAAGCTATGATATCGGCCCGAAAAGCAGTTTAGCAGCAGCAATGGTAAACAAAGCCGGCTGTTGTGTTAACTGTTTTGAAACCCCCGCCGACTCACCTTGCCCACCAAAGGTTATCTCGATGCTTTCCATCACTCGCCGCGCCACCCTCTCCGCTTTCGCCCTGCTCGCGCTTGCCGCTTGCGGAAATGCCAATGGCGATGCCGGATCTGCCGGCGGGGTCCGCAATGCCGAAACCGGCCTGCCTGACATTGTGATGGGCGATCCGGATGCCCCGGTCACCCTGGTGGAGTATGCTTCGGTCACCTGTCCGGCCTGTCTGGGTTTCCACGAAACCGTGATGCCCACGATCAAGGAAGACTATGTCGAAACCGGCAAGGTGAAGTTCATCTTCCGGGAATTCCCAACCCCGCCGCAGAATGTTGCGATCGCCGGTTTCGCGCTCGCCCGCTGTGCCGGGGAGGACCAGTATTATGATGTGCTGGATGACCTGTTCGACAGCCAGCCTGGCATTCTGGCTGCCGCCCGTCAGGGCGCGGTAATCCCCGCGCTCAAGGCCGTCGCTGAGCGCCATGGCATTTCCGGCGATGCCGCATTCGATGACTGCATCAACAACAGCCAGATCCGCCAAGACATCGCCGATGTGATCCTCAGCGGTGACGAGTATCAGATCATGTCCACGCCGACCTTGATCCTGCAAGGCCACAAGTTGGACAATTCCATGCAGTCGCGCACGCCCGATGGCCTGTCGGCGCTGATCGATCTGGAGCTGGCCGCGCTGGGCATCGAGACCGGCGACACTGAAGCAGAATCGCCCGAACCTGCCGTCGAAGAGGCCGAAACGCCAGCAGAGGGCGACAGCGACACAACGGCCGAAGAGTAAGCACGGGGCCGGCATGCATATAACAAAACTGAGTATTGCCGGCTTCAAATCATTTGTTGATCCTCAGGACTTGTTGGTCGAGCCTGGCCTGACAGGCATTGTCGGGCCAAATGGCTGTGGCAAGTCGAACCTCCTGGAAGCCCTGCGTTGGGTGATGGGGGCCTCCTCTGCGCGCGCCATGCGGGGCGGGGAGATGGACGACCTGATCTTCTCCGGCGCTGATGGCCGCCCGGCGCGCGAAACCGCCGAAGTTTCGCTGGTGCTGGACAATTCCGACCGGCGCGCGCCTGCTGAATTCAACGATAGTGATGTGCTGGAAGTGCTGCGCAAGCTGAAGCGCGGGTCCGGCTCCACCTACAAGCTGAATGGCCGCACCGTGCGCGGCAAGGATATCCAGCTCCTGTTCGCCGATGCCTCCACTGGCGCGAACTCACCGTCTCTTGTGCGCCAGGGGCAGATTTCCGAGCTGATCGCCTCAAAACCGCAAAACCGCCGCCGCATCCTGGAA
>JALEGE010000134.1 GCA_022760335.1 Hyphomonadaceae bacterium
CATTATTGTCACCGCCACCGGACTGGAACTGGTCGTGCTCGGCGAAGCAAGCTTTGAGGTGGATGGCGAGCCGGTCGATTTCGGCAAGACCTGGAGCTATAAGGGCCTTGCCTATTCCGGCGTGCCGAACATGATTTCCACTTTCGGCTATATCAATGCCAGCTGGACCCTGCGCGCGGATCTCACGGCGGAGTATGCCTGCCGTGTGCTCAACCGGATGGATGAACTCGGCGCCAACACTGTGGTGCCGCATCTGCGCCCTGGCGAAGACGATATGCTGGCCCGGCCCTGGATTGATGATTTCTCCGCCGGCTATATGCAGCGCGTGATGCATCTTTTCCCGAAACAGGGCGATCGTGAACCCTGGCTCAATCCGCAAAACTATACACGTGACAAGAAAATGTTCCGCAATGCCCCGCTGGAGGATGGCGCGCTGGCCTTCACACGAAATGGGCGGCGACTGGATGCGGGCGCGCCGATCGATCTTGCCGCAGCGGAGTAAAACTCACCGCCCGCGGCGCATGTCTCCGATCGCCATCAAAAGTGCGCGCCCGACTTGCCAGGGCGTGGGGCGCTTGCCATGTGCGCGGCGGCTGTAATCGATACAATTCGATCCTGTGAGGTGATAGTCCGCGCCAAGATGGCGATGAGCGCGGTGGTGGGAGAGATAGACAAGATCCCCCTCGGCGCGACCGTGACGGCTGATCGTCTTTCCGTCGGCGAATTCGGAGACACTCTGTGAGACAACGCCGCCATGGCGGCGTGAATTGGACACCACGCGCCCACCAAAAGTAACCACACCATAATGGCGCAGCACGCCGGCAAAGGGCACCGAAATCAGGTCGCCCGGCTCAAAATCAGGATCGGAATTCATCGATAAACGATAATGTCCGGAATCCGTTTTGGCAAGGCCCTTGATCGGGGGTAGATGGAAGATGCGACAGATGTCTATCCGCGCAGAGCTTCCAGTTGTTGACGTATCTCGCTGCTATCGGCCCCGGCGCCGGCCGGGGTTACCGTGCCAGCACCACCTTCAAGCTTGGTGAAGGCCTCATCAACACCGAACTGGCGGGCGAGTCTGAGCGCGCTGCGGAACGCCAGGCCCAGTGTTTGTGCCGCTGCGCCCTTATAGTGCCAGAAACTGCCGCCCTCGTCTGGACGCAGAATCGCTGCGCGCTTTGCCGGGCTGACCCGGGTCGGGAGCCAGATCAAAGCCCGCACATCATCGATCGCACTCTTGGAATAGTCGCTATGCCCCAGCAGATCCTGCTCGGCCGCAGTTGTGTCGACCGCATCCACGCCTGCAGTGCTGACGACATCGGGCACGCGTCCAGCGCGCGGTGAACCCTGCAGCAACTCAGAGGCTTTCAGAGCCTTGTCCTCGCGCGAGCTGTAGACGGTGATCCGGCCGGCCAGATCGGACACGCGCTGAACACGCCCGACAAAGTTCTCCGCATCCACGTCTGGCGAGGCGAAAATCACTTCATCGGCCAAGGGGCCGTCCAGTGCTTCGACGCGTGGATCGTCTAGCTTGGCCTGGGCCAGGGTATCTAGCAGGAATTGTGCACCCATGGAATGCGCGAGCAAGTGCACGCGCCGCGCGCCGGTTTCCAGCGCCATGTCAACAATCAGATCCTTCAGATCTTCCAGGAAGGGGTCAATCACCTGATTGCGGTCGACCACATAGCTCATGAAGCTGGCCTTGGACGGCCAGGAATAGAGCAACGTGGCGCCATCAATATTGAGATCGACGGAGAGTTGCCCAGCCCGCATCAGGGCGCCGGCAAAGGAGGTGTTGTAGCCATGAATGAAGACCAGGGCTTCCTTTCGGCTTGAGGATGCCATGTCGGCCTTTATTTCACTTACGAATGCGTCGCGCCCTTCCAGCAGGGCGAGTGTATCGATGGTGATGACCTTGGCCTTGTCGGCACTTTTCCAGCTGCGCCGCGACGCGGTGTCAAAATCGCCGGCCTCACGATCGCGCGGCACGGTTACCACGGCGCGACCAAGGCTGAGATTGGCGCGCTTACCGCGAAAATAGTCATAGGGGTTGCTGCGCCCGGTCCGGTTGCGATGTGTGGCGAAATAGACGGGCACTTCATGGAAGGGCGGCTCGCCGCCTGGATCTTCTTCGCTTGCCGGGGCATTGAAAGTACGGCGCCGGCCCGGTGTGCGTGCACCAACGGTCTCATACCCCTGGCCCGGCGCGGCTGGAGAGACCAGCCCAGCAGCTTCAGAGATAAAGTCTTCCCGGCCCGAAAGCTCCGCTGCGCTGCGAATAAGATCGAGGCGATCTGACATGGCCTGCGCGTCGGGATCGTCGATATCTTCTGACAGATCATAGGCTGCCCGCGCGCGCAGGAAGGCCAGGCCATTCTGACCCAGCTGAAAATGGAGCAGTGCCATCTTGTCGAGAATGCGAATTGTCAGGACGCGCGTCTTCACGGCGCCGGGTGCCAGCCAGTAAGCCTCTGTTGAGGCATCTTCCAAAGCCGCTGTCAAAGTCGTCATCGCCAGGGCGAGATGGCCGCGCTCGACCTGTTCGTCGGCGAGGCTCAGGCCGATCTCAATCCTCTCTTCGAGGTCCAGCTCACCATCTGGAATATAGGCACTGACAAGCTCCAGCGCGGCGCTATAGCTGCCTGTGTGAAACAGGCCATGATCTGTTTCGTCTGTGTATTCTACTGTCACGCCGTCCCCCTGGTGTGCCTGGCCATTTGCAGTCCCCCAGCGCGTCTAGCGCCGCTGTTTCATGACCATGTCGAAAATATCGTCCATGGGCGATCCATCCTGGTCGGCATCGAGAAGATTGCCGAGCATGCCCATCATGCCGGATTGTTGAGGTTGGGCAGCTGCTTGCTGGCGCCCACTGCCGCCCATAACAGCGCCGAGCAACCCGCCAAGAAGGCCGCCACCCTGGCTGGAGCCTTGGGGCGGTTGAGGCTGGGTTCCGCCGAGCATGCCCATCAACTGGCCGGCAATGCCAGGATCCTGGGTCTGCTTCGACAGTGATCCCATCACCATGGTCGCAATCATCGGCAGTGCCATTTTCAGCACTTCCTCACCAATGCCGGTTTTCTCAGATGCCTTGCTTGCAACGGCGCGCGAAACATCCTTTGAGCCCAGCAGGTGGCCGAGAATCGCATTGCCGTCCTGGATGGCCTCGGGACGCGAAAGCGTCTCTGGCTGGTCAAGATACTGAGAGTGCTGGCCACCCTGAAGCGCTTGGAGCAGAGACTGCATTCCACCGGGTTTTTCAGTGTTGGCCTTCAGGCCTGCAGACAGAGCCGGGAGCAGAGCACGCAGGGCCATCGTCGCCTGATCCTCATTCAGGCCAAGCTGTTGTCCCATCTGCTGTTTGGCGGCGCCGCCCTGGGTGCTGAGGATCATGTCCATGAGATTTAGGCCTGCCATCGCACAGCTCCTTTTCGCCTGTTGAAAATCACGTTAACCCAACTGCGAATTCTGCGAAAGCATAACAGAAAGGTTAATCGCAGAACGCCGCTTGTTAACCCGTGCTTAACGCAATGGGCGCAATCGGTTAATCAGTTTAGTAGATTCTGGCGACAGGATGTGTGTTTCATCCACGCCCGCAAGGAAGACAGGCACCATGGCGATTTCCGGCGAACAGGTTCCTTTCATCATGGCGGCTGGGGCTTCGGCCCTGGCCTTGGCGTCTCTGTTATGGGCACTGCGTGTGTCTGATGGTGCGCGTGGCGCGGCGAAACGCTTCCGCGATCGGTCCTCGCAACTTGAAACCGAGGTGCAGGAGCACAAAGCGGTTCTCTCGGCCCACCCCGGCGCCATTCTGGTCTGGGATGCTGATTCCTTTTCCGGCGACCTTGAGGGCCTCGGCACGCCGCGCCTGATGGGCTCCGAGGCCGCCTTTGCCGCCATGTTGCGCTATACCGATGACGCAATCTCGCCCGATCCGGCCATGGCGATCCTGGAAGGCCTGGCCGATCTTGAGGCGCGCGATGTGTCCGGTCGCGACACCACGCTGCGCATCGCCCTGCGCGCGCTGATGGAAGAGGGCACGCAATTCTCGCTGACCATTTCCGGCCGCAACCGTGAATTTCTTGAAGCCGATGGGCGTACAGCCGGCGCCAATGTCATTGTCTGGATCACAGATTCCACAGTGCGCCACATGGCGACCAGCAAGCGCATCACCCGCTGGGAAGAAACCCGCCGCATCATCGCCTCAGACCCGCACGCCTTTGTCGACATGCTCGACCGCGCACCATTCCCGGCCTGGCGCATGTCCGGCGTCGGCAGGTTGCTCTGGGCCAACCCGGCCTATCTCGAAGCGGTTGAGGCCGGCACGCTGGAGCGCGCGCTGGAGCGCCAGCTGACCCTGGATGCCCAGTCGGCCGACCAGACCAAGCGCACCATCGAGAAGGGCGCGGAGATCGACGAGACCCGCACCATCGCCATCAATGGCGAGCGCCGGGCCATGCGTGTGCTCACCTTCCCGCTGAATGGCGGCGCTGGCGCCATGGCGCTGGATGTCTCGGCCCAGGAAGATGCCCGCGAAGAGCTGGCGCGCCTGGAAAAGGCCCATGCCGAAACGCTCAATCATGTTGCCGATGGTGTGGCGATCTTCGGCTCGGACCGGCGGCTGAATTTCTACAATCGCGCCTTTGCCGAGATGTGGGATCTCGACGAAGCCTTCCTTCTGGATAGCCCGACCCATGGTCAGCTGCTCGACCGGCTGCGCGAACAGCGCAAGCTGCCCGCGCGCACCGACTATGCCGCCTGGCGCGCCGATGAGCTGTCTTATTATCTCGATATTGATGGCGTCGAGGAGGATATCTGGTCTTTGCCGAACAAGAGCACGCTGTCCGTCACGCGCCAGCGCCACCCGATGGGCGGGCTCTTGCTGCTGTTCAAGGATATCACCACCGAACTGGACCTGCAGACGCGCTTCAACGCGATGATCAAGACGCAAACCTCCACGCTCGACAGCCTGCATGAGGCCTGCGCCGTGTTCGGCAGCGATGGCCGCATGCGCCTCTGGAACCACGCCTTTGCCCAGCTCTGGAAGCTGGATGCCGATGGCCTGAAGAACAATCCGGACTATTCCGAGATCGTGAAATCCTGCCTGCCGCTGTTCCACGACACCAATACCTGGGACGAGATCCGCGGCCACATCACCGATCCCAGCGCCAAGGCGCGCCAGGCCACGACCGGCGAGATGAAGCGCTCGGATGGCTCGATCCTGACCTATCTCACCCACCCGCTGCCGGATGGGAACACGTTGATCGCCATGGTGGATGTCTCGGCCACACGCCGGGTCGAGAGCGCTCTGCGCGAGCGTGCCGAGGCCTTCGAGGCCGCCGACCGGCTGAAGACCGAGTTTGTGCAGAATGTCAGCTACCAGCTGCGCAGCCCGCTCACCACGATTCTCGGCTATGCCGAATTCCTGCAGAGCCAGCGCCATGGCGACCTGACAGACCGTCAGGCTGATTATGTCTCCGCCATCCTGCAAGCCTCAGATCATCTCTCCAAGCTGATCGAGAATATTCTCGACCTCGCCATGATCGAGGCCGGGCGGCTGGATCTCGATCTTGCTGATGTCTCGCTCGGCCAGCTAGTCGATGACAGTGTCGAAATGGTCGTCACCAAGGCCGAGGACACCCAGGTCAGCGTGCGCGCGGAACTGGGCGAGGATCTCGGCCTCATCCGCGCCGATGAACACCGCCTGCGTCAGGTCCTGTTCAATTTGGTCTCCAATGCCCTGCGCTTTACCGAGCCGGGTGGGGAAGTGGTTGTCGCGGCCCAGCGTGTGGGCGAGATGGCGACCATTACCGTCACAGACACCGGAAAGGGCATGGCACCGGAAAAGCGCGCGACCAGCTTTGACAGCTTCACCTCTGGCGACCAGCGCGGGGCTGGCCTCGGCCTTGCCCTGGTGCACCGCTTCATCGACCTGCATGGCGGCAATGTCGGCATCAAGGAAAATCCCGCCGGTGGTACGATCGTCACCTGCTGGCTGCCCGTGGTGGCGGTGCCGGAGGGCGCCAAGCCGGTGCTTGAGCTTGCCGAGGCGGGCATCTAGGGCAAAACTGAGTGCCGCTGGAGATCAAAAGGTCCCGGCGTTTTTCCTTGGGCTGGGAGGATCAAATGCCCCGAATTGCTGGTGTGAACCTTGTTGGCGTTCTGCTCGCCGCCGTGGCGATGTTTTTCGTCGGTTTCCTTTGGTATGGCCTTTTGTTCAGCGATATCTGGATGGCTGGGCGGGGGTATGTGGAAGCCGATTTCGAAGGGGCCAATCAGGCCTGGATGGCCGGTGGCTTACTGATTGAACTGGTCATGGCCTTTGGCTTGGGTTGGCTGTTGAAGCGCCAGGGAATTTCGATGATGTCGACGGCGCTGGCTTTCGCGCTGCCGCTGGGGCTTCTTATTGCCGTGCCGCTGGCTTCATATGAGTTCATCTATGGTCTGCAGCATTCTGTTGGCGCCTGGCTGGTCGATGCCAGCCACCGTGTGGTGACGCTCTTGGTCGGCGCAGCAGTGCTTTCCCTGTTGGATTGAGGTCCCTGTGCGTGGACACCGGGCTGCGTTAGGATGCCAACACCCGCGGCAGCTTGAACACCACATCCTCGCGTGTGACGGTGACTTCCTCCACCGTCACGGCATAGCGCGCGCGGCACGCATCTATCAGACCCTGGACAAGATCCTCCGGCGCGCTGGCCCCGGCGGTGAGGCCCAGAGTTTCAACGCCCTCAAACCAGGCCCAGTCGACATCTTCCGCGCTGGCGACAAGCCGTGCATCGCCGGCGCCGGCGCGCTTGGCAACATCCACCAGACGCTTGGAATTCGACGAGGTCTCCGCCCCGATCACAAGCACCAGATCAGCCTCGCCCGCCATGGCCTTCACCGCCTCCTGGCGGTTGGTGGTGGCATAACAGATATCTTCCTTGTGCGGCGCGGTGATCTCAGGGAAGCGGCGCTGCAGCGTGCCGACAATTTCAGCGGTGTCGTCCACAGAGAGCGTGGTCTGGGTGACGAAGGCGAGATTGGCCGGGTCGCGTGGCGCAAAACGCTGTGCATCTTCCACCGTCTCGATCAGGCTCATCACGCCATCGGGCAACTGGCCCATGGTGCCGACCACTTCGGGGTGTCCGGCATGGCCGATCAGCACGATTTCTCGCCCGGCCCTGTGATGGCGTTCCGCCTCGACATGCACCTTTGAAACCAGAGGGCAGGTCGCATCGACATAGATCATTTCACGCGCGCTCGCCTCGGCCGGCACCGATTTCGGCACGCCATGGGCGGAAAACACCACCGGCCGGTCTGTCGGGCATTCATGCAGCTCGTCGACAAACACCGCGCCGAGCGCCTCCAGGCGCTGGACCACATGTGCATTGTGGACGATCTCATGGCGCACATAGACCGGCGCGCCCCATTTCCCGAGGGCTTCCTCGACAATCTGGATGGCGCGATCTACCCCGGCACAAAAGCCGCGTGGAGCTGCGAGCAGCAAGGTAAGGTGTGGTTTCAATCCGGCCATGAAGGCGATCTCCTGCAGCGGTCACTTTGCAGTTGGCTTGCTTCGCATATAAGAGGCAGAACCTGCCTTGGATAGGCGCCCCTGTGACACCCCTGCCGGCCAAGGCCCGCCTTGGCCCGCGCGTATAAGGACAGATGTGGACATGCCCAGTAAATTCCGGCCCGGCTTTTCTTCCGTTCTCGCTCTGGCGGCCAGCGCTTTCGCGCTCAGCGGCTGCATTGGCAGTGTAGGAGAGGCGTTTGATTCGCGCCAGAATGTCGGCCCGTGCCCGCCGGCCGCATCGCTCTATGACAGTGCGCGCATTGTCGAACTGGAGGGTGGGGAAAGCTTTGGCAATATCACCTATACCGGCGAGATTACCGGGGTTGAGATGTTCTGTCGTTATGCCGGGTCTGATCCGATCCGCGCGGAAATGGAAATCGACTTTGCCTTTGGCAAGGGTCCGGCCGCCACCGATACGGCGCACACCTACACCTATTGGGTCGCGGTCACTCGGCGCAATGGCGATGTCCTGGCCAAGGAATACTTCAATGTGGCGGGTGATTTCCGCGAGTCCATCGTGGATGCCGCGCGCATCAAGCTGGATGACATTGTCATTCCGCGCGCGGATGAAACAATTTCCGGGGTCAATTTCGAGGTTCTGGTCGGCTTTCATCTCACGGATGAGCAATTGGAATTCAACCGCGCTGGCAAGCGTTTCCGGCTTGACGCGAATTCCGGATCCTAGGGCAGGGCAGGTGTGATGGGTGATTTGGCAGGCACGCTGGGCACAGCGTGCGCGGACGCATTCGAGGCAATTGGGCTGGATCGGAAATGGGGCGCGGTGCGCCGCTCTGATCGCCCGGAACTGGCTGATTTCCAGTGCAATGGCGCGATGGGCGCGGCCAAGTCTGCCGGCCGTGTGCCGCGGGATGTGGCGGGCGAGGTGGCCGAACGGCTTGCTGGACATGCCGCGATTGCCAGCTGCGAGGTCGCCGGGCCAGGCTTTCTGAATATCCGCGTCACCGAGGGTGCGCTCACCGCGCGCGCCGAGGCCGTGCGCGCGGAGGACATGGCCGGGGCGGAGAAGGTCGCTGATGCCGAGCGCGTGCTGATTGATTTCGGCGGGCCGAATGTCGCCAAGCCGATGCATGTCGGCCATCTGCGTTCCGCCGTGATCGGCGATACGCTGCAACGTGTGCTGAGATTCCTCGGCGATGATACGGTCTCCGACACCCATCTCGGCGACTGGGGCCTGCAAATGGGCCATCTCGTCACCGAGCTTTATGACGAACAGCCGGAACTGATCTATTTCGATGCGGAGTATACCGGTCCGTACCCGGAAGACCCGCCCGTCACGATTGACGATCTTGGGCGGCTCTATCCCCAGGCTTCGGCAAAGGCCAAGGCCGATGAGGCGCGCAATGAGCGCAGCCAGCAGGCGGTTGCCGAGCTACAGGCCGGCCGGCCCGGCTATCGCGCGCTGCTGAAGCATTTCATCAATGTCTCCGTCGCGGCGCTGAAACAGGACTATGCCTTTCTCAATGTGTCCTTCGACCTGTGGAAGGGCGAGAGCGATGTCGATCATCTGATCCCCGGACTGGTGGAGGATTTCAAGGCCAGGGGCCTGGCGCGCGAGGATGATGGCGCGGTGATCGTGGACATTGCGCGCGAGGGCGAGAATGTCCCGGTGGAGGGCAAGGACGGCAAGGTGAAGCTGAAAAATGCCATGCCGCCGATCATGCTGGTCAATTCGCGCGGCGGTACGGGCTATCACACCACCGACCTCGCCACGATCCTGGATCGCATGCAGATGGAGCACCCGCCGCAGCGCATGCTCTATGTCGTCGACCAGCGCCAGGCCCTGCATTTCGAGCAGGTCTTCCGCGCTGCCGGCAAGGCCGGGCTGTTTCCGACCGACAAGATGGAACATATCGGCTTCGGCACAGTGAACGGCCCGGACGGCAAGCCCTTCAAGACACGCGAAGGCGGCGTGCTGCGGCTGGCCGACCTCAACGGTATGGCGCTGGAGGAGGCGGAAAAGAAGATCACAGAAGGCGGCCGCCTGCCAGAGGATATGGGCCATGAGGAACGCGATGCGGTCGCCGCCGCTGTGGCGCTGGCGGCCCTCCGCTTTGCTGACCTGCAGAATACACGGACTACGAACTATATCTTTGACCTGGAGCGCTTCACGAGCTTTGAGGGCAAGACCGGGCCGTATCTCCTTTATGCGGCAGTGCGGATCAAATCCCTGCTGCGGCGCGCGGAAGAAGAAGGCCATGCGCCCGGCGCCATCCGTGTCGAGAGCGAGGCTGAGCGCGCCCTCGTCCTGGCGCTGGATGGCTTTGGCCATGCCCTCACCGGCACGCGGGAAAAGCGCATGCCGCATATTTTGTGCGAGCATATCTACAATCTCGCCCAGGCCTTCAGCGCCTTTTATGGCGCTCATCCCATCGCGGCGGAAAAGGATGCCGACACCCGCGCTTCCCGCCTCGGGCTTTGCGAGGCGGTGCTGAAACAGCTGGAAACCGGGCTGGACCTCATCGGCATCAAGGTGCCCGAGCGGATGTAGGCGGCATTTCCAACCTCCGCAGACACCTGCGAAGGCAGGTGTCCATCTCCCGCCATCCGGTCCGGGCGCGCTTGGTTACGTCTTTCAGAGATGGATGCCTGCCTGCGCAGGCATCTGCGGAGAGAATGTGCCTGTTTGGAGCTTCAGCGCTCTTTCACTTTCGGCCCTTGGCCATAGCGGCGGGGATTGCCGCACATCCAGCAGGAACACACCGCCAGATGGTTCGCCGACTTGGCGCAGGTGTCCCATGGCCGCAGGCGTCTTGCCTTGGCTTTCATGCGCAGCAAATCCCTGCGCCGGCGGGCTCGCTTGGGCTCTTTCATGGCGTGAAGATGTATCGCGCCTATGGCCGCATCAAGGCATGCGCCCAAGATTCGGGTGGCGTCTGCTGACGTCTCGGGGTTTCCTGCCGGCAGACCCCTTCAGGAGGACACAGCCATGCCCAGCCAAGCCGAAAAGGCCGCCCGTTTTGCCGCCCTGCATCAGCCAGGCAACCCCATTGTCCTGTTCAATATCTGGGATGCCGGCTCGGCCCGCGCGGTTGAGGCGGTCGGCGCGTCCGCGCTTGCCACCGGCAGCCACCCGATTGCCAATGCACTCGGCCTGGAGGATGGCGAAGGCGCGCCGCTGGAGGATATGTTGTGGGTGCTTTCCCATATCTGCGCGGCGACCGACCTGCCGGTGAGCCATGACACCGAACGCGGATATGGCGCGACGCCGGGCGAGGTCGCAGAGACCTGCAAGCGCGTGATCGAGACCGGGGCGATTGGCGTCAATATCGAAGACAGCCTGGATGCCGTCACGCTGCGCGACCTGGACGAGCAGGTGGCGCGCTACGCGGCTGCCCGCGCTGGCCTGGATGCGGCCTGTCCTGGTGCCTGGCTGAATGCCCGCTGCGATGCTTTCCGCGCGATGAAGGATGCGCCGGTCGAGGTGCAGATTACCGAGATTGTCCGCCGGGCCGTGGCCTACAAGGCGGCCGGTGCCGACAGCCTGTTCGTGCCGTTTCAGCGCGACCTTGCCGTGCTGGCGCAGGTCTGCGCCGCTGTCGACCTGCCAGTGAACCTGTTCCGCGGGCTCGACAGCCCGCCGATTGGCGCGTTTGCCGCCGCCGGGGCGGCGCGCATCAGCCATGGCCACAATCCCTGGGTTGCGGCGATGGAACGGGTCGGCGCGAAGGCGGGCGAACTTTATACGGACTGATCCACCTTGCGGGCGGGCAGAATCCGTCATAGTTTCACGGCCATTCCAGACGGGAGAGGGCAGGGCGTATTTCCTGCCGCCGAAGGCGCAACCGCCCCGGAAACGCTCAGGCAAAAGGACCGTCGCGGAGCCATGAACGCTGGAAAGAGGCAAGTCGGCTGAAGACCGATGGGCCTCGCCGAAGGAGCAAGTCGGTAGGGCCGCGTAACATACGCGAACCGGCGGAATCTCTCAGGCACCGAGACAGCGGGGGCAAGATGGAAGGCGCGCCAAATCGGCGGGCCCGCTTGCTCTGGATGGTGTAATGGCGGAAGCCGACAACGACAATTTGAAGCGTACTGCTCTCTATGAACTGCACACAGCGCTGGGTGCAAAGCTGGTCCCCTTTGCCGGCTATGACATGCCGGTCCAGTATGAAGACGGCGTGAAAGCCGAGCATCTGTGGACGCGCGCCCATGCTGGGCTTTTCGACGTGGCGCATATGGGCCCGGCCAGTTTCCGCTTCAAACCGGGCTGCGGACCTGATGGCGTGGATGAGCGCTTCGCTGAGCTCGCGCGCCGTGCCGAGACGGTGATCCCAAGTGCCATCGCCACTTTGAAGCCTGGCCGCGTGCGCT
This sequence comes from Hyphomonadaceae bacterium, assembly GCA_022760335.1. Taxonomy (GTDB): domain Bacteria; phylum Pseudomonadota; class Alphaproteobacteria; order Caulobacterales; family Hyphomonadaceae; genus UBA5336. Next base: position 11,885 of record JALEGE010000134.1, read on the forward strand.
ACACCGTGCTGCTCACCGATGAGGGCACGATTGCCGATGACATGTTCGTTGGCCGCCCGGCCCATGGACCCCGCCAGGGCGATCTTTATGTCGTCGTGAATGCCGGCGTGAAGGAGGCCGATTTTGCCCGCCTCTCCGCTGTCATGGGCGAGGATGTCGAGCTGGAGCGCTATGACCATGGCGCGACGCTGATGGCGCTGCAGGGCCCGGAGGCCGAGGCCGTGCTGGAGGGCATTCTGCCCGGCGTGGCGGCGATGAAATTCATGGATTTCTCGCCCTTTCCATGGGGTGAGAGCCAGGGCGTGATCGTCTCGCGCTCGGGCTATACCGGCGAGGATGGCTATGAGATCCTGGTCTGGAACGACCATGCCTCGGCCTTTGCCGCTGAATTGCTGAAAGATGCGCGCGTCAAACCCATCGGGCTCGGCGCGCGCGATTCGCTGCGCCTGGAGGCTGGGCTCTGCCTCTATGGCCACGATCTCGATGAGATGCGCGACCCGGTTGAAGCCGGTCTTTCATGGGTGATCCAGAAATCCCGCCGTGAGCGGGCCGATTTTCCCGGCGCGGAGCGGATTCTGGCCGCTCTGGAGAACGGACCCGCCGAACTGCGCGTCGGAATCCGTCCGCTGGAGCGCGCCCCGGCCCGCGAGGGCACCGAGATCTTCGCCGGTGGTGAGCAGGTGGGCATTGTCACGTCCGGCGGCTTCGGCCCGTCCGTCGATGGCCCCATCGCCATGGGCTATGTCCGCGCCGATCTCGCCGCGCCGGGCACGCCTGTCGAGCTGATGGTGCGCGGCAAGGCCCGGCCCGCCGAAATCGCCCCGCTTCCCTTCGTCGAACACAATTACAAACGCTGAACAAGGACCGCCAGAATGACCGATCTCACCCAGCAGACGACCTATTTCACCGAAGACCATGAATGGGTCACCGTGCATGGCGATCTCGCCACGGTCGGCATCACCCGATTTGCCGCCGAATCCCTCGGCGATGTCGTCTTTGTCGAGCTCCCGGAGGTCGGGAAAGCCTTCAAGGCCGGCGATGAAATGGCCGCGGTGGAAAGCGTGAAAGCGGCCAGCGATGTCTACGCCCCGATCACCGGCGAGATTGCCGAGGCCAACGAGGCGCTGGTCGATGCCCCCGAAACCGTGAACGAGGCGCCCGAGGCCGGCGGCTGGTTCGTGAAGATCAAGCTGGCCGATGCGGACGAGCTTTCCAAGCTCATGGACAAGGCCACCTATGACGCCTTCTGCGCGAATGAGGCATAGTCGATGAGATACCTCCCCCTCTCCCCCGAAGACCGCGCCGCCATGCTTCAGCGCATTGGCGCGACATCGGTCGAGGATTTCTTCCAGGATGTGCCCAATGCCGCCCGCCTGGACGGCCCGGTCGAGGGCCTGCCCTTGCACAAGGGCGAGTTGGCCGTCGAGCGTCATATGCAGGCACTGGCGGCCAAGAACCGCACGGCGAGCGAAGGGCCGTTCTTTGTCGGCTGCGGCGCCTACAAGCACCATGTGCCGGCCACGGTGGATCATATCATCCAGCGCTCGGAATTCCTGACCACCTACACGCCCTACCAGCCGGAAATCGCGCAGGGCACGCTGCAGACCCTGTTCGAATTCCAGACCCAGGTTGCTGAACTCACCGCCATGGATGTCGCCAATGCGAGCATGTATGACGGCTCGACCGCCTGCGCCGAAGCCGCGCTGATGGCCTGCCGCGTTACGCGCCGCAAGCGGGTCGTGCTCTCGGGCGGGGTGCACCCGCACTATGCCGCCGCGACGAAGACCATGTGCGAGGCGCAGGGCATCGAGGTGGTGATCCTGCCGCCGGCGGTGGACGATGAAGCCGCGCTCACCGACGCGCTGACGGACGACACGGCCTGCCTGATCGGCCAGAGCCCGAATGTGTTCGGCACCGTGACGGATTTGAGCAAGGTGGCGGACGCCGCCCATGGCAAAGGCGCGCTACTGGTTTCGGTTTTCACCGAGGCGGTGGCGCTCGGCCTTGTGCCGCCGCCCGGCGAGATGGGCGCGGATATCGCCGTGGGCGAGGGCCAGTCCATCGGCAATCCGCTGAACTTCGGCGGGCCCTATGTCGGGCTCTTTGCCGCGCGCGAAAAGCTCACCCGCCAGATGCCGGGGCGCCTGTGCGGAGAGACCGAGGATGCTGATGGCAAGCGCGGCTTCGTGCTCACCCTCTCAACCCGCGAGCAGCATATCCGCCGGGACAAGGCGACGAGCAATATCTGTACAAATTCAGGGCTTTGCGCGCTCGCCTTCACAGCGCACATGACGCTGCTTGGCGGTGTGGGCCTGGAACGCCTCGCGCGCCTCAATCATGAGGCCGCCTGCGCGCTGGCGGAGGCGCTCGCGTCGGTAAGCGGCGTCGAAATCCTCACCCCGCGCTTCTTCAACGAGTTCGCCTTCCGCACGCCCATGAACGCCGAAGCCGTGCTCGCCATGCTCGACGAGGCCGGCGTCGTCGGCGGCGTCCGCGCCTCACGGCTTTTCCCGGGCGGCCATCTCGACGATGTCATCATCTGCGCGGCGACGGAGTGCACGACGGAAGAGGATATCGAGGCCTACGCAGCGGCGCTGAAGGAGATTGTGTGATGTCAGGACCTGTTGATCGGTATCATGCTGGAAAGCTGCTCGATATCTCTAAGTCCGCGCTTAGAGCGATGACCGAGACTGATATGACGCTTACTGGCCGACTTTTGGAAGGGCTGTGCCGCATGCCGCTGGCGCAACGATACTGGCGGTTTTACGAAGCTCCATTGGAATTTCCGACTTCACTTAAGTCCTACGGCGTATGTCCGCGCTTGCTTCGGGAACCGGGATCAGATGATCGCATTCGACTGAATGACCTACATTGGCATTTTAAGAGGAAACTGAAGACTGAAGTCTTGGATTGGTACTTTGGTGCGTTCTCCAGCGCGTATCGAATTTGAATTGGACGGCAACATGACCATGAACACTCAAGGCCGTCCTACGGCACCCGCCCAAATCGATGCTACTGCAGCGCCAGAGACCGTCTCCGGCTCGCGTGGCCTGCTCCAGGCAGAGCCGCTGATCTTCGAGACCGAGCGCTGGAATGCCACCGGCGTGGACCTGCCCGCGCCGAAGGGAACGCCCGACCGCCTCGGCGGGCTCGCGCGCAAGCAGAAAGCCGAGCTGCCGGGGCTCTCCGAGCCTGAGGCCATGCGCCATTATGTGCGGCTCAGCCAGAAGAACTATGCCATCGATCTCGGCCTCTTCCCGCTCGGCTCGTGCACGATGAAGCATAATCCGCGGCTGAACGAGAAAATCGCGCGTCTGCCAGGCTTTGCCGATATCCACCCCATGCAGCCCCAGGCCACCGTGCAGGGCGCGCTGGAGCTGATTGACGAGCTCGCCAGCTGGCTGAAGACCCTCACCGGCATGCCCGCGGTCGCCATGAGCCCTAAGGCCGGCGCGCATGGCGAGTTTTGCGGCATGATGGCGATCCGCATGGCGCTGGAGGCCCGTGGCGAGCTGGAAACCCGCACCCGCGTACTCGTGCCCGCATCGGCCCATGGCACCAATCCGGCGACGGCGGTGCAATGCGGCTTTACCGTGGACGAGATCAAGGCCGGGCCGGATGGCCGGGTGAACATGGAGAGTTTGCGCGAAAAACTGGCCGAGCCGGGCGACATTGCCGGCATCATGCTGACCAATCCGAACACATGCGGCCTGTTCGAGCGCGATATCCGCGAGATTGCCGATCTCATCCACGACGCCGGCGGGTATTTCTACTGCGACGGGGCGAATTTCAACGCCATTGTCGGGCGTGTGCGGCCTGGCGATCTGGGCGTGGACGCCATGCATATCAACCTGCACAAGACCTTCTCCACCCCGCATGGCGGCGGCGGGCCGGGCTCTGGCCCGACTGTGCTTTCAGAAGCGCTGGCGCCCCATGCGCCGGTGCCCTTCGTGGTCTGCGATGAGGATGGTGTGTTCCAGCTGATTGAGGAAGACCGGCGCGAGGCTGAGCAGACAATGGGCCGGCTTGTCGCCTTCCACGGCCAGATGGGCATGTTCGTGCGTGCGCTGACCTATATGCTGAGCCATGGCGCCGATGGTCTGAAACAGGTGGCCGAGGATGCGGTGCTGAACGCCAACTACATCCAGGCGCGGCTAAAATCTGTCATGAGCCCGGCATTTGACGGCTATTGCATGCACGAGGCGCTGTTCTCGGACGCGTTCATGGAAGGCTCCGGCGTGGAGACGATCGACATCGCCAAGGCGCTGGTGGATGAAGGCTATCACCCGATGACCATGTATTTCCCGCTGGTCGTGCATGGCGCCATGCTGATCGAGCCGACCGAGACCGAAAGCCGGGCGGAGCTGGACCGGTTCTGCGATGCGCTGGAGGAAATTGCGAAACGCGCGGCGGCAGGCGATGAGGCGCTGAAAGGCGCGCCCTATCTCGCGCCCATGCGCCGGCTGGACGAGACCCGCGCGGCCCGCAAGCCGGTGCTGAAATGGTCGCCGCCGGGGCCGGAGAGCCTGGCAGCGGAGTAGGCTTGATTAGCGCTGAACGGGGTTCAGCGCGCCAGCCCTCTCCCCCTCCCAACCGCCCCACAGCGTCGCCCCCTTGGGGCGGTTGGGAGGGGGAGAGGGTGGATCATGACAACCCTTCTAAGGCGCGGCGGTGGCGTAAACCGGGGCCGGGCGAAACCGGTCTTCGTTTTCGCGGAACAGGCGCCGCCGCCAGCCATTGAAAAAGCCGATCAGCGGCCGCTCGAACAGGCGATAGGTCAACCATGCGACAATGATGCTGGCGATCGCGCAGAGGATTTCTAGGATCAGATTGTCCCAGATGCCCGCCGAGCCGGGTCTGAGCAAATCTGCAAGATGTGGCGGAAGTCCCCAGGCTTGCAGATAGTCTGCGCCAACCGGCAGAATCCTGCGCACCAGGCTGATTGTGAGGAAGTGGTTGAGGTAGAGCGCATAGGACCAGTCCCCCAGGCTTGAAAGTGCACGCGGGGCGAGCACGATGCCGCGCTGCTCCAGGGCGGCCAACCCGTAAATCATAAGTGCCCCGGGGGGGCCGAACACGAGGACGCGGCCCCAGATCAGCATGAAGGTCTCCGGTTTCGGCGTCAGGGCGAGCGCCGCGACAAAGATTGCCGCACCGAGCCCCAGGGCGATCCAGGGTAGCGCGCCGGAGGTCCACCGCCTGGATATGGCCAATCCGGCGAATGCTCCCAGTATGAACTCCAGCGACAGGGGCGAGAAGAACAGTTCAGCCATGTTCCCTGGAATGATCGAGGTCATGCCGGCAAGCGCACCCGCGCTCACTGCGCCGGCCCATACCATCAGAGCCGGGGGGAGCCAGCGCCGTGGCAGCGCGAGCAGGATGGCGAAAATGAAGTAGAAGTGCATTTCATGCACCAGGGTCCAGCCGAGCCCCAGGACGGGGTGAGTGGGCTGGGGCAGCAATAGATAAGATGCAATCAGGTGCCATTCCGTCGACATGATGTGATCATGTTTATCGGAGAAGAACCGGCTGGGGCCGCCATAGGTGATCACGAAATACAACGCCATCGCGGTGGCAAACAGCCACCAGATTGGGTAGATCCGGGTGATCCGCGCATAAAGAAACTCGGCAATGCTCGCGCCCGCGCCGCGCCCGGCACTGGTGACATAGACCATGATGAAACCTGAGATCACAAAGAACAGGTCCACCCCAGCATAGCCGTTCCTCCAGATCCCCGCCATCAGCGCCCCGGAATCCACATTGTTGGGATTGTCGGCAAGCGCGAGGGTTTCGATGGAAAGGGTATGAAAGAACACGACCAGAAGCGCGGCTATTCCCCTGAGCATTTGAACCGATTGAAGCTTCATGACAGAGGGTACTCCACAGATTTCCGGCGGGCATTGTTCCTGCCTGACCACATTTTGCACGAAAAATTAGCCTTGAAGCCCTATTCTTGCCAGAACCCGCTGACAGTCTCGCAGGCGTGACTGGCGTAGTGATGTAGAGTTGCCATATATCTTAGTGATGCCCGACAGCAACGACCCTTTTGGCGAGCGCCCTCAGACGCCGCAGCTTGGACAGCCTATCGCTGCGATGGGGTCCGGCATGCGCACATTTGTGCGGCAATGCCTGGCGCTGCTCGGCCTGTTCTTCATCATTGTTGGTGTGCCAATTGCCTTTCTGACGCCATTCCCATTTGTGCCGATCGGATTGCCTGTGGTGATTTTGGGCGTGGTCCTGTTGGGGCGTAATTCAGTTTGGGGGCGGCGCTGGATGGAGGGTGTGATTGCGCGCCATCCCACGATTGAGCGCTTTGCGCCAAACTGGCTGATGCGCCTGGTTTTCGGGCGAGACAAACAGTCCGATCTATAAGCAAAACGCGCCACCGGGGGTGACGCGCTCTGGAAATATAGCTGCTAGACAAGAAAATGACCGTCTGGCCTAGGTTTTCTATGGGCGCCGGTTTTTTCCGCCCGGCGTTTTAGCTCAGCGCTTTCTCAATTTCAGAAGCGGCAGCATCGAAGCTGTCGGTCTTGCTGGCGGTGAGCATCTCGCGCACGGCACGCGTGGCAGCATCCACAGCGGCAGTGCGTACCTCTTCGACCGCCTCGGCCTCAGCGCGGGCGATGCGGGCATCGGCCTGGGCTTTGCGGCGGGTGATGCGCTCTTCCAGATCCGTTTCGGCCTGGGCCAACATGGCTTCGGCGTCGGCATGGGCCTGGTCGACGATTTTCTGGGCTTCTTCAGCTGCGCGCTTTTGCTGGCGCTCGGCATCGGCCAGCATTTTCTTGGCCTGATCGCGCAGGGTCTTGGCCTCTTCGATGCGGGCATTGATCTCGTCGCCACGCTTGTCGAGGGCGCCGAAAATCGCCTTGAAGCCACCGGCACGCCAGACAATGGCGAAGAAGATGATGAGGGCGACCAGAGCCAGGCCCTTGACCGGGTCAGTATACCACGGGCCATCAGTGGCCGCATGGGCCATGGGTGCGCCCAGCGCGGCGAAAGAGGCAGACAGAGCCAGAATACGGGTCATCGCTTTCAAAGCTCCTCTAGCTGGCCAGGGCCGCTTTCACGGCCTTCTGTGCGTCAGCCGTGGAGACCGAAGCGCCCAGGCGCGTGGCCATGGCTTCAGCGGCCTCTGTGGCGATATCCTCGACCTTTTCCATCGCGCTGGCCCGCAGGGCGGAGATGGCGGTTTCCGCCTCGGTCAGCTTGGTCTCGATCTCGGCATCGGCTTCGGCGGTTTTTACGCTCATCTGCGCCTGGGCCGTGGCTTGGGCCTTGGCGGCGGTTTCGCGCGCTTCAGACCGGGCCTTGGCCATGGAAAGCTCCAGCGCCTGCTGGGCCTCGGTGGCCTCGTCATTCAGGCGGGCAGCCTCGTCCAGGTCCGAGGCAATGCGCGAGCCGCGCCGCTCAATCGTGTTGGCAAAGCGCGGCAGGATCAGCCGCGACAGGACCATGTAGAGAACCGCAAAGCTGACCACCAGCCA
>JALEGE010000135.1 GCA_022760335.1 Hyphomonadaceae bacterium
CCTATGCGGTGCTGGTGGCCTTTTTCTGCTTCTTCTACACCTCGATCATGTTCAACCCGACCGAGACGGCGGAAAATCTGCGCAAATATGGCGGGTTCATTCCGGGGATCCGTCCAGGCAAGAACACGGCGGCCTATATCGACTATGTGCTGACTCGACTCACCACGATCGGCGCGGTTTACTTGGTTTTCGTGTGTATCCTGCCGGAATTGCTCCGGCGCGAATTTCCGGAGATCCCTTTCTATATTGGCGGGACATCGCTGCTGATCGTTGTTTCGGTGACCATGGACACCGTGACACAGATACAGAGCCACATGATTGCGCATCAATATGAGGGCATGTTGAAGAAGTCACGCTTGGGAGGGCGTAGAAAATGAACCTGATTCTGTTCGGACCGCCGGCCGCCGGCAAGGGAACCCAAGCCAAACGACTGGTTACCGAACGCGGGTTTATCCAGCTGTCCACGGGTGACATGTTGCGCGCGGCGGTCGCTTCTGGCTCGGAACTTGGAAATCAGGTGAAGTCGATCATGGAATCGGGCGCGCTGGTCTCAGACGAGATCGTGATTGCGCTGATCGATGAGCAGCTGACGGCCAATCCTGATGCGCCGGGCTTTATCTATGACGGCTTTCCACGCACGGTCGGCCAGGCCGAGGCGCTGGATCAGCTCCTGGAAAAACGCGGCACAAAGATCCATCAGGTGATCCGCCTCGTGGTTGATGAGGATGCGCTGCTGGAGCGTGTCACCAAGCGTTTTGAGGAGCAGGGCCGCAAGGACGACAATCCGGAGACTTTCAAGACCCGGCTTGAGAAATACAATGCCGACACTGCGCCACTCATTCCGATCTATGCTGAACGTGGTGTGCTGAAGGAAGTTGATGGCATGGGCTCGATTGAGGCCGTGTCGACCGCGATCGACGGCGCCCTCGGCGCGGCGGTTTAATAGAGAGTGTAAAAGGCGGTGATTCAACGGTTGACGCCGTCTTTCCGCCAGCTATAACCACGCACTTCGTTAAGACGGCAAAGCGTCCCTGCGCGCGCCTTTGGTAAAGAGCGCGTCGTTGGGCAATTTGCATTGAAACTACGACCCCTGAGGAGCGCCGACTGTGGCCCGTATCGCCGGTGTAAACATACCCACGAACAAGCGCGTGGAAATCGCGCTGACCTATATTCACGGTATTGGTCCGTCCATGGCCCGTGAGATCACCGACAAGGTCGGTATCTCGCGCGAGCGCCGCGTGCAGGACCTCTCCGATGCCGAAGTTATCCAGATCCGCGAAACCATTGATGCCGACTATATGGTCGAAGGTGACCTTCGCCGTGAAGTATCGATGAATATCAAGCGTCTGATGGACCTTGGCTGTTATCGCGGCCTGCGTCATCGCAAGCACCTTCCGGTGCGCGGTCAACGCACGCACACCAATGCCCGCACCCGCAAGGGCCCGGCGAAACCAATCGCTGGCAAGAAGAAATAGGACGGATCGGTCATGGCCCGTGAAGCAAGCCGCGTTCGCAAGAGAGAGCGCAAGAACATTACCTCAGGCATGGTGCATGTGAACTCCTCGTTCAACAACACCATGATCACGATCACCGACGCGCAGGGGAACACCATCTCCTGGAGTTCGGCTGGCGCCATGGGCTTCAAGGGCTCGCGCAAGTCGACGCCTTATGCCGCGCAGGTCGCCGCCGAGGATGCCGCCAAGAAAGCCCAGGATCACGGCCTGAAGACGGTGGAAGTGAATGTCCGTGGTCCGGGTTCTGGCCGGGAGAGCGCGCTGCGTGCGCTGCAGGCTGTCGGCCTGACAATCACCTCGATCCGTGACACCACGCCGATCCCGCACAATGGATGCCGACCACCCAAGCGTCGCCGCGTCTAACAGATTTCAAGTCGGCCGCCCCCTTGTGGGGCGCGCCGCATTTTTGCTCTTTGGGAGTCACACATGGGCGAAACCGCCATTGAAAACGTCAATGACCGCAACTGGAAAGAGCTGATCCGCCCGAATCGTCCGGAGATCATTCCCGGCCTCGATCCGAAGCGTAAGGCCAAGCTGGTTGTCGAGCCGCTGGAGCGGGGCTTCGGCACGACGCTGGGCAGCGCCCTGCGCCGCGTGCTCCTGTCTTCGCTGCAGGGCGCGGCGATCACAGGCGTGCAGATTGACGGTGTGGTGCATGAGTTTTCCTCCATCCCGGGTGTGCGCGAGGATGTCACCAATATCGTCCTGAACCTGAAGCAGATTGCCATCGACATGGTGTCGGAAGGCGCCAAGCGCATGGTCCTGAAAGCGACCGGGCCGGGCGAGGTCACCGCCGGCCAGATCGAAACGCCCGGCGATGTGAAGATCCTGAACCCCAATCACGTGATTTGTACCCTGGATGACGGCGCCAGCGTGCGCATGGAATTCACTGTGAACACCGGCAAGGGCTATGTTCCGGCCGACAAGAACCGCCCGGAAGATGCGCCGATTGGCTTCATTCCGGTCGATTCCATCTATTCCCCGGTGCGCCGCGTTGGTTATCAGGTGGAAGACACCCGTGAAGGTACCGTGCTGGATTATGACCAGCTCACGCTGACCGTGGAAACTGACGGTTCGGTTACGCCGGAAGATGCCGTGGCCTATGCCGCGCGTATCCTGCAAGATCAGCTGCAGCTGTTCATCACCTTCGATGAGCCTGTGGTCGACGATGCCGGAAGCTCGGAAGAGACGGAGTTGGGCTTCAACCCTGTGCTTCTGAAAAAGGTCGACGAGCTGGAGCTCTCTGTGCGTTCGGCCAACTGCCTGAAGAACGACAATATCGTCTATATTGGCGACCTGATCCAGAAATCCGAAGCGGAAATGCTGCGGACCCCGAATTTCGGCCGCAAATCGCTGAACGAGATCAAGGAAGTGCTCGCCGGCATGGGGCTCCACCTCGGCATGGATGTGCCGGACTGGCCGCCGGAAGACATTGAAGGCCTTGCCAAGAAGTACGACGACCACCTGTAAGGACTTAAACGATGCGCGGGCGCCGCGCTTGAGGAAAGGACAAGACCCATGCGCCATAAGCTCGCGCACCGCAAACTGAACCGCACCGCCTCGCACCGCAAGGCGATGCTCGCCAATATGGCCGCTTCCCTGATCGAGCATGAGCAGATCGTCACGACCCTGCCCAAGGCCAAGGAAATGAAGCCGTTCATGGACAAGCTGATCACCCTGGCCAAGAAAGGCGATCTGCACGCCCGCCGCCAGGCTGTCGCCAGGATCCGCAACAAGGATGCCGTCGCGAAACTGTTCGAGGTGATGGGCGAGCGTTATTCCGAGCGCAATGGCGGCTATACCCGCGTCCTGAAAGCCGGCTTCCGCCATGGCGACAATGCCCCGATGGCCGTGATCGAGCTGGTCGACCGCGACGAGGAAGCCCGCGGCGCAGCCGACAAGGCGCGCCATGAAGCAGAGCTTGAAGCCATGGAGGAGATGTAGGCGCCAAGAGCCTGATCTTCATCAGAAAAATGAAACCGCCGCCAGATCCCACTGGCGGCGGTTTTTTCTTGGCTGGTGGCCAAAACGCTTAAGCTTGGC
>JALEGE010000136.1 GCA_022760335.1 Hyphomonadaceae bacterium
TCTATGCCAGCCAGGGGCGCGCGGAGACCAATGCGCTCGCCGACAAGGTGGCCGAGCTCTTCCAGCGCGATGAGGACCTGCGCGTGGTCTATGAGGAAGAGATCGCCGATGGGAAATGGACCCAGATGATGGCCCAGACCCATATCGGCTATACCATCTGGCAACAGCCCGAAGAGCAATCCATGCCGCAGGTGATCCGCATTGAGGTGCCGCAGGAGGCCGGCTTCGGTGTCGGCACACCGGGCACCAGCGCGGTCTTGCCGGCGGTGGATGTGTTCGCGGCCATGGCGGGCGCCGGACCAGCCAGCATCGAGGTGTTCAACACGGGCGGGGCGCCCTACGCCGCGCGCGTTTCAACCTCGGTGGACTGGGTGACGCCGCTCGCCTCCGAGATCACTGTGGATGCAACACAGGAGGTCGGCTTCGAGATTGACTGGGCCGGCGCGCCGATGGGAACCAGCATGGTCGACATCCTGGTGGACGCCGGCGATCTGGGCGCGGCCACGCTCCAGTTGCCCGTCCACAAGCCCGAAGGCGCCGTGGAGGCGTCCGGCTTCGTCGCCGGCAGCGGGCTTGTTTCAGCTGAGGCTGCTGCGGCGAGCCGTATCGTCTCCGGCCATGGCGTGGACTGGCAGGTCATCCCCAATCTCGGCCGCTCCGGCGATGGCATCGCCACCTTCCCCGTCACCGCACCGGCCTCTGAGCCTGGCGATGACAGCCCGCGCCTTGAGTTCGACGTGCATCTCTTTGAAGCCGGCAATGTGGACGTCACCGTGACCACCGCGCCGACGCTGGATTTCCAGGGCCAGGGCGGCATCCGCTTTGCGGTCTCCATTGATGATGGTGCGCCTGTCATTGTCACCGCGATCGATGGTGAGGCCGCCGGCGATGGTAATGTGCCGTGGGAGGAGTCGGTCGCGCGCAATGCGCATGTCGTCACCACCTCTCTGCCCGTCACCGAGCCGGGCGCGCATACGGTGAAGATCTGGCGCGTCGATCCGGGCATAGTGTTCCAGCGCGTGCTGGTGGCCACCGGCGAGGTGCCGGAAACCTATCTCGGCCCGCCCGACACGCCGGTCTGCAGCCCGGCGCCGGGCACCGACTTGCCGGAGTGCACCCTGCCCTAAGAGTGTTCGGTTTTCAGGCGTGACCCCACAAGTTCCGCAGACACCTGCGAAGGCAGGTGTCCATCGACCATTGTCTCGACCGGGAGCACGTGGCTGCGTCTTTCGTCCATGGATGTCTGCCTGCGCAGGCATTCGCGGATTTCAGGGGGCAATGCATAGCCTGAGCGGCTAATCCTCCCAGCCGCGGACAATCTCGCGGACATAGAGGCCTGAGGCGGTGAGATCCGCCTCGGTCCACGGGCCGTCAAAGCTCGTACCCGACTTGAAGATCGAGGCGCCCTCAGCCTTGTTGCTGACCGACCAGTTGGCATGGGAGAGATCATTCTCGCGGATGAAGTCCATCCATTCAGTGACCGAGTCCTCGTCCACCGGGCCATCGCCATCATAATTCACCGTACCCCATTCGGTGACCATGATCGGCAGGCCCATATCCAGAGCCGTCTGGGCCCGCGCGCGCAGGTCCTCCTTGTGGCTGCCGGAATAAAAATGCAGCGCATAGACAAGATTGTCGCCCGCCACGGGATCAGCAGCGGCCTTGTCGACATCCTGCGACCAGCTCTGCGTGCCGACGACAATGAGATTGTCGGGATCAATCGCGCGGATTTCCTCGATCAGCAGCTCCGAATAGGGTTTGATGGTCTCTGCCCAGTCGGTGGTGTTCAGCGGCTCGTTATAGATCTCGTAGATCAGGTTGGGATGCTCGCCATAGCGCGTGGCGATGTCGCGGAAGAACTCGACCGCCGCCTCCGGCGCCTCTTCGGCATGGTGGGAGTGCCAGTCGACCAGGACATAGACCCCCTCAGTCAGCGCACCCTCGATGATGGCATAGGCCCGCGCGCGATTGCCGCGTGGATCGGTGAGATAGCTGCCCTGGCGTTCCGCCGAGATCGCCGCGCGGACCAGACTGGCCTTCCAGTCCTCGGCGAAATAGGCAACGGTTTCAGGGGTGTAATAGCCTTCCTGGTCCCAACCGGTCGTGCTCCAGAAAAAGCTGACCCCTGCCAGCGAGACCGGCGCGCCATGTGTGCCGACAATCTTGTTGCCCTCCACCGAGAGCGCGCCGTGCCGGGCAACCGGGCTGCCTTCGGGCGCTGTCACGGTTTCAAACGGGTCAATATCTGTCTGTGCATCCTGGGGCGCCTCGCACGCAATAGCGAGCCAAAGCGCAGACAGGCAGAGCAAGTGGCGTGATGTCAGCATATGGATCTCCCTCTCGCCCCACTGAAACCGGAGCGGTGTTGTATTATTTGCGCCGCGGAATCAGGCCGGCCTGATGGGCGAGATTGTTGGCCAGGGTGGCTTTCAGCTGCTGGCGCATTTGCGGTGTGTGGGCCCCCAGCGCACCGCGTGTCGGCTCAGGCAGATGGGCGACCGGATCGCCATTTTTCTGGAAGACATAATGGTTGAACATCATCTCCCAGGCTTCGCGCTGGCTATCTGGCAGGTCGCGCAGGGCCAGTATGGCGTGCAACATGGCATCGAACGGCGTGGCAAGATCGCGCCGGGCATCGTTCCACCAATAGTTCACCAGCACATTGAACCGTTCCAGCGACTGAACATGATGCCACCAGAAATACGGGATATAGAGCGCATCTCCAGGTTCGAGCTCGGCGATCTGGGCATGGCGGGCGGCCTCGCGAAAACGCGGATAGGTCTCGTAGTCAGGCTCCTCCAGGCGCACCATGCTGACCGGCGGGCCTGCCAGGGTCAGCTCAAACGGACCGACATAAAGGTTGGGCGTCTGCTCTGGTGAAAACAGCGTGAAACGCCGCCGGCCAGCCACCACACATGCGATATTGTCCGACAGATCAAAATGGGTCTGCACAGTCAGGGCATTGCCAATCCAGATGCGTGGCTCGATCACTGGCGGAAGGACGCCAATGACATTTTCCTCTGCAAAGCCCGGCAGATTGGCCGGTGTAGGCACGGACTGGATATAGGTTGAGGCCGGACGAGTATCATTCATACTGGTGAGGATCCGGTCCAGCGAAGCGCTGATGAGGGCAGGATGGCGCTCGAAATTCAGACCGCTGAGATCCTCATTATAGAAATACTTCCCGGCGATCTCTGGTGAACCGTATATCGTCTCGACCGGGTGCCCGGACTCAAAACGCTTCAGATATGCAGCTGCAGCTTCAGCAGCGTGCGTACTGGCCTGAACGGCAGGCCAGTGGCTTACAAATCCCTTCATCAAGACCGGCTGGCTCTTGGGCAGGATATCGTCGCGAAACTGTTCCAGCGTCACGTGTTCGAGCGTGCGCACAGGCGTGGCGTCAAGCGCCACTGGAGCGGCAGTTGGTTGCAAACCATCGGGCATCGCGTTGTGCCTCCTCTCGCGCCGGAACGGGAACGGGCCCCAGTATAGAAACCGGGGCCCGCCCACTCAATCAGATCTGACCGCTAGAAGTTGAAGCGGCCTGAAATCGTGATGCGCCGATCATTCTGGAACCAGGACCGACCACCGCGCCGGCCATCCGAATTCGGAAGGAAGGACTCGGTCTCGGTAACCTCGTTCAACAGGTTCGCGCCCTGGACACCGATTTTGAAGTTGTCGTTCACAGTATAGTAGAACGACCCATCCAACTGTCCGCCGGCATTCTGGAAGATCGGATAGAAGGGCGTAATCACGTCGCGCGCCGTCACCAGGTAATCATCACGCCAATTATAGGCGAGACGTGTGGAGATCGGACCCTTTTCGTAGATCACAGCGAAGTTGATGTTGTGCTCTGACAGGCCTTCCAGCGGCAGGTCGCCAAGATCCACGGTTGGTTCGCGACCCTGCTCGTCCGGTGTCGAGGCAATGGCACTGATCGTGGAGGAATTGACCCCTTCGCTGTCGATATAGGAGTACGACGCCTGCACACCGAGACCGTCCCACGGTTCTGGCAGCATGTCGTAGAACTGGCTATAGGCGAGTTCGAAGCCCTTTACCTTGCCCGTATCGTCTGAGTTGGTTGCCTGATTGGTGACGAAGACATCATAGGTTTCCCCGCCATTGGTCAGCGTGAATTCCCCTGAGCCAGAGACGACGATATTGTCAATTTCCTTGTAGAAAACCGTCGCCGTCAACGAGCCGACATCACTGAAATACCACTCGAAGGACAGGTCATACTGATCAGATTCAACCGGTTGCAGGAGCGGGTTGCCCCCAGAGGTCTGGAAGCCGTAGAAACCGCCGGAGAATCCATCAGGCACACCAGTACTGGGGTCACGCGGATCTTCCTGAGTGGCCGCACTGATCGGATAAGTTGCCCGCGTCAAGCCGACATCCGGGCGCGACATGGCCTTGGAGTAGGCAAAGCGGACGATCTTGTCGTCAGTCAGGCCGAGTTTCAGGTTCAAGCTCGGAAGCAGAACCTCATAGCTGTTGTCCGCGACGAGCGGATCGGTCTGCCCGTTCAGGAAGGCATAGGCCGAAGCTCTTTCTGCCGGTGTGAGCGTACAGAAGAAGGAGACCTCTTCCATCGGATCGTCCGGGATACAGTCCGAACCGGACGCGTTACCCGAAGTGCCTTGAGTGCCATCATCCGGCAATGTGGTGCTGTCGGCGTACTGATAACCACCCACCGATTCAATCTGGGTCTCGACATAGCGAAGCCCGATATTGCCATCCAGGCTGACCCCGTTTCCAAACGGGTTGTCATGGCCGAAATTCAAAAGGCCATAGAAGGAGGTGATCTCTTCCAGGGAATCTGTGATTTCACCGGGCAGGTAATTGGTGCCCGCAATAACACCTGGGCGATCAGACAAACGCCGCCAACCATTGGATCCGCCACCAGGAGCGGCCACGCCACCCTGGGCCAGCCACTGGGCCACGACACTGTCTGCAAAATCAGCCGTGGCATCATACATCTGCCCCGGATTGCCATTATAGAACAGAAGTTCCTGCGGCAGATTGGTTTCGCCGCGCTGGAAGTCTTTCCATTGCCAGTTTGTGACGGCGCCTTCGGGAACTCCGATCTGGTCAAACCAGACTGGGCCACCATTGCCCCAAATCTCTGACAAGGCACCCCAGTTATAAGTGGTGAAGCGGGTCGTCAGGTCGCGCTCGGCGTACCGGCCACCAAAGCGTACAGACTTGACCCAATCATAATCATCTTCGAAGTCATATTCGACGTCCATTCGGAACGCGTCCGAGGTGCCTTCGCTATCCTCGGTGTGGTCCATGGCAGCGCGCCAGAAATTGTTGTTGGGATAAGTCCAGCCGGCACTGTCCATGAAATAGCTCGGGCAGCTTCCGCTGATCCCGCCAGAGCAGTCGATGCCGCCCAGGCTTGGGTCCATGGAAGGTGCAAGGAACTCTACCTCGGGAATATCGCCGCGCAGATCGAGGCGCAGATCCTGGAAGGTCGTCGACCAGATGCCGAAGTCGACATTCTCAGTGGTGGAATCGACATGCTGGTAATCAAAGTTGAAAGACCAACGGTCTGTTGGCGTCCACTTGAAGTTCAGCGAGGTGTCTTCCGTGACCGTTTCCTGCTCTACCCCGCGGCGGATATTGTTGGACTGCAGTCCATAGATCGGCGTGCGGGGGTCATCGCTGTTCTGGTCAGACCGCCAGCCAACAGGCGCAGAAATGGTGCCATAGGTGAAAAGGTCATCGCCGCCAAAGCCGAATTCCGTGCCAGGCACAAAGAAGAAGGCATCGTCGCCGACATTGTCTGTCGCGATCTCGGAAGCGTACTCGTTCCAGCTGGTGGTGGCTTCCGAGCGCAGATACTCGAAGGTGGCCAGCATGGTCCGGTCTGGGCTTTCCCATTGCGCCGAGCCGCTATAGCCCGTGCGCTCACGGTCATAGTCCTGGGTTCGCACAACGGCGCCCTCAGGCACCCAGACCCTTTCGGGGGCGAGGTCGTCACGCGCCTGGAAGCTGGAAATCTGCGTGCCGTCAGAACGTGTCTGGAGTTCTGAGTACACACCGCTGAACAAGACGCCTACGCGGCCCGCGTCCGTTTCCCAATTGTTGGAATACAGGATCGAGCCTGTGGGGGCCCATTCCTTGCGGAAATCGGAGTAGGCATATTCCAGTGTGCCGGCGATCTTCTGACCATCGGAGTCAAACGGCTTGCGCGTGACCAGGTTCACCGAGCCGGCAATCCCGCCTTCAATCAGATCAGCGGTTTGGTTCTTGTAGACCTGTACGGAGCCGAGCAGCTCCGGAGAGATGTCAGAGAAGCTGAGCGCGCGGCCATTGTTCGCCGTGAACGTGTCACGGCCATTGAGCTCTGAGCGCACATAGGTCAGGCCACGCACAACCACGCCGGAGCCTTCGATCGAGAAGTGGTCGGGGTCGTCAGCAGCGGCAAACCGGCTGATCGAGACGCCGGGCACGCGTTGCAAGGCTTCCGTCACCGAGCGGTCCGGAAGGGCGCCGATATCTTCGGCGGTCACGGCATCGACGAAAGTGTCTGCATTCTGCTTGATGCTCTGAGCACTGGCGATAGAACCGCGAATGCCCGTGACGGTCACTGTATTAAGAGTGGCCTGCTCGTCGTCGCCATCTGTTTCGGTCTCGACGGGTGGGTCTGATGGATCGGTTTCTTGCCCATAGGCCGGGATCGACTGCGCCAGCGCAAAGGCTGAAGCCGTACAAAGCAGGATGTTCCACATCCCGGTTTTGGTGCTTGAATCAAATTGCGTTTTAGACATCTGTGTGGGCCTCCCTACCCATTTTTATACTACCGGTCGTCACCAGATTGATTCGTGTGTGACGTTATTTTGATAAGACGACACCACAAAATGTTTGCGCTATCAAGAACAATCTGTTCACAAAGTTAAAGACCCTTCCCTGTGTGACGGGAAAGACACCTTTGCTGCAGGTGGGCTTGCAATTTGCCCTCCCGGCTTGGGAGTATAGGTCAAAAGACGACATATTCACGCCAGTTGCGCGTATGTGAAATGGGCCTGGAAAAGGCTCGCCCGGGAGGAGAAACAGGGATCAATGGAGAGCGGATCGACCACTCGCCGTGTCATCATTGCCGGGGGCGGTACAGCCGGCTGGATGACGGCGGCTGGCCTGTCGCATCAGCTGCGCGGTCTGGGTTTGGAAATCCTTCTTGTGGAGTCCGAACAGATCGGCACAGTAGGCGTCGGCGAGGCGACCCTGCCGCATATGCGCTTCTTCAATCAGAGCCTTGGCCTGGATGAGCGTGAATTGATGGCCTTCACGCGCGCCACATTCAAACTGGGTATCGAGTTTTGCGACTGGGGCCGGATTGGTGACGCCTACATCCACCCATTCGGAGACTATGGCGAGGACCATGAGGGCATCGCCTTTCACCATATCTGGCAACATATGCAGGCTACTGGCCAGGCAGGGCGGATCGATTCCTATTCCCTGCCCTGCATGATGTCAGAAGCCGGCAAGTTCGCCTTCCCGTCTTCCCGGCCAGACGATCTCTTGGCCACCTATTCCTATGCCTATCAGCTCGATGCCGGGCGTTACGCACAGTTCCTGCGGCGCTTTTCAGAGCGCAATGGCGTGCGTCGGATCGAGGGCCGGATTGTCGATGTGGCACAAGACCCGGAAACCGGCTTCATCCGCGAGCTGAAACTGGAGTCTGGAGAGACGGTTGCTGGCGATCTCTTCATCGATTGCACCGGTTTTCGCGCCCTCCTGATCGGTGAGACGATGGGGGCGCGGTTCATGGACTGGTCGGATGTGCTGCCCTGTGACCGCGCGATTGCGGTTGCCTGTCAAAGCACAGCCCCCTCGGTCGCTTATACACGCGCCACAGCGCGCAAGGCGGGCTGGCAATGGCGCATCCCGCTGCAGCACCGTATCGGCAATGGTCATGTCTATGCTTCCGCCTTCGTGAGCGATGAGGAAGCGGGTGATATCCTCCTCGGCAATCTTGAAAGTGCCCCCAATGGCGAGCCGAAGCTCCTGCGATTCAAGGCTGGGCAGCGTGACCGGCAATGGATTGGAAACTGCGTCGCTGTTGGTCTCTCCAGCGGGTTTTTGGAGCCCCTGGAATCCACCAGCATCTACCTCATTCAGGCGGCCATTACCGCCCTGATTGAAGTGTTCCCCGCAGGCACTGTGGATGCGCGCGATATTGCTGAGTTCAATCGGGTCATGGACCTGGAATATGAGCGCGTACGCGACTTCCTGATCCTGCATTACCACGCCACCGAGCGCGATGATTCGGCCTTCTGGGACTATGTCCGCACCATGAAGATTCCCGATAGCCTCGCCTACAAGATGGAGCTGTTCCGCGAACGCGGCATTGTTGTCACCTACAAGGATGGCCTCTTTCTGCACCCCAGCTGGGTTGCGGTCTATCTCGGCCAGCGGGTTGTGCCGGAACGCTGTGATCCGCGTGTGGTGGAACTGGGAGACGAAGTGTGGGGCAAATATGCGGCTTTGAAGGATGAGATCCAGACGCGCATGACGGGGTTGCAGAGCCATCAGGAGGTGATTGATGCCTATTGCCCTTCTGGTGAGGAGGCCTGATCGCAATGTCCCCCCTGCCCGCCTCCCAATTCGATCTATTTGTCGTCGGCGATGGCGTGGCGGCCTGGATGGCTGCGTTGCTCATGAAGCGGTTACAGCCAGGACGCGCGATCGGGATCGCGGCCTGTGATGCGGCGGGGCCTGGGCGAGATGACCCGGTCTTGGTCGCGCGTCCTGGTTTTCGCGCCTTGATGGCAAGGCTCGGGATTTCGGAGATCGACCTGCTGGAGCAGTGCGACGCCACTTTCCTGCTCGGAACCGAGCATCACCTGGGAGGCGGCGGTGCTTTCTTCCAGGGCTGTGGCGCATATGGTGCGCCGGCCAATGGTGCGGCTTTCCACCACTATTTTCTGCGACTGCGCACAGCGGGCGCGCCCTATCCGTATGACACCTTCTCGCTCGGCGCAGCGATGGCCAGCCAGGGCAAGTTCATCCATCCCGCAGACAATCCCCGCGCGCTGGAGTCCAGTTTTGATTATGGCCATGTCATTGAAACTGCGCGCTTTCGCGATCTCTTGAGCCAAACTGCCTTGTCTGCGGGTGTCGTGCGGACTGGCGCGCCAGTCTCAGAGGCGATTTTCACTGAAGGCCGGATTGGCAGTTTGCAGCTGGAGGATGGCGGGCATCTGGAGGCCGGCTTCTATCTCGATTGCTCCGGCCCGGCGCGCACTCTGTGGCCTGACAACCCGATTCAGGTCCTTGGCCCTGCCCTGCTCTCTCAGACCGCCAGGGTCGACCGGGCCGAGCAAGGCTCCGGCAATCTCTCCCGTGCGCTCAGCACGGCAGGTCCCTCAGGCTGGACATCTGAACTGGCGCTGCAATCGGCGCGCGTTTGCCAGACCTTTGAGCTGGCAGATTCAGAGGAGGCGAATGCCCATCATTTGGCCGCGCCCTGGGCCGGCAATTGCCTTGCGCTTGGCCGCGCGGCCCACAGGCTCTCACCCGTGCATACGCCTTTCCTGGCCCTGCTGGAGCGCGAGCTTGACCTGCTCAGTGCACTCTTGCCGGCAGAGCCGGGCGCCTGCGAGGTGGAGGCGCGCGAATATAATCGCCGGATCAACGAAACCTATGCGCGGGTCCATGACTTTCAGACCCTCTTTGAGATCGCAATTGCCACTCGGGCTGGAAAGTCCGCGTCAGCCCCCTCCGCGCCCCTCGCCCGCAAGCTTGAACAGTTTCGCAGTCGTGGCCGCATGGTGATGTATGATGAAGAGGTCTTCAGCGAATCTGAATGGACTGCCGCCCTGATCGGGCTGGGTCATCTGCCAGAGCGCACCAGCCCACTGGCCAGCGCCGCACCGATTGCCGCGGTGCGCGCAAATTATGAGAAACTGCTGCACAAGATCGGCCAGTCCACAGCGCGCATGCCGGATCAACTGGCCTATATCGCGCATATGCAAAAGATGATGCGCGAGAGCGGAGGCGTGGATGCTGTCTGACCAGGCCTTGCGGCGCATCGTGATTGTCGGCGGCGGCACTGCGGGCTGGATGACGGCAGCCGCCCTCTCGCGCATCACTCGCAATGGCCAGACGGACTTGTGCCTGGTGGAATCCGATCAAATCGGCACGGTGGGCGTCGGCGAGGCGACCATTCCGCCGATCAATGGCTTCAACCAGATCCTCGGCATTGACGAGAATGATTTCGTTGCGAAAACCCAGGCGACTTTCAAGCTGGGCATCGAGTTTGATGGCTGGTTGCGCCCTGGCGAGGCCTATCTGCATCCGTTCGGCGAGTATGGCCTCGATATCAATGCCGTGAAATTCTATCAGTTCTGGCTGAAATATGCCGCCAGCCATCAGCTTCCGCCTCTCGACCAGTTCTGTCTGTCGGCTGTCGCGGCGCGCAAGGGCAAGTTCCTGAAACCGGGCGATGATCCGCGCAGCGTGCTTTCGACGCTCGCCTACGCCTTCCATTTCGATGCAATGCTTTATGCCGCCTATCTGCGCGCGTTTGCCGAGGCGCGCGGTGTGGCGCGCACCGAAGGCAAGGTCGTGGATGTGCGCCTGCGCGCTGAAGACGGCTTTATCGAGAGCATTGCGTTGGAAAGTGGCGAAGTGATCGAAGGTGATCTCTTCATCGACTGCACCGGCTTTCGCGCGCTTCTGATCGAGGGCGCGCTGAAGACCGGCTATGAGGATTGGACGCACTGGCTGCCCTGCGACCGTGCGGTCACTGTGCCGAGCGCGCGCGTGACCGACCCGATCCCCTATACGCGGGCGATTGCGCGCGAGGCTGGCTGGCAATGGCGCATCCCGCTGCAGCATCGTACCGGCAATGGTCATGTCTATTGTAGTGCGCATATGAGTGACCAGGCAGCCGAGACTGTTCTGATGGAGAATCTTGACGGCCTCGCCACCGCAGAGCCGCGTCGGCTGCGCTTCATTACCGGGCGGCGCAAGCAGTTCTGGAACAGGAACTGCGTCGCCATCGGACTCTCGGCGGGCTTTATGGAGCCCCTGGAATCGACCAGCATCCATCTCATCCAGGCCGGCATCTCCAAACTGATCGCCCTAATGCCGGATCGCAGTTTCGACCCCATCGAACGCATGGAATATAATCGCCTTACAGGAATACAGTTCGAGCAGATCCGCGATTTCCTGATCCTTCATTACACAGCAAATCAGCGCGAAGGTCCCTTCTGGGACTATGTGCGCAATATGGCCCTGCCGGCCTCGCTGGAAGAGAAGATCGCCCTTTTCCGTTCCAAGGGGCGGATTTTCCGGTTCCAGGACGAGCTGTTTGGCGAGGCGAACTGGCTCTCTGTTCTGCTTGGGCAGGGCATCACGCCGCGCACCTGGGACCCCATGGTCGACACGATGGAGCCAGCGGCAGTTCTCGGTGAGATGCGCCAGATCTATGATGCGATCCAGGGCACCGCCGAGCGCATGCCAAGTCACCAAGCCTATATCACGCGCTACTGTGCCGCTCCGCCCGTTTAACCCAGAGGTAGTCCCATGTCTGATCGCAGAATTCGCAAGATCTTGATCGTTGGTGGTGGCACGGCGGGCTGGATGGCGGGCGCTACGCTGTCAAAGCTGCTCAAGAACCAGTATTGCGAAATCGAACTGGTCGAGTCTGAACAGATCGGCACAGTGGGCGTCGGTGAGGCGACCATCCCGCAGATCGGGACCTTCAACCGCACGCTGGGCATAGATGAGAATGATTTCATCCGCCGCACGAAGGCGACCTTCAAACTGGGAATCGAATTCCAGGATTGGGGCCGGATCGGCGACCGCTATATCCATCCCTTCGGCCCCTATGGCCTGGATATGGACGGGGTCTCCTTCCACGCCTTCTTCCTGAAGCATCACGGTGCGGACTACACGGTCGATACACTTGAACAGTATTCCCTGCAGGCCGTCGCCGCGCGCCAGGCAAAGTTCATGCGCCCGGTGAATGCCGGCAATTCCCCGCTTTCCAAGATCGCCTATGCCTTCCATTTCGATGCAACGCTCTATGCAAAGTTTCTGCGCGAGGAGGCCGAGGCGCGCGGTGTGGTGCGCCATGAAGGCCTGGTGACGAAGGTCAGCCAGCGCGGTGAGGATGGGTTCATCTCATCGGTCACGCTGGAGGATGGCCGCGAGCTGGAGGCCGATCTCTTCATCGATTGCACCGGGTTCCGCGGCCTGTTGATCGAGGGCGCGCTGCATGCCGGGTATAATGACTGGTCACACTGGCTACCGGTCGACCGGGCGATCGCCGTGCCGTGCGAGCGCGTTGATCCGCTGATCCCCTATACCCGCTCCATCGCGCGCGAGGCCGGTTGGCAGTGGCGCATACCGCTGCAGCACCGCACCGGCAATGGTCATGTCTTTGCGTCGAATTTCACTTCGGTCGAAGCGGCCCATGATACGCTTATGGGAAGCCTCGATACCCCACCCACCGCCGAGCCGCGGTATCTGCGATTCCTGACTGGCCATCGGAAAAGCTTCTGGAAAAAGAACTGCGTGGCGCTGGGCCTTTCGGCCGGCTTTATCGAGCCGCTGGAATCCACTAGCATTCATCTCATCCAGTCGGGCATTGCCAAACTGTTGCAGATGTTCCCGGACCGCAATTTCGACCCGGTGAATATCGATCGCTACAACCGCGTGACCACCTTCGAATTCGAGCGCATCCGCGACTTCATCATTCTGCATTACCACGCCACCGAGCGCGAGGATTCCGAGTTCTGGCGCTATGTTAAGGCCATGCCGGTTCCGGATTACCTCGCCGACAAGATCGCGCTGTTCAAAGCCTATGGCCGGATCTTCCGCGAGAATGACGAACTCTTCAACGACACCAGCTGGTTCTCGGTGATGATCGGCCAGCGGCTCAGGCCCGCCATGTACGATCCCGTAGCCGAGGTGCAGTCCCGCCAGGAAACAGCCGAGCGCATTGCCAATATACGTTCGGTGATCGCAACCTCGGCCGACCATATGCCCCTGCATGCCGATTTCATTGACCAGCATTGCAAGGCACCGGGTCTGGAGGGCGCCTAACCGCCTTCCCCCGCCCGCTGTGCGTAGGGACCGAAAGTTGCGCCGACAAAACCGGTGGCGACCCTGGTGCTGAGCAGCTTTCCATCCTGGTCAGACGCCATCATTGTCCATGTCCCGTTCGGAAGGCGGTATTCGAAGTCATAGAGATCGCGTCTGGCCGTGATGCGCAGCTCGACCGTGCCGCCAAAATCAGCGCCAAGCGGCGCGAAGGCGAGTGCTTCGCCATCTTCGGGTGCATCCCCTCCAGCGCGCACCCGAACCTGGATTTCCGGAATGCCCGTGTCAGGCATGCGCACACCAATGCGGTAGTAATAATTATCGCTTTGCAGAACGGCGAGCCCGGCCTCATCGCCTGCTTTCAAGGGCGTGAACTCCAACTCCATGCTGGCCACTGCATCAAGATGCTGTTGGCGTCGGCCGAGGAAACTGGGTTGCTGTCCTGAGCCGAGAGAGACGGGGCGCGCCTGAAGTTCCAGCGCACCATTATTGAGCTCATACCACTGGGTTTTGGGCACGCGCAGGGACATCCAGTGAAATGGCAGAGTCGCGCCGTCGAACTCTTCGCGCAGGGTGAAATTTCCTGACATCGGAACAGATGCCGGGCCGCTGTCAGGCAGCTCCGGGCGGCCCGAAACAAGATATGGCACCTGCTCTTGCCCCTTGGCGATCATGGGCCAGCCATTCTCCCACCTTACCGGCATCAGGTAAGTTTCACGGCCTGTATTGTAATGATCGCCCTCATAGGGCCGCACGCCAAGAAAGGTGACCCACCAGTTGCCGGCATCGTCGGTCACAAAGTCGGCATGACCGACCGACGTGATCGGATCGGCGCGGTCCGGATCGATATGGCGCTGGGTGAGGATTGGATTGTCCTCATAGGGTTCGTATGGCCCGGTTACGCTGCGTGCGCGCAGTACGACCTGAGAGTGATTGATCGCCGTGCCGCCTTCGGCCGCACTGAGATAATACCAGTCGCCCACTTTGTAGATATGCGGACCTTCGATCCAGATCGGCTGCTGTTCCGGGCGCACGCCACCATTCAACAGAACGCTCGGCGTGGAGATCGATTGAAAGGTTTCCGGATCCACCTCCCGTATCCAGATGGCGCGATGCCCATCATAAGTGGACCCTTCCGGCGGGGCGTCATTGTTGATGACATACACCTTCCCATCTGCATCGAAGAAGACGGACGGATCGATCCCGCCGACTTCCGGTAACCAGATCGGATCAGACCACGGCCCGGCTGGATCGCTGGATGTGACAATGAAATTGCCACCGCAGTCGACACAGGTATTGGCGACATAAAAGACACCGTCATGATGTTCGATAGTTGGCGCGAAGACGCCGCGCGACAGGCTGAGCCCGTCAAAATCCAACATGCCATCGCGGTCAATGACATTGCCAATCTGAGTCCAGTTCACGAGATCTGTACTGTGAAAAACCGGAATGCCAGGAAAGTAGCAGAAGGTGGAATTCACAAGATAATAGTCGCCGCCGACCTGGGTGATGCTGGGGTCGGGATAAAACCCGCTCAGGACGGGATTGAGATACTGATCGGGTGAAGCTGTCAGAGCCTCAAATACAGAGTCTCGCCCTTCATACTCAAACCAGTTGACGCGCATTGTGAGGGGGGCGGGCGTATCAGCCTCCGCCCTGTTTTCATCAGGCGCGCTTGGCGAAGTTGATGGCGCGCAGGCGGCAAGAAGCATTGCCAGTAAACCTGATGAAAGAGCACGGTACCGTGTTTTGGAATGCATTTCGGTTCCCTCCCGGAGAATACGTTCAGCTTCTTGAGAGCCTGACTTGATGTACAGTAATGTTACCGTTATCAATTCTGCAAGACCCACATTGGGCGCAGGGAGGAAAACAATGACGAGAAGACTGACACGGCGTGATTGGCTGGCCTTGAGTTCTGTAGCGGCGGGCGCCTCATTGCTTTCCGGATGCGCTTCAGGACCCGTTTCTCCTGCGCCGAGTGCGGATGTGGCGAGTGATGCGCCGCTAAAGGATCTTGCCGCGGCAAAGGGCATCCGCTTCGGCTCGGCCATGGCCGCGCGCCAGCTTCAGGATGAGCGCTACAAGGAAATTATCCTGCGCGAATGCGCTACCATCGTCGCCGAGAACGAACATAAATGGTATTCGATCAATCCTGCTCCGGATGTCTGGAACTGGAAGCCGGGCGATGATCTGGTCGCCTTTGCCAAGGCAAATGATCTGAAGATGCGTGGCCACACCTTGCTCTGGCACAAGACCCGATGGTCACCGCAATGGGTGAACGAGAAAGAGTTCGCCTCCGCTGCCGAGACTGAGGCCTTCGTGGCCAATTATGTCTCACAGGTCGCGCGCCGGCATGATCCCTTTCTCTATGCCTGGGATGTCGTAAACGAGGCGGTGCATGATCAGACCGGAGACTTCCGCACCTCCTCGCTCACCAAGCATATGGGCGAAAACCTGATTGATTTCTGTTTTGCTCTGGCGCGTGAGCATGCCCCAAACGCCAAGCTGGTCTATAATGACTATATGAGCTGGGAGGATTCCAGCGCGCCGCATCGCGAGGGTGTGCTGCGCTTCCTTGAGCGCCTGCTCAAGCGTGGCGTGCCGGTTGAGGGGCTGGGTATCCAGAGCCACTCCAATTACGAAATGCCGGATGAGTACACCCGGGAAAAACAGCGAAACTGGATCGCCTTTGTCGATGAAGTCGTCGGTATGGGGCTTGAGATCTACATCACCGAATATGACGTCAATGACACGCGCATGGGTCCGGATATCGCCTATCGCGACCGGGTGATGGCCAGCTATACACGCGATTATTTCGACTTGATGCTAAGCTATCCCCAGCTGAAGGAGATTCTTATCTGGGGCATGGTGGATGATCAAAACTGGCTGCAAACCTTCCTGCCGCGCGAAGATGATGTGCTCAAACGTCCCACTTTGTATGATGAGAACTATCAGGCCAAATCCATGCGAACTGCATTGGCTGAAGCACTGATTGCCGCTCCGCAAAGACCGCCCATGGCCTAGGCATGACGCGCGCAAGTCAAGTTCATTCTGCTCGGGGAACTAGCCTCTCAGGAGCATAATATTGCTTTCATTATATTTCTGGGTACATCTCTGCGCCTGAATCGGGTTAGAGCTTCATTCATTCAACTTTAGGGTCGTATTCATTCGGGCCTGTCAGAATAAAGAGCTGAACCAAACCCGGGATTTGAAAGGGTCAGCCGTGTCGAAACGCCAGAACGCAACAATTAAAGAAGTGGCTGAGCAGGCCGGTGTTTCTCAGATGACGGTTTCCCGGGTGCTAAACCAGCGCAGTCTGGTGAAGGAAACCACCCGGTTGAAAGTGGAAGCTGCCATCGAAGCGCTGAACTATCGGCCGAACATGTTGGCGCGCGGTCTGGCTGGTGGGAAATCCATGCTGATTGGCCTGGTGTACTTCAATCCCAGTTCTGGTTATCTCAGTGAGCTGCTTGTCGGTGCACTACAAACCTGCCGTGAGCTTGGTCATCACTTGATGCTGGAAGATCTTTCCGAGATTGAAGACGGCACCGATACGTCTGAAATCGCGATGCGCCTGCGCAAGATTGGCCTAGACGGCCTGATCTTGACCCCTCCCCTAAGCGCGAACAAGGCGCTGATCAAACTGATGCACGATGCCGGGGTGCCCACTGTGCTGGTGAGCCATGAAGATCCCAGTGGGCAGTTCTCGAGTGTTGTTTTCGACGACACCGCTGCGGCTCACTCAATGACGGAGTATCTCATTGCGTGTGGCCACAAGCGTATCGGCTTCATCACCGGCCCCGACCAGCATCCCTCAAGCCTGTCGCGCAAGGAAGGTTTCGAGCGCGCCATGGGTGAGCATGATCTTGAGATAGATACCTCGCTTGTGGTGGAAGGCGATTTCACCTTTCGCTCCGGTATGGAGTGGGCCGAACAGCTTTTGAACAAGCGGGTGCCACCCACGGCGATTTTCGCTTCCAACGATGATATGGCGGCGGGTGTGATCGCGGCCGCGCATCGCCGCGCGCTGAAAGTGCCTCTGGATCTGTCGGTTGTCGGGTTCGACGACACTGCCATCAGCGCTGCGATCTGGCCTCGTTTGACAACGGTGCGCCAACCAATTTCGGAGATTGCGCGCAGGGCTGTCAAATTGCTCTCGGACGGCAATAAGGCCGAAGCCGAAGTGGCGGTCAAAGCTGATTACATTACCACGGTCGATATTGTGGAGCGTGAGAGCGTCACCAAGCTTTCCTGATAAGGTTTTGGTTTTCTTGCGTCGCATGAACGCGCGATGCGGCGCATGAAGGTTTTCCTTTAAACCCCTGACTGAAAACAAAAAAGGCAGACAGACCGTGGTCTGCCTGCCAGTTTGGGCGTCCGGGAGGATGACGCCCTAATTTGTCATTTGCTCCAGTTCCAATCCCTTGGTTTCACGCACAGCGCGCATCACGAAGAAGATCGAGATCGCTGCACACAAGGCATAGAATCCATAAGCCCCTGTCAGGCCGACACCTGCAGTGCGCAGCATGATGGGGAAGGTCAGTGTGATCAGGAAATTGGCAAACCACTGGAAGAAACCTGCGACGGCGAGGCCGGACCCACGGATCTGGTTGGGGAACATTTCGCCGAGGGAGACCCACATCACCGGTCCCCAGGAGGCGTTGAAGAACACCACATACGCATTGGCGGCGAGCAGGGCGATAAGGCCGATACTGCCTGGCAGGGTTACGCTGCCACCCACCATCTGAGCTTGCGAGAAGCAAAAGACCAGTATGGAAAGCGTCACCGCCATGCCGATGGACCCGACCAGAAGGAGTGGCTTGCGGCCGACCCGATCGATCAGGGCCAGGGCGACAACCACGGCAAGAATGGACACAGCGCCGGAGATCACATTGATCAGCAGGGCATCCCCTTCGGAGAAGCCAACCGCCTGCCATAGAACGGCGCCATAGTAGAACACCACATTGATGCCGACCAGCTGTTGGAAAACGGCGAGACCAATGCCGATCCAGACAATAGGTTTCAAAATGCCCCTGGAGGCCAGCACATCCGCCAGGCGCGGCTTGTGGTCATTGGCAAGCGAATGCTCGATCTCATTGACCTTACTGTCAGCGCGGGCAGCGCCACTGATGCGTGAAAGGATGCCGCGTGCCTGTTCTGTGTTGCCTTTCACCACCAGAAAGCGGGGGCTTTCGGGAATGAACATCAGTGCAACCAGGAACAGGGTTGCGGGCAGAAGCTCGATCCAGAACATCCAGCGCCAGGCGTCAAAACCCCAGAGCCATTCATTCTGCGCAGACCCGGCAGCCTGCTGGATCATGTAGTTTGACAGGAAGGCGATGAACAAACCCGAGATAATCGCCACCTGCTGAATTGAGGATAGGCGCCCACGAAAGCGCGCTGGCGCGATTTCGGAGATGTAGGCCGGTGACATCACACTGGCTGCGCCCACGGCAATGCCGCCGAGCACGCGATAGACGATGAAATCCCAGGGGCCGAATGCCGCGCCCGATCCCCATGCAGAGACAATGAAGAAGGCTGCCGCCATAACCATCATGGTGCGCCGGCCGAAGAGGTCTGACAGCCGTCCGGCGAAGGCTGCGCCGATGGCACAGCCGATCAGCATCGAAGCCACGGCGGTATCGCGTGTGGCCTGGGTCATGTTCAGGGATTCTTCCAATCCCGCGACCGTGCCATTGATCACGCCACTGTCGAAACCAAACAGGAAGCCGCCAATTGTGGCGACACAACTGATCAGCAAGACAAAGGCGAAATCGCCCTCAAACTTGCTTTCGCTCATGGTGGTTGAGGTCAACTTGTTCTCCCTGCTCGGCGCTGCACCGCGCCGTAATTTTGTGGGCCCCAACAAAATGTTAGGGCTATCATTACAGTTTCGAATACCCGAGATGAAGGCTCAAGGGAAGTCTTTTCAACCTGAACCTACTGCCAAAGTTTCCGTCCCATCAAATGTGGAGTGTGCCCTGCTCGGATTCGAAAGCCAATCATGCCCGACAAGTCTGGGAGGTTGCCTCTATTAAGCCGTGTGCGGTGACATGACAAAACAGTGCGACTTTTTTTGAATATGCGACCAGATTCCACACAGATTGGCATTGCCAGCCGCATTCTGCAATGTTAGCGTTATCAGTAGTCAACGATGAGCGGAAAATCCGCCGCCGGAGGGAATGACCAGTGTATCTCGGTATTGATATCGGCACATCCAGTGTGAAGACCGTCCTCATCGATGAGGCGGGAGAGGTTGCTGGCTCCAGTACGGCCGACCTGCCAATCTCCCGGCCAAAGCCGCTCTGGTCAGAACAAAACCCATCCGATTGGTGGACGGCGACAAACATGGCCGTCGCCGGTTTGAGCGTGGATTTGCGCCACCGCGTTCGCGCAATTGGCCTGTCTGGACAGATGCATGGCGCGACGCTTCTCGATTCTGCGGGTGCGCCCCTGCGCCCGGCGATTCTCTGGAATGACGGGCGCAGCTTTCGCGAGTGCGCCGCTCTGGAGGAGGCCGAGGAGGCCTTCATTTCTCTCGGCGGCAACCGTGTCATGCCTGGGTTCACCGCACCCAAGCTGGAGTGGGTTCGCCGGCATGAACCGGAGATTTTCGATCAGGTCAAAACCGTACTCCTTCCCAAGGACTATGTTCGCCTGAGGATGACGACAGAATTCGCCTCCGACATGTCGGATTCCTCGGGCACTCTTTGGATGGATGTTGCCGAACGTGAGTGGTCGGGTGAACTGCTCGCCGCTACCGGGCTCGACATCTCCCATATGCCAAAACTCTATGAGGGCCACGAAGTGACCGGGCGCCTGCGCCAGGAGGCTGCCGAGGCTTGGGGCATGGAACGTGTGCCCGTGGTCGCTGGTGGTGGCGACAATGCCGCTGGCGCGGCCGGGGTCGGCGTGATCGATGAGGGCGAGGCCTTGATGTCGCTTGGCACATCGGGTGTCATCTTCGTGGCCGGCAACACCTATCGCTCCAACCCCGCCTCGGCCGCACATGCTTTCTGCCATGCCCTGCCCGATCGCTGGCACTTGATGTCCGTGATGCTGAGCGCGGCGAGCTGTCTGGACTGGGCTTGCAAGCTCACCGGGTTTGCCGATGCCGGCGAACTGATCGCTGCAGCTGAGCGATCTGGACAGGTCGGATGTCAGGAGACTTTTCTGCCCTATCTTTCCGGTGAGCGGACCCCACACAATAATCCTCATGCCCAGGGCGTTCTCTTCGGTCTGACACATGATAGCGGGCCAGCACAGATCGCCCAGGCGGTTCTGGAAGGCGTTGCCTTCGGCATGGCCCAGGGGCTTGAGGCCTTGACCGCCGCAGATGTCGATGTAAGCGCCATCTCCGTTATTGGCGGAGGTTCCCGCTCGCTCTATTGGGGGCGTGTTCTCTCGGCTGCTCTTAAGCGCCCGCTGATTTATCGCGAAGGCGCCGCTGCCGGGCCGGCTTATGGTGCGGCACGTCTTGCCCGATACGGACATCAGGGCGGCGACATTGACGACATCTTCAAGGCGCCTCGCGCGCTGGACATCGTGGAACCCCGCGACCTCGACATCGAAACACTCAACACAAAAATCACTCGCTCCGCCTCGCTCTATGAAGCATTGGCCGGGCAGTTCAATGGAGGCACCTAATGGCAGACGGCACCAGCACAAGCGGATTCGACACCGTGTTCGGCGACATTCCCGAGATCAAGTTTGAAGGTCCGGATACAGAAAACCTTTTTGCTTACCGCTACTATGACAAGGATCAGGTGGTGCTGGGCAAGCGGATGGAAGACCATCTGCGCATGGCGGTCTGCTACTGGCACACCTTCTGCTGGGACGGCTATGACATTTTCGGCGCCGGCACGTTCGACCGGCCCTGGCATAATCCGGCCAATGACCGGGAAGCGGCCGATCGCAAGATGGCCGCGGCGTTTGAATTCTTCTCCAAGCTCGGCCTGCCCTTCTATTGCTTCCACGATGTGGATGTATGCGAGTACTCCCCGACGCCGGATGAGTTGTCGAACAATCTCGCCCGCATGAAGGATCGGCTCGGCGCCTATCAGGACGAGACCGGCACCAAACTGCTTTGGGGCACGGCGAACCTGTTCTCCCATCCGCGCTATGCCGCCGGCGGGCTGACCAATCCGGACCCGGAAGTGGCCGCCTGCGCCGCCCGCCAGGTGCGCGAATGCCTTGAGGTGACCCATGCCCTGGGCGGGTCGAACTATGTGCTCTGGGGTGGCCGTGAGGGCTATGACACCCTGCTCAACACCGACCTCTCCCGCGAGCTGGAGAATTTCGGCCGCTTCCTCGCCAAGGTGGTCGAGCACAAATACAAGATCGGTTTCACCGGCAAGATCCTGATCGAGCCGAAACCGCATGAGCCGATGTACCACCAGTACGATTTCGACTCCGCCTCGATCCACGGTTTCCTGCAGCGCTTCGGCATCGACAAGGAAGTGCATGTGAATATCGAGCCGAACCACGCCACCCTGTCCGGGCACAGCTTCGCCCACGAGATCGCCACGGCGGTGTCGCTCGGTGTGATGGGCTCGATCGATATCAATTGCGGCAACTACCAGAACGGCTGGGACACCGACCAGTTCAACCTGGATATCCGCGACATCACGCTTGCGCTGATCGAACTGCTGCCATCCGGTGGCCTCGACACTGGCGGCTTCAATTTCGACGCCAAGGTGCGTCGCCAGTCCAGCGACCTGTCAGATCTGTTCCACGCTCATATTGGCGGTGTGGACGCCCTGGCCCGCGCCCTGCTCAGCGCGGCGGATCTGCTGGAGCGCGGAGACCTCGCCAAGCTCAAGGCCGAGCGCTATGCTGGCTGGGACAGTGATCTGGGCCAGTTCATGACCGCGGGCACGACAAGCCTTGCCGATATCGCAGATCGCGCTAAAGCCGAGGGCATTGATGGCACGCACAGCTCTGGCCGTCAGGAGTATCTGGAAAATCTCGTCAATCGCAGCCTCAAATAGCCGCCAGGACTGACCCCATGAAATTCTTCATCGACACCGCCGATATCACCGCGATCCGGGAACTTTATGCCACCGGTCTTTGCGATGGCGTGACGACCAATCCTTCGCTGATCAAGAAATCCGGCCGCGACTTCAAGGAAGTCATCGCCGAGATCTGCGAGATCGTGGATGGCCCTGTCAGCGCTGAAGTGATCGCCACGGAAACCGAGGTTATGCTTGCAGAAGGCCGCGCCCTTGCGAAGATCGCCGACAATGTGGTCATCAAGCTGCCGCTGACCATGGATGGCTTGAAAGCGTGCAAGACCTTCTCTGATGAGGGTATCGAGACCAATGTCACGCTCTGCTTTTCGGCCAACCAGGCTTTGCTGGCGGCGAAATGCGGCGCGACTTATATCTCGCCCTTTATCGGCCGGCTGGATGATATCCATGTCGAGGGTATGGAACTGATCCGCGAGATCCGCATGATCTATGACAATTATGGCTTCGACACGCAGATCCTCGCCGCCTCGGTGCGCGGGCCCCTGCACGTCAAGGAAGCGGCCCTGGCCGGCTCCGATGTGATGACGGCTCCGCCCGCCGTCATCGCCGGTCTCGCCAGTCACCCGCTAACCGAAAAAGGCCTCGCAGCCTTCCTCGCCGACGCCAAGGCGGCCGGGATTTCGGTTTAAGGCCTATTTGCCGTCAGCTTGAAAAGGTCGAATAGGCGCTCCCCTGGGGCGCCTATTCCCATTCGATGATGAAAGAACTGAAATTATAGTTTTGAATCAACGCTTTGCAAAAAAACCTGTGGAAAACTACCGTCGCCGATTCCGGCAATATCGTTCCGTAGGCAAATTGAATGATGCACGCATGACGCGTCGTTGCAGTTGCCACGATTCCAGTGCACAGCCTGACCTTAGCCGAATTACGGTGTCGGCTCCAGCTTGCGATCGCATCATGGCCGGACTGCTCTTATCACCGGCTCGACGAATGCCAATCAATGTGTTACATAACCTCGGACAGAAATGCATCTTGTCCGAGAATATGAAACACGCCTCTTCACACCCCGTCACCCAGCAGGACAGGCTCCTCGCCTATCTCCGCGATCACGACATCGCCCGCGCTTTCGAGCTGCGGGAGATCGGCGTCAGCGCCACCGCGATCTCAAGGGCGGTGGAAGCCGGCAACGTGGTCCGGATTGGTCGCGGCCTCTATCAGGCAGCCGATGCGGAAGCAGACCTCAACACCAATCTGGCGGAAGTCGCCAAGCGGGCACCGCGGTCGGTCATCTGCCTTCTCTCCGCACTGGCCTTTCATGGTCTAACAGACCAACTCCCCCGCAAGGTCTGGTTTGCGATTGGCGCGAAGGACTGGGAGCCGTCGATCGCCTATCCGCCCGTGCGCGTCGTCAGGTTCCGCGAGCCCTATTTTTCGGACGGCATCGAGACACACAGGATCGGCGGAACGCAGGTGCGCATCTATTCCGTGCCAAAATCGATTGCAGATGCTTTCCGCAATCCGAAACTGGTCGATCGGTCGGTTGCGATCGAGGCGCTCAAGGCGGCCCTCGATCAACGCAAGGCCACGCCGGCCGTCCTGATGCAGGCCGCTGCGGAATATGGCGCCGCCAGGATCATGCGCCCCTATCTGGAGGCGCTGACCTCGAATGGCTAAGTCACCAACGAACATCGCAACTTCGGTTCGCCAGCGCCTCCTGAACCTTGCCCGGTCAGAGGGCCGCGACTTCCAGACGCTGCTTGTGGCGTTTGGCCTGGAACGGCTGATCTTTCGCCTCTCCAAATCTCCGCACCGTGACAAGTTTGTCCTGAAGGGCGGAATGCTGGTCACCCTCTGGACCACCGATCCCCGCCGCTTCACACGCGACATTGATTTCCTCGCGTTCGGCGAAACCGGCGATGCAGCGCTGACCACCATTTTTGCGGAAATCTTGGCACTCGACGCCGGCGACGGTCTTGAGTTCAGCATCGACACCATCACCACGACAGACATACGCGAAGATCAGGTCTATGGCGGCAAACGACTGCGAACGGTGGCCCATCTCGGCAAGACAGAAATTCCGATCACCATTGATCTTGGCTTCGGTGACGCCCTGCCCGATCCACACTATGAGATCGAATACGGATCGATCCTCGATTTCGAAGCCGCACGCATACGCGCCTATTCACCTGCCACGGTGATCGCCGAGAAGTTCCAGGCGGTCGTCGCGCTCGGTCTCATCAACGGCCGCATGAAAGACTTCTACGATCTCTGGGCCATCCCGAAGGCGACCGAAATTGATCCGGCAGACCTGCGTGCAGCCATCGCGGCCACGTTCGAACGCCGAAACACACCTGTCCCGACGGAGGCGCCCCAAGGTCTCTCCGTTGCATTCGCTGAAGATGCGGCGAAGGCCAGGCAATGGCTGACCTACGCTGAAGGTACGGAACTCAAAGGCGTCCCGCTAGGCACGGTCTTGGCCGATATCTGGACCTATCTGAGAGCAGCCCTCGACATAAACTGAAGTCGATGGCTCAGCGTCGGTGTAAAGATTCCTCAGTGTCCTCTTCGTGGCCCGCTAAAGCACCCTTGAGGGTTACGAAGGTTACACTCCACCCGCCCCTCGTCGAGCAGGCCTTAGTCGGTCTCCGGTCGAAGCACGCATTCAATGCAGCGTCACCAAACCGACCTGACCATCAAGCGGGAACAGAAAGGCCTCCGACCAAAGACTGGTCGTCGTGTAGACGCGTTCAGCGAAATGTTGTCGATCGTCTGACATTGTCTCGGCCAGTAAGCCCATCCAGCACAGCGGCTGAAGCACCTGTGACCAGATCATTCCCGGCGTGCGGTCATAGGGCTGTCCGGCGTCCGGTGGACCATAGAGGATTTCCCGAAGCGCGCCGCATGTCACGCCGTTCGCCGCCTCCGTATTCAGTACACCGAGAAACACATCCCAGTTGTCAAGCCTCGGCTCGGGCATCCGGGACGAGGCGGCATGATCGATTTCGAACAGCCAGAACGGCGCCATCAGGTTGAAGAGATCGCCGGACTTGCCAGCAACCTCCCTGCCCGCCTTGGTGAGCCGACAGGTCAGCTTGTAATGCCGGATCAGCTTCAGTTTCAGCAAAACGAAATGCAGGGCTTCGAGCGGCGGGAAATCGTACTCATTCAGCACCTTGTCGACGAGGAACAGCTTGTCCTCTTCCCAGCCTGGCCAGTCGAACTCGGCAGCCGCCCAGTGCACGAACTTGCGTTGAAACGCCTTACCCTTCGTCAGGCCGATCGCATCATGTTCGGCCAGATAGGCCAGAAGCTTTTGCGCTGCGCCAATCATGGGCGCACCGGCAAGTGCAGGCTCATCATTCTTCACGGGCTGGAGCAGGAACGTCATCGCAAATTCATCGTCAGGCTTGTTCGCCAAACAGGGTAACGACTGTCCGTCGTCAGGTAATTTGAGACTTCAGGCTGCCTGACTTAAGGAGGGTCTGGCGCATCTGGTTTGAGTTAAGCAGCGGATTGGGCGTGCTGCAA
>JALEGE010000137.1 GCA_022760335.1 Hyphomonadaceae bacterium
GGAAAGCGTCATCTTCTGTATGAGAGACATCCGAATGCGCGGCGCCTTCGGCGGCAAGAGCAAGCAGGGACATTTTCAATGTTCCAGTGGATCAGCGTGAACGGTGTCAGAGCGGGCATGCCGCCCTGACCAGATTTTGAGTGCCGCAGTGCTTACGGGGCCGCGAACAGGATCACGAAGCCGAGCACGATGGAGAACAGGCCGAGGGCTTCTGCGAGGGCCGCGCCCACGAAGAGGTTGCCGGTCTGGGCCGGAGCAGCCGACGGATTGCGCAGGGCGCCATCCAGGAAGCTGCCGAAAATGTTGCCCACACCGATGGCGCCACCGATGGCACCGATGGTTGCGAGGCCGGCGCCGAGATATTTCATGCCGTCTGCGATATTGCCTTCCATGGACCTGATCTCCTGTTTTGGAAGTTTTCAAACTGTTTGCGCGGGGAAAAGCGCGTTCGGGGGAGTGGGTCAAGAGCGCGGCGCGGAACTATATCGACGCAGGGCCTCTAACCGTTCGTCTTTAGTGACCGGGGTGCAGCGCGTCTGAGAGATAGACGCAGGTGAGAATGGCGAACACATAGGCCTGCAGAAAGGCCACGAGGAATTCCAGCGCGGTGATCGCGACAGCCATGGTGACCGTCAGCGTGGTGCCAACCCAGCCGACCAGGCCGAACGTGGCCATCAGCGCGGCAAAGCTGACGATGAGCTTCAGCATGATGTGGCCGGCCAGCATGTTGGCGAACAGCCGGAAAGCGAGGGTCAGTGGGCGCGCGAAATAGGAAATGATCTCGATCGGCACCAGCAGGATGTAGATCGGCCACGGAATGCCCGACGGCGCGAACAGTTTCAGCCAGCCAAAGCCGTTCTTGAAGATGCCGATCAGCGTGACCAGCGTGAACACGGTCATCGCCAGCACGCCAGTGACGATGATGTGGCTCGTCGTCGTGAAGGCGTAAGGGAACATGCCGATCAGGTTGGCCGCCAGGATGAAGAAGAACAGCGTGAAGACGAAGGGGAAGTATTTCAGCCCGTCTTCGCCCGCCGTGGAGCGGATCATGTTGGCGATGAACTCGTAACTGATCTCGCCCAGCGATTGCAGCCGGCCGGGCACCATGGCGCTGCGCGAGGCCAGAGAGAAGAATGCAATCACCAGGCCAGAGGCCAGCAGCAGGTAAGCTGCCGCATTGGTGAAGGAGATATCCCAGCCGCCAAGGTCCAGCGCCTGATAGGTCGTCACTTCGAACTGGTGGATCGGATCAATTGCGCCGTCAGCCATATTGCCTGTTACTCGCCTTTTTCCGGCGCATCTTGCGCCGCCTGGTCCTGCACTGCGCGCTCAGCCATCTGCCTTGCCGCACGAATGATGTTGAGGAATCCGGCGGCCATGCCGAATACCAGAAAGATCAGCAGCGCCCATGGCCCAGTGCCGAGTGATTTGTCAATGGCCACACCGATAAAGGCGCCAATTGCCACAGCCACCACCATGGCGCTGGCATGGCCAAGTGCGGCGGCGGCGCCACCGGCATTCCTGTTCAGGTCCTTGGGGTTCTGCTTCGGTTTCCCGGCATTTCGTGCCGCATCAATGCGGGCACGCAGGTCGTCATTCTCGCTCATGGCGCGCTATTCTGCCGCAACGAGTTCTTCGGCAGTCCCAAGATCCACACTCACCAGCTTGGATACGCCTTTTTCGCGCATTGTCACCCCGAACAGGCGATCCATGCGCGACATGGTGACGGGATTATGGGTGATGATGATGAAGCGTGTGTCGGTGCGCTGGCGCATCTCATCCAGCATGCGGCAAAAGCGGTCGACATTTGCATCGTCCAGCGGCGCGTCGACCTCGTCGAGCACACAAATCGGCGCCGGGCGCGACAGGAAC
The DNA here is from genome assembly GCA_022760335.1 of Hyphomonadaceae bacterium. Taxonomy (GTDB): domain Bacteria; phylum Pseudomonadota; class Alphaproteobacteria; order Caulobacterales; family Hyphomonadaceae; genus UBA5336. The sequence goes on from JALEGE010000137.1 coordinate 1,873, forward strand.
ACCGCGAAGATCAGCGCGGCGGCGGTCAGGGCCTGCTCGCCGCCCGACATCAGGTTCAGCGTGCCAAGGCGCTTGCCCGGCGGCTGGGCCATGATTTCCAGTCCCGAGGCCAGCGGATCATCAGCGTCCACAAGGCGCAGCTCGGCCTGCCCGCCCCGAAAGAGGGCGGTGAACAGCGCCTTGAAGTGTTCGTTGACCGTTTCGAACGCTTCCAGCAGCCGGTCGCGCCCTTCCGCGTTCAAGGCATCCACGCCTTCGCGCAATTTCGCGATGGCGCCGGTGAGGTCAGCCTTTTCGACCTCCTGGCTGCCCATGCGCTCGGCCAGTTCTTCGGCTTCGGCCTCGGCTTCCATATTCACGCCGCCGAGCGAATCGCGGTCGCGGCGCGCCAGCATGGCCCGGGTTTCAGCCTCGCGCAGGTCCAACTCAGCCAGGGTTTCCTCGTCGAGGCCGGCCTTGGCGAGCATCAAAAGGCCAGCAGGCTGGCGCTGAAAGCTTTCGCGCGCCTGTTCGACCAGGTCTTCCAGTCGCGCTTCGGCATTTTCCAGTTTTACGCGGCAGCCAGCCAGGGTTTCGCGCGCCTTGGCGGCGGCGCTTTCTGCTGTGCGCAATGTGGTTTCGGCCTCGCGCAGGGCGGTCTCGCGTTCAGCTAGACGATCCGCAGCGGATTTGCGGTCAGTCTCGAAGCCTTCCACGCGCTGGCTCAGCGTCGCGAGCTCCATTGCCATGGCCTCAGGATCGACCTGCATCTGATTGGCTGCATCGGCAGCCTCACGCCGGCGCGTGACCAATGCGGCAAGGCGCTGTTCTGCCGAGGCCTTGCGTTTCACCCAGCTTTCCAGATCGCGCTCCAGGCCCGCGCGGCGTTTTTCGGCCTGTTCACGGTTGCGGGTGAGATCTGTCAGACGGCCGCGTGCTTCGGTTTCGGCTTCACGAGCGCCATGCACGGCTTCGCGACAGGTTGAAAGCCGGGTTTCCAACGCGGAGAGATCTTCCGTGCCGGTATTGGGATCGGCCGCGCGCAGAGCTTCCTCAGCGAGGGCAAGCTCAGAACGTGCGCGCCCCAATGCCTCTTCAAGACTGTCATGTTTTACGCTGGCCCGTTCCAGGGCTTGGCGGGCCTCAGCCAATGTCCGGCGCGCGCCCTCAAGAGCCTGACTTGCCGGGCTTACAGCTTTCTTGACCTCAGTGAAGGCTGTCTCGGCTTCCAGGCGATCTTCGCGCAGCGATTTACGCAGTGTTTCGGCCTGCGAGAGCGCCTCTTTCAGCGGCGGAAGCTCGGCCTCTGCGGCCTCCAACCGGGCCTGTTGGGCCAGGCGCTCTGCGGCGCTGACAGGCGCACGGGGGGTGCGGGTGAAGCCGTCCCAGCGCCAGAGATGGCCTTCTGTGGAGACAAGGCGCTGGCCCGGAACAAGTCCAGAGGCGAGATGTTCGCCATCCTCTGTGCTCACAACACCGCATTGCGACAGGCGCGCGGCGAGTTGGCCGGGCGCCTCTACAAAATTCGACAAGGGTGTGGCGCCGGCGGGCAGAGCGGGACCAGAGACATTGGCTCCCCCCCAAAACAGCGCAGCAGAACGGTCAGTCGGAGCCTGCAAATCATCGCCCAACGCAGCGGCGACAGCCGTCTCGTATCCATCCTGGGTGCGGATCGCCTCGATCACCGGTGGCGCGCTTGGCCCTTCTTGACGGCGCAGCAGTCGCTGCAGGCCTGAAATCTCTGCCTCCAGCGTGCGCACAGCCTGGTCAGCGTCGGCGCGGGCCGGCTCAGCGGCGGATTCGGCTTCGCGGGCTTCGGCGAGAGCCTCCTCAGCGCCGTCCTGGGCGCGCTGGGCATCGGCGAGGGCGAGCTCAGCGCGTTCAACTTCGGCCTCGGCGGCCTGAACGCGAGCAGCCAGTGCCGCCCGGTCAGCCAAGCCTTCGCGTTCTGCTTCCAGCTTGCGGACCTGTGCACCAAGGCCGTCGACGCGTGTCTGTGCGGTGTGCAATGCGCTGCGAGCGGCATGCTGGCGCGCGCGCGCTTCGGACAGTTCGGCCTGGACCTGATCGGCCTCTGCCTCGCATTGACGCAGACGCAGGCGGGCGGCTTCAACCGCCTCGCGTGCGGCGGCTTCCTTTTCCGCATTCTGGCTCTCATCGAGGACCGGCAGGGCATTCAGCTCATCGCGCGTAACGGCAAGGGCGGCTTCAGCTTCGGTAATCGATGCTTGCTCGCGTTCCATATCCTCGATGAGGCGCCTGGCCTCACCTTCCAGTCGCGCTTTCGCTTCGACTGCAGATTTATGCTCGGCCTCCAGCCTGGCGAGCGCGATCCGTGCCTGGCCGAGCTTGGCGCCAGCCAGGGCTTCAGCCTCGCGCAGGGCGCCGATTCCATCACCGGCCTCAATGCGGCGCTTTTCTGCCATTGCAGCTTCGCGTGTGAGACGTTCCACATCGGATTTCGCGGTGTCCAGCGCGGTATTGGCTTCTTCCAGTCCGGTGGTGGCCGCGTCCCATTTCAAGTGCGCGGCGAGGGCTTCAAGGGCCAGGATCTCGTCGCTCAACGCCTTGTATTTCCGTGCCTTGCGGGCCTGGCGCTTCAGGCTTTCCAGCTGGCGCTCGACCTCGGCGGACACTTCGGTAAGCCGCTCTAGATTGGTCTCGGCCGCGCGCAGTTTCAGCTCGGCCTCGTGCCGGCGGGTGTTCAGGCCCGCAA
>JALEGE010000138.1 GCA_022760335.1 Hyphomonadaceae bacterium
CGTGAAGCCAGCATTCTGCGAGCCCGTCGCCGTCCGTTTCGGCAAGCACACGGTCGAGCATCGCCTGATCTTCTGGCGTTGAGGCTCCGCAGACGGATAAAGCGATTGGGCCGAGGCCGAGATCGAAGACCCGCGCACCGAGCGGCGACTGATAGTAATAGTCGCGCTTCGGCGTCGCCCTTGAGATCAGCTCAATCTGGCGGGCGTTAAGGCCGAACCGCTCATAGGTTTCTTTCGATTGCGGTTCTTGGGCCCGCTCATTCGGCAGAAAGATGCGTGTCGGGCAGGATTCGACCAGAGCGGGCGCGATGCTTGAATTTGCAATGTCGGCGAGGCTTTGCGTCGCAAATACAACGGACACGTTCTTCTTGCGCAGGGTCTTCAGCCATTCGCGGGTGCGCGCTGCGAACATGGGATCATCGAGGAAAAGCCAGGCCTCATCGAGGATGAGTAGTGTTGGCTTGCCATCGAACCGCGCTTCAAGCCGATGAAAGAGATAGGTGAGAACTGGGAGGGCCGCGCCCTTGGTGTGCATCAGCTCTTCCATCTCGAAGCAAACTGTGTCGGCGAGGCTGAGGCTTTCCTGATCAGCATCGAGAAGCCGTCCATGCGGGCCTTCCAGCGTGAAAGGGTGCAGGGCTGATTTGAGGGTCTCGTCTTGTAGCATCAGCGACAGGCCTGTCAGAGTGCGTTCAGCTTCGGGGGCGCTGGCAAGTGACTGGATGCCTTCCCATAGCCTCGCCTTAAGGTCCGGCGTCATCGTCACGCCTTCATTGGCGCAAAGGTCAGCCAGCCAGTCTGCCGCAAAGCTCGCGCCGGTCTCGGTATCGATGTCCTTCAGGGGCTGAAGACTCGGAGCATTGGAGCTTCCGAGATCGACATGCGCGCCGCCCATACAAAGTGCTGCCGTGCGGGCTGAGCGGCCCTTGTCGAAAATGAAAATCTGAGCGTCTGTGTAGCGCTTCCATTGCAAGGCAAAGAGCGAAAGAAGAACCGACTTGCCCGCGCCGGTCGGGCCGACGACGAGCGTGTGGCCAACATCGCCAATGTGCAGATTGAGCCGGAACGGCGTCGTGCCATCGGTCTGCGCCTGAATGAGCGCTGGAGCATTGAAGTGGTGGTTCGTCTCTTCGCCGGCCCAGACCGCAGATAGCGGCACCATATGGGCCAGGTTCAGCGTGTGCAGGATCGGTTGGCGGACATTGGCGTACGGATGACCCGGTAAAGAGCCGAGCCAGGCGTCCACGGCATTCAGTGTTTCCCTGATCGCCGTGAAACCACGGCCATTTACGATGCGCTCTGCGATGCGGATATGCTCATCGACAGCGCGACGGTCTGGGTCCGAGACAGTGATCGTTGTCGTGACGTACCCGTATGAAACGAGATCGCTGCCAAGCTCTTGCAGCGCTGCATCGGCATCACCCGCCTTGTTGTCGGCGTCATTGTCGACGAGCGCTGCCTGTTCATTGAACATCGTCTCGCGCAACACCGCGCCGATCGACTTTCGCTTGGCGAACCAGTGACGGCGTTTCTTGCCAAGGACCTTTTCCGCTTCCGCCTTGTCCATGGCGATAAACCGTGTTGCCCAGCGATAGGCAAAGCCCTGACGGTTCAGCTCATCCAGAATGCCAGGTAAGGTGGAGGCCGGAAAGCCAAGAATGGTCAGGGTGCGCAAATGCGCGTCACCGATCATCGGCTCAAGCCCACCAGCGAAGGGCTCGTCTGCGAGCACCGCGTCAAGGAAGACGGGAAGTTCGGGGGTCACGACCGGATGACGTTTGGTCGAGATGGTCGAGTGCAGATAAGTCAGCGTTTCATCGTCTGAGAGCTTTGCGATTTCCGCGAGACAGGTGGAAAGGAGATCGAAGACGCGGTCCGCGTGTTGCTGGAAGGTCTCCAACCGGTGTCGCCAGGTCGCCGTATCTTCGGTTTCGGCACGCTGGATCAGGGCCTTTTCGGCCCGGCCCGTGGCATCAGCAGGCGGGAGCCAGAGAAGAGTCAGGAAGTAAGAGCTCTCGAAACGGGTGCCGCTTTCTTCAGCCTGTAGCGCGCGTTCCTGATCGACGAGCCAGGACAGGGCGTCAGGAAAGTCCGCTTCCGGATAGTCATGCACCTCATGGCGCTGCGCCTCAAAGAACAGCGCCCAACCCGAGCCGAACCGGCGCAGCACATTATTGACCCGCGCCATGACTGAGACGAGTTCTTCTTGTGTCGAGCTTTCTAGATCGGGCCCTCGATAGCGGAACGTGGTCTGGAAGCTTCCGTCCTTGTTCAGAACGACGCCCGGTGCGACGATGCAGGCCCAGGGCAGATAATCGGCAAGAAGCGTGGGCGTATCTGCGTATTCTTTGAGGTTCAGCATGTCAGATGCTCCTTGTGCCGGGTGGAGCGTGAGGCGACCGCCATGAAATCTGGATCGCTCCGCGCCATGAACACCGCTGCTGAGTGACCCAACACCCAGAGAAGGAGCCCAGGTATCCAGAGCCGAAGACCGAGCGCGAGGGCAGCGGCCAACGTCCCGATAGCGATGGCTGCACTTCGCGGTGCGCCTGCCATCAGGATCGGCTCAGTCAACGAGCGATGAAGGGGGATTTCATAGCCGTCAGCCATTAGATCAACGCGCCCCCGCCAAAGCTGAAGAAGGTCAGGAAGAAAGAGGTTGCGGCAAAGGCAATCGAAAGTCCGAAGACGATCTGGATCAGTTTGCGCATGCCGCCAGACGTTTCACCAAAAGCCAGCGTCAGACCCGTCAGGGTAATGATGATCACCGCGACAATTCGGGCAACCGGGCCTTCGATCGATTGCAGGATCTGATCAAGCGGGCCTTCCCAGGGCATGCCTGAGCCAGCTGCATGGGCGGGTCCAGCGATTAACAGTCCGATGCCGATAGCGGCAGCGACCTGAACCGTCCGGTTCACGGCGTGAGTTTGATTATAGACAATCATGAAGAGGTTCCTTCTGTGACGAGTGAAAGGCAGCGGGAGACGAGTGGGGCCGTGTCATAGCCCTCACCATTGAAACCGGTGACCCTGAGCGCCTCTTCGATACGGCGCTGACCGCCAGCGCGGCTCATGAAGACAACCACATCAATCGCCTCTGCGATCAGATCGAACGGTGCGCGCGGCGTTGCTTCCAGAGTCAGTTGCTCAAGACGGGTGAGTGCGCCGTGTGCAGAATTTGCATGCAATGTCGTGATGCCGCCGGGATGACCCGTGTTCCAGGCTTTCAGAAGATCGAGGGCTTCAGGTCCGCGTACTTCACCCACCACGATCCGGTCAGGTCTCAGGCGCAGCGTTGACCGGACGAGGTCCTGTAAACTGGTGCTGCCGCGATGGGTTCTGAGCTGCACTGTATTGGGCGCAGTGCATTTCAGCTCACGCGTATCTTCCAGAATGACGATACGGTCATCATTGAGGCTCTGCTCGGCAAGCAGCGCATTGGTGAAAGTCGTCTTGCCGGATGATGTCCCACCCGCAATCAGAATATTGGAATGGGTTCTGATGGAGTCTTTCAGCGCTTCGGCGAGCGCTGGCGCGAGCGCGCCCTGATCAACATAGTCACCAAGTTCAAATGGCGTGCTGGCGGGTTTGCGTATCGAGAAGCATGGCGCTGTCGAAACAGGCGGGAGAAGCCCTTCAAACCGCTCGCCGCTGCCGGGGAGTTCGGCAGAGACGATTGGGGAATTGCGGTCTGTCGCTTCTCCCACCCCGGAGGCCACAAGGCGGATGACGCGCTCGCGGTCGGAGGGTTGGAGAGTCTGTTCAGAAATTATGAGGCCGATTCCGGCTTTCTCAATCCAGACCGATCCATCCGGATTAGCCATGATCTCGATTGTTTCAGGCGCTTCAAGCGCTTCCCGCACCACCGGGCAGAAGGCCGTGCGCAGCATAGTGGTGCGCCGGGCATCTGTTTCTGAGTGGTGCGGGGTCTGGCCCATCGAATTTGCTCCTGTCACTTGGCGTTTGTGAGTGATTGAAGCTTGGCAGGTGGGTCTGGTTTTCGGGAGTTGGATTGGAGGCCAACATAGGCAAGACGCTGCGTAAAAATGCAGATCAATACAAAACCAGTTCTGTAGCGATCGCTGCAGAACAGAAATTCGGAGTTCTCGTTTTAAGCGATTTAAGTCAGTGAGCTTTCGCTCAAATTATTCAATCAAAGGACTGTAATGATTTCAGTCTTTTCAACTCTTTGTGATCGGCGGCTAAATATAGTCTGGCATTCTTCTTGCTCGATTTCCCCCATACGGGGAGGCGTATATGAAGACTTTTACCTTGAATTCCGATGGCGCATTGGCGCGTTATGACTATCTCTCACGGCTTTCGCCGGATCGATGGGCCTGGGAATTTCTGAGACGCAACAGTGAATTCAGACGCGACGCAGCAACACGATCACCCGATGATGTGTCGGAAATGCCTGCGCCATGTCCGGAAACCATTCGTATTATTCGACCGCGTGTCACACAAACCCTCGCTGAACGCTGGGGCCTCTTGTTCATGCCCGATCCTGAGCTGAACGGATTTGATGCAAACGCCGTCTGGAGCCATTACGTTTTTCCGGATCAGGTCGAGGTCAATTGCACACCGCGAAAGCCCGGCCAGAATTGCGATATCTGGGATCGCACGGTCCCGCATTGCCAGATCACGCACATCACCGATCGTTCAGCGCGAGAATATCTACTGGTGCGCGGCAAAGGATGCGTCGCGCAGATCCGCTGCACCGGCATGTCTCTACTCAGCCTGGAACCGGTGCGCATGAAGCTCCAAATCTCTGACATGGAAGCCTACGAGCAAAAGCTCAAAGTACAGAAAGAGGCCATGAAGCTTTACGGAGATGGTCCGGATACGTCGGAAGCCCTCTGGACAAAGAAAACGCAGATTCTTCGCAATGGTCTGATCGCGCTCGACTGCCAGTACCTTGGCATGAAACAGCGTGAAATCGCTGCCGTCATCTACGGTGAAGAGGCCGTCGCCTCAGACTGGGGCGATGATTGCAGCGCCCTCAGGAACCAGCTGCGCTATGTCATCCGCAAGGCAGAAGGTCTTCGCGACGGCGGATATCTTGTCGAACTTCTCGGCGCGAGGCTCGGACCGGATACGCAAGCCGCCTGAGCCAACAGGCGAAGACATCCGCCAAATTGGCAAAGCCCCATAAATCGCTGATATAACAGCGTCAGAACCTGAATCGCGCCACGATGGTGTATTCAATATCTGGAGGGACAACCGCCTGTTTGTATTTTACGACACCGAGACGAGCGGCACCAATACGGTGTTCGATCAGGTCCTGCAGTTCGCAGCCATTCTGACCAATGATCAACTGGAAGAAGTCGACCGCTTCGAAATCCGGTGTCGGTGTCTGCCCTGGATTGTTCCTGCCCCCATGGCCCTGAAGGTCACGGGCGTGACGCCAGACATGCTGGACGACCAGAGCCTTCCGAGCTTTTACGATATGATGTCGGCCATACGGACAAAGCTCGAATGCTGGGGACCGGCCATCTATGCAGGCTATAATTCCATGCGCTTCGACGAGCCGCTCATGCAGCGGGCTTTCTGGCAAGCGCTTCATCCTCCATACCTCACGGTCACGAACGATAATGCGCGCATGGATATTCTTCCGCTCGTGCAAGCCGCGTCACATCTCTACGAAGGTGTCTTTAACTATCCGACAACACCAAGAGGCCGGACCGGCTTCAAGCTTGATCAGCTCGCGCCTCTGAATGGCTTTGACCATCAAAACGCCCATGACGCGCTGGCCGATGTCGAAGCCACCATTTTTATTGCCCGTATCCTGGCGGAGAAATGTTCCGAACTATGGACATCCAATGTGGCTTCCACCCGGAAATCCGATTTGGCCTCAAGGCTCGTACCCGGTGAGCCATTCCTTTTTGTTGAATACTTTATCAGTGGTCCAAGTGTCTGGTGGGGGCAGCGCGTTGATCAACATGGCACGTCAACTAGTGCCGCGAGCTGCCTGCGCCTCGATGCTAACTGGAACGATATCTTCACCCTGGATGACGAGGCGCTTGAGAAACGGCTCACCGCGTCGCCAAAGCCGCTCAGAGACATCGCGCTCAATAAGGCACCGATCGTTCTCGATCAGACTACAGCAAGCCGTATCGGTTACGCGCCAGAAACCGACATCCTCTCACAGAGCGAGTTCCTGGCTTCAAGTGAGGAAGCGTGCGCGAAGCTTCTCCAGACGGCCGCAGCGCTGAAAGAACCCTGGCCGGAAGCAGAGCATCTTGAGCAGCGGATATTTGAAGGCTTTCCGTCTCGAGAAGATTCCGCACGCATGAAAGAGTTTCATCGTGCAGACTGGTCTGGAAAAGCCGCCTTGATCCGGTCTTTTGAAGACGAGCGATTGCAGCAATTAGCCCAGCGCATCGTCTTTGCGTCCGCGCCTGACGCACTCAGTGAAGTAGACCGAAAGCGCATGGCTGAGGCCATTGCAGGCAGGCTTCACGATGACGATGCCGATCCGGGTCTCTGGCGCACCATTCCACAGGCGATTGAGGAGCTCTCGGAAGTGCGGGGCCTTGAAGATGGCGAAGCGATTGCGGCGGATATTGAAACTTGGTTGAGCGCTCTCGGCTCTAAATACCAATCGATCTCATCTTAATCAGGCGAGTTCCACTTCCTGGGATCAAGCGGCGGCTAAAACACCGCTCGCTAAAAGTGCGTCAAAGATAGATGGCACGTAAGTTTCAGCTTGATCCTCCATGAAATAGACATTGAGGTCGTTCAACTCATCAATCGAGAGCCCCCAATTGAGCTTCGAATGCCGCGAAGGCGTTATAATGAAACTGTTGAGCGAGACATTCGGATTACCGAGACGCTGTTCGATGTCTTTTATCGTTTGATGGAAGGCAATTTTCTTATGCCCTGGACCTTCGTGTTGAAGCCCGTGCGGCTCAATGAATGCTAAGCTCTGAAGATCACCTTTAACCAGCCAAAGCAAAAAGTCCGGATAAAAATTACCAGCTTCAAAGAAACCCATGCCTCGACCGCGACTTTCATTGCGCAGCAGAAATGCCTCTATGCCATCTTGATTGAAATTGGCCTGCGAGAGATCGAGGTAAGAGACCAGATCTTCAACAAACTGAATTTCACTCTCGTTTAACGAGACAGGTGTGACCTGAACTTTTCCGCCTTTGCGCACATGCAAGACGGGTTCGTAGAGATGGTTCGAAAGAAGGCAGCCTTTAAGATCGCCCGCAGTCAGCACACCTTTTTTCTTGGCGGCGAGTTCTTTTGAAAGAGCCTCTATGTCTGAGATCAGTTTGCTCTCACTTGAATCGACAAGCAGCTGATAGAAGTCTGACGTAGGGATATTTTGATCATCATGGGCGAGCGGTCGCAATTCCAGCCGCGGTTCGATAAAGGCCGCTTTGCGATAATTGTAATATTCCTCAGCATACTTCTGCAGGAGCTCTGCCGCCATTTCATGCCACAGTGCAATGTTTGATGGATCGTCAAAAGTCATGCGCCCCGACGGCACGATGATCTTGTACCAAGAGCCATCGGCAAGAAGCGGCTTGAGCTGATCTTTTTGAATGTTGAAGTTGTGCCAGGTTCTCTCGCGTTTGAAGCGCTCTAAGCGGAAGAAAAGATCGTGTTCATCGAGGAATGCAGCATGCAAACTTGAGAATGTTTGCTCGTTCTTCAAGCCGATCGTGTCGCCGCGACGTGACTCCAATGATTGGATTCTTGGATACCAATCAATTGCGATTATCTTCTCCCGCAATTTATCTGGAACCTCGCCGAACATCGGCACAGCTGCATCGCGTTTGAAGTCGTACTCTTTGCCGTTTGCTTTCTTTCGACGAGGTCGGAGGACCATAAGGTTCTGGCCGAAATCATAGGTGACATTGAGAGGAATCTGGAAGACTTCCTTCTTGTCATTTGAAGGCAGCTCTTCCTCTTCCAGAAAGGCCCGAAAGCGCTCCATAAAATCTGCTTCAACGCCAAACACGTTCAGCGTTTCTGCATATTGGATAAAGTCTGGCTGATATGAGGGGGTAGAAAAACCGCTCCGCTGCAATGACCAATCATGGCCTTTCAGACGCACACCGCGACCAAAGAGTTGGATGATCTGTGAGCCTTCAGACTTCCCGACATGCATAAGGCCGAGCGTGCTAACGCGCCAGCAATCCCAACCTTCGACAAATCTTTTTGACCCGATCAGTAGATTGAGTGGCGACGATGATTCATTGATCTGACCGAAAAGAGTGTCTGAGAACTCACTGTCTAAGACGGTCACGTTATCGAAACCTCGATCCGCGATATGGCTGGACAGGCCTGAGGCGTCGCCAACATTTATAAGGCCAAAGGGCGTTTCTGACTGCCCGACTCGCAGCATAATCTCATTGTCATCGCCTTTGATGCGGGCGATCGCCAATTGTCCGCCTGCCGATGACTGAAAAACACGCTGGTGAATGTCTTTGAGAAAATCTCGCGCAGTCATTCCTTCCGATGTCATCTGTGTGTTCAGATAAGCGAAGCCTCCAGAAAAAATGTCGTTGCCGCCCGCATCGAGGAGGCCGGTTTTCTCGCCATTCCCCGAGATGATATTCTGAATTTCATTTTCGGCGGCTGAACTGTCACTCAAAAATCTCGCTAGAAAAGCGATGATTTTGCCGACATCAGAAATCGTACCTTCTTCGATTTTTGTCTTCTTACCGCCAGTAACGCTCGCGCCAACAAAGACCCATAGGGGCTTCTCCATATTGTAGTCTGCGAACTCTATTTTTTTGTCTTCATAAAGGCGCAGCTGTTGGTAATAGGCGAGCAGGCAGGCTGTCAGATAAGAAAATTGTAGCTCGTCGAATGTGCGCGGCAGGTTGAAAATCCGGTAATCCTTGCCGTAGCCGTCTTCATAAAAATAGCGGTACGAATAATCAAACAGGACCGATTTGGCATAGGCTTCGGTGATCGTGTCTCGCTTTGCCGCAGTCGTCGCTTCCTTAAAAGTAGCGGAATACTCAAACACAAAGCCGCGCTCAGCTAGCTTGGCGCGGTTAGCGAACCAGCCGCGTTCCTCCGTGCTCCCCATACCGCGATGTGCTTCGTCTACCAGTAACAGGTTCTGGTCACCTAAGTTCCGCACTGCGATGATGTTGGGACCATCTTGTTCGGCGAGTTTCGTAACCTCAGTAAAATCAACCTGCCGCAGACCGTTGCGACCCATTGAGAGAAGGTCTCCGCTGTCTGTTATAAGTCGCTCAGCGATGATGCCGCTCGCTTTCAATTCGCCCGCATGTTGCCGCGAAAGGCCTTCGTTCGGCGTGATTAGAATCGTCCGTGTCAGATCATCTTTTAGCGCTGACTTGCCTGCATAGTGCCTGAACTGCAGGAAATTGACGTGCATAAGAAGCGTCTTGCCCGAACCGGTGGCGTTCTGCAGGCAGACCTTGTTCAGCTCATCGAGGGTGAAAGGCGTGATACCGGTCTCATAGCCTTCGCCTTCCCAATAGGCGTTGAATGTCATCACATAGGTATTGAGATCACGGCGCAGGGCGTGGATGTCGGCGAAATAGCGGTCGAGGTAAATCTCCGCAAACAGCAGTGACAGCCACTGATAATACTTCCAGACAATCGGGCGCTGGCGTTTCTCATTGATCGCCAGCGTATGGCTGACAATGTTCTGCTCATAGCGCAGTAGGTCGCCCTTGGTGATCGCCGCGCCTTCCTGAAGCTCCAGGTCGAGATGCTTGTAGAAGCGGTGGAGATTGTCCGCATCGAGCCCGTCCGCTTTCGTCGAAAGCATATCTGCAAACGGCTTGAAGGGCTTGAGGCTTTTATGGCCGCGCTTGTGCTGTAGGAGCGGATCATAGCCGAACAGGCTCACGATCCATTGATTGAGGACGAGCTTGTGGCCGAAAGGGAGCTGTTTAGGTTTTTTCGCTTTGGCCACGATCTATCCCTCCACATCCCACATGGCCTGGTGGAAGGCCTCTTCGAGGAGGCGGACTTTCCAGCTTTCGCCTTCCTGGCGCAGGTTCGGCAGGTTGTTCGAGCCGTTGACATAGATGACGTCAAACTCGCTGTCCTGCGTCGAGAGGCGATATTTGCGGAACCACTCGTCGAGCATCAGATTGTCTTCTTCGAGATTGCCGGTGAGCGCGCGCCAGATGACCAGTGTCTTTTCGCGCGATGTGTCATCGCCGGGCGTGGTTAGCGTATAGCCCTCCACCTTGCGGAAGCGCCATTTACCGGCATCGCTTTCGGTCAGCTTGCCCTCGAGGATGAGGCGCGTGGTCTCATCCTTGGGCAGCTCGGGGTCAGGCTCGCGCTTGAACTTGGCGTCAAAGCTGCGCCAGCGGTCGAGATGCTCCACATGCAGGCCGATCAGCCAGTTAAAGGTTTCCACCAGATCAACCGCGCGATCCGTATATTCATCCGTACCCGGCGTCTTGATGTTGAGGCGATAATCGGTCGGATCGTCAAAGGTCTCGATATTGAGAAGCGACGGGCTGCCCTTGGTCTCAAAATCGAGCCAGTATTTCAGCATATAGTCCCGGCGGAAATCCTCGCCAGTGGCGCTTAGGTCGGGTGAGGTCCGCAGAGCGAGATTGTTCAGCGCGTCTTCATAGGATTCGAGGCGGAGATATTTGAAAGTATGGGAAAGGCCGTCGCGGGAGATGGGTTTGCCATCTTTCCAGTCTGAGGAGTTCATCGCCTTTTTTGTGCGTGGAAGTAAAACTGAATCAAAATGGGCGCCCATTTCGATAACGGTGAACCTTCTTTTCCCTCCATCTTTCCTATTCAAATTTATTACAGCATGTGCTGTGGTTCCCGAGCCAGCA
>JALEGE010000013.1 GCA_022760335.1 Hyphomonadaceae bacterium
CCTGGCGCACGGCATTCACCGCATAAGTGATCCGGCCGGCAAAATAGTAAGACAAGGCAAAAGCGAGACTGATTGACAGAATGAAAAGCCCGCCAACGCCCCAGGTCGGCATGATAATTTTGCCATCGGCCAGAGCGGTGGTGCGTAACTCACCGATCCGGACCCCATCGTGAACAATCGGCACGCTGTGGCGGATCTCTTCGCGGCGCTCGCTTGCGCTGGAATAGGCTGTGTTGCCGTCACGGCGGATTTCAAGATAGGCAGGCGAGAAGGCGCTCAGCGTATTTTGAATGCCGGCATCATGGCCTTCCGCCAGGTCTGGCGCCAGGAGATGGGCAACTCTTTCTGCCTGGGCTTTCGACTCGGCTTTCCCGTGCAGCCGCGCGGCTGTGATACTGGCTGTGAGAAAGATGAGCGACATTCCCATCGCCAATGCCATGGCGACGAGTGGAAGAGCGACCAGCAGGCTGGTTTTGCCGAGCCCAGGCGATTTACAATCGGTTTCTGACACGAAGGTCTAGCGCCTTTCAGTTGCCCAATACACCGCACCAAACCAAGCTCATGGCAGACAAGGCTTGGAATTCGGTTAAAACGCGTCAATTGAACTGAAAGACTTAGGCAACATATCTCGCCCATGAGCACACAGCGCACCGCCACCCTCGCCCGCAAGACGCGCGAAACCGATATCGAAGTCACCATCAATCTTGATGGGACAGGCCAAAGCACGCTGTCGACCGGCATCGGCTTTTTCGACCATATGCTGGAATCCTTTTCCAAGCACAGCGCCATCGATCTGAACGTGAAAACGGTCGGCGACCTGCATGTCGACATGCACCACACAGTGGAAGACACCGGCATCGTGATCGGCCAGGCCATCAAGGAGGCGCTCGGCGATTTTGCCGGCATCACGCGCTTTGGCCATGCCTATGTGCCGATGGACGAGACGCTGTCGCGCGCGGCGGTGGACCTCTGCAAGCGGCCCTATCTCGTTTGGAAGGTCGAGTTTGCGCGCGACAAGATCGGCGAGATGGACACCGAACTCTTCAAGGAGTTTTTCCATGCGCTGGCCGGCAATGGCGGCATGTGCCTGCATGTGGAAAATCTCTATGGCGAGAATTCCCACCACATCATCGAGAGCTGTTTCAAGGCCACCGCCCGCGCCCTGCGCGCCGCCATCGCGCCCGATGCCCGCCTCGGCGGTGGGGCCGCGAGCACGAAGGGCAGTCTGTGACCGACACCGGGCCTGATCTTTACGATCCGGCCTATGTCAAAGGCGTCTTCGACCGCTGCTCGGACACATATATCGCCTTCAGCTACTTGTGCTCCTTCGGCATGACCGAGCGCTGGCGCCGGCAATGCGTGGCCGCGCTGCCCGCGCCGCCAGATGCCGCGCCGGCCGGCTATGACCTGATGTCCGGTACGGGCGAGGTCTGGCCGCATTTGCTTAAGCGGTTCCCCGAGACGCGGCAGATCGTGGCCGTGGATATCTCGTCGGGCATGCACAAGCGCGCCATGGTACGGCTGCATGAACATCGCAGCCACAAGATCGAGTTCATCGAGGATGATGCGCTGGCCAGCGACCTGCCGGATGAAAGCGCCGATTTCATCGTCTCGACCTTTGGCCTGAAGACCTTCAACCCCGCCCAGCACGAAAAACTCGCCGCGCTGACGGCGCGTGTCCTGAAACCCGGCGGCGGCTTTTCCTATATCGAAGCCTCCGATCCGAAGGGCTGGGTCCTGCGCCCCCTCTATCTCTTTCATCTGAGGCAAGTGCTGCCCATGATCGAGCGCGTCTTCCTGCGTGGGGCACAGGATTTCTCGCATATCGGCCAGTATTCGACCGCGTTCGGCGATGCGCGCGGCTTTGCCGGGATGCTTGAAGTGAACGGACTTGAGACGCGCTACCGGACATACTTTTTCGGCTGTGCAACCGGCGTGTCCGGCACCAAGCCTGCCGCCTAACCCGCCTTCATTGCCGCCTGCATCGCTTCGGCCTGTTCCGGCGTGATGCCCAGCGCATTGAGCAGCGGGCCGGCATCGTTTTCGTCCCAGCTATGGCGCGGGCCAACGGTCATGCCGCCATCGACGAGGAATTCCCCGCCGGTGATGAAACTCGCCGCATCGCTGGCTAGGAAGGCGGCCATCTCCGCAATATCCTTGCCGGTGCCGGTGCGCCCGGCCGGCTGCATCGCCCCGCCGCCCTGGGCGACAAGCTCGGCCATCTGATCGGCTTGCGCTCGCGGCAGGCCAAGCGAAGCCCCGAAGATCGAGGTGGCGATAAAGCCCGGCAGGACAGCATTGACGCGGATCTGGTGCTTGGCGAGTTCAGCCGCAGCGAGCTTGGAAAAATGCGCCACGCCCTTCTTGCACACGGAGTAGACGATCGGTGCATAGCCGGCACACACCGCGCTGATCGAGGAGGTGTTGATGACCGATCCCCCGCCGCGCGCCTTGAAATGCGGAATGGCGAGATGGGTTGCTTGAAACACTGACTTCAGGAGCACGGCCACGGTGGCGTCAAACCCGTCGGGGTCGAACTCTTCCAGATTGGCCGGTGTGCCGCCATGGCCGGCATTGTTAAACAGGATGTCCAGTCCGCCAAAACTGTCCGCGCAAGTTTGCAGGGCCGCTTCCAGATCATCGGCATTGGTCACATCGCAATGGACATAACGCACGGTATCAGCGCCAAAGCGCGCTTCCAGCGCCTTGCCCTTTTCATCCTGGATATCCGCGGCGAGAACTTTCGCGCCGGCGGCCACGAAAACCTCGACGCTGGCCAGGCCAATGCCGCTGGCCGCGCCAGTGATGATCGCTGTCTTGCCGCTGAGATCTGCCATATCTTGTGTCCTCCCATGATGTGTTTGGGTGACAGGAGGCCGGTTGCCGCTAGGGCCGTCAAGCGCCCTTTGCTTGACCTGACGGCCCGGACGCGTCCAATGCACGCAACGGCCTTGGGGAAGCCGACAGCGAAAACGGGGAAACCGATGCGAACCATTTTATTGGCGATTGCCGCCGCCGCGCTTCCGGGCATTGCCAGCGCCCAGCTTGTCGAGGAAGTCCGCGTTGGCGCCCTCGCGCACAATATCTGCGTCACCGACTGCAAGAATGCCGACAAGGAAGACGGGCCGAATGTGGAAGGCGAACTGGTCTTTGCCTCGCCGGGCATCTTCGACATCCTGCTCTCGCCGCGCCCTTTCCTGGTCGGCTCAGCCAATGTGGCGGGCAATACCAGCTATGCCGGCGGCGGGCTGATGTGGAATTTCGAGTTCGCTGATGGTTGGGCGATTGAGCCGAGCCTGGGCTATGTCCTCCATGATGGCGAGCTGGAGAGCCCCTTCCCGCAGGGCGATCCGCGCTCGGAAGCCTTTGCCAGCGAACATGTCTTCCTCGGCTCGCGCGACCTCTTCCGCACCGGCCTCGCCCTGAACAAGGATTTCGGCGAGAACTGGGGCGGCCAGCTCCTGTTTGAGCATCTCAGCCATGGCCAGATCCTCGGCGAGGGCCGCAACCAGGGCATGGATAGTGCCGGCGTGCGCATCTATTACCGGTTTGGCGGATAGAGCCTGCTTAGTCCTCATCCTCGGGCAGATCGAGCGCGAGGTCCTGTTTCATCTTGTAGCTGACCCAGACCAGGCGCAGGGCGATGAGCCCTGTCAGGCCAGCAACAGCCATTGAGAGCATTGGAAGAAGGTCGAGAGAAACGGACATTCGCGCCACCCTTGTCTGACATTCGCCAACAGTGTCTGACAAGGGTTAGCAAAAGGTTAACGCGTTTAACCAAGCCCCAGCCGTGCGCGGCGGGTGGCGAGTTGATCCAGCCGGTAGGCCTCGTTCCAGAGCTGCAACTCATCGTCTTCGACGATGACGAACACCCCTCCGGAAATCACACCCGGTCCGAACAGGTGCGCGCAGACCATGCGTGGCACGGTCAGCCGGCTGCCGGTTTCCCATTTGCCCACCGGGCGTATGAAATCCATGTCTGCGCGGTCCGTGGGTGAGAGAGGGTCAAGCTCCGCCACAAAGTCGCCCGGCATCATCTGGACGAAACCAGCCCCGGCCAGATCGAACCGGACAGGAAGGCCTGCACCAATCTCCGCCTTCCAGCTCAATGCCTGCAGAAGTTCGCCCGACACGGTGAGGCGCCGGCGCCCGTCAATCATGCAGTCAGATATTTTGAGCATGGCAGTTCTGGGAAGCTTTGGGTTTCTTTATGATCGGCCGGACTGGGCTCTATCTCTCTGTATTAGAGGTCATTGAGTCAACGTAACACTTGCCATTAACTCTGAACTGGGAAAGATTGGGTATGACAGTGTCAGACGGGAGAGCCCCATGGCCGCCTCAGCGAAAAGTGTGCAGCTCGCCATCCGGCTGCGCGAGGAACAAAAGACCAAATTTCGGGAAGCGGCCGAGCGGTCCGGTATGGATCCCAGCTTCGCCGCCCGCCAGTTGCTCGAGCTGGTGCTTGAGCGCGTGGAGACCGGCGGAGACATGATGGACGCGCTCTATGAGATCCGTCAGGCACTGCGCCAGCAGGTGCCCGGCCAGGCCTGACGCTGCGGCGCCCCTTGCCTTGAGGGCCATGGCGATCAACCATCCTTCCCAAAAACATAATGGGAGGAATTGGCATGGCGAGGAAGCAGGCCATTATTTTAGGTGCCGGGCTTGGCGGCTTGATCGCGGCGATCAAGCTTCAGGAGGCCGGACACGCCATCACAATTTTGGAAAAACATCCGCGCGTCGGTGGCACCTGGCACCAGAACTCCTATCCGGGTTGCGCCTGCGATGTGCCGGTGGCGCTCTACCAGCTCTCCTTTGCCCAATCGATGAACTGGACCCGGCTTTATCCCCAGGCCCCGGAAATCCAGGCCTATGCCGAGGAACTCGCCGACCGTTACCAGCTGCGCCCGCATCTGCATTTGAACGAGGCTGCATCCGAGGCGACCTGGGATGAGGCGGATAAGACCTGGACCGTGACCAGTGAAGCCGGGTCGACATATCAAGGCGATGTCTTGATCTGCGCGCTGGGCCAGCTTTCGCGCCCGCAATGGCCGGATATCAAGGGGCTCGATACCTTCGAAGGCGCGATGATGCATTCAGCCGGCTGGGACCATTCGGTCGATTTTTCCGGCAAGCGCGTCGGAGTGATCGGTGCGGCGGCCAGTGCCATCCAGCTGATCCCGGAACTCGCCAAAACCGTCGGCCATCTCAGCGTCTTCCAACGCACGCCCAACTGGGTCATTCCGCGCAATGACCGCCGCGTGCCGCCGGAAGAGTTGGCGCTTTTGATGACCCGGCCTGAAATGGCGCTTTCGATGGGCGCGCGCAATCGCCAATTCCTGTTCGACCAAGCCGACCATTTCTTCTGGCAAGCCTTCGAATGGACCCCGGAAGGGCGCGCGGCCTTTACCCGCCAGGCGACGGACTATCTGCACAAACAGGTCAGCGATCCGGAGCTGCGCGCGAAGCTCACCCCGGATTATCCGGTCGGCTGCAAGCGCATCCTGATCTCGGATGATTATTATCCCGCGCTCTGCGAGGAAAATGTTGAACTCGTCACCGACGGGATTTCGGAGATCACAGAAGGCGGCATCACCACATCCGATGGCAGGGCGCATGCGTGCGATATCCTTGTCTTCGCAACGGGGTTTGAAACCACCGGCTGGCGCTGGAGTGTGGATGTGATCGGCGCAGGCGGGGCGCATCTCGGCGAGGCTTGGGCCGATCACCCCGAAGCCTATCGCGGCGTCACGGTCGCGGGCTTCCCGAATATGTTCGTGCTCTACGGCCCCAACACCAATCTCGGGCACAATTCCATCACCTTCATGATGGAGCGGCAGGTGGAGTATGCCCTGGCTGCATTGGATGAGCTTGAGGCCGCGGGAGCGAAGTCGCTCGCGCCCAAACCCGCTGCCCAGGCCGCCTGGAATGCCCAGCTGCAGAAGGATCTGGAAAAAACCGTCTGGGCCGATCCGCACTGTTCCAGCTGGTACAAGAACGAGGCTGGCCTCATCACCCAGAACTGGAGCGGCAACTGCGCCGCCTTTGCCGCATCCCTGGCCGAGGTGAAACTGGAGGATTATGAGCTCGCTTGAGCCCTGCGATGGATACAGCGCTTGCCAAGCGCGGGCGAACATGCCCCTTTGCGCCGCTTCGGTGAAATGCATGGAGGAACGCCATGGCAGGCGTGGTCGTGGTCGGGGCCCAATGGGGCGATGAAGGCAAGGGCAAGATTGTCGACTGGCTGTCGCACCGGGCCGATGTGATCGTGCGGTTCCAGGGCGGGCACAATGCCGGCCATACGCTGGTGATCGGTGAGGAAGTCTACAAGCTGAACCTGCTGCCGTCTGGCGTGGTGCGCGGCGGCAAGCTGTCTGTCATCGGCAATGGCGTGGTCGTCGACCCCTGGCAGCTGCTCAGTGAAATCGACGCCATGGCCAAGGGTGGCATCAAGCTGACGCCGGATGACCTCCAACTGGCGGAAAATGCCTGTCTCATCCTGCCCTGGCACAAGGATCTCGATGCCGCGCGCGAGGGCGCAGCCGAGGATGCGGCCAAGATCGGCACCACCAAGCGCGGCATCGGCCCGGCCTATGAAGACAAGGTCGGCCGGCGCGCCATTCGCGTGGCCGACCTTGCGGATGAGGAAGCGCTGGACGTGAAACTTGCGCGCCTCATCGCGCATCACGCGCCGCTGCGGACCGGGCTCGGCCTGCCGGCGCCCGATGCGGACGCGCTGAAAGC
>JALEGE010000139.1 GCA_022760335.1 Hyphomonadaceae bacterium
ATCTGGGCGCGACCGTGGGGGGGGGTTGGGTGGGGGTGCGGGCGGCTCGGGCTACACATGACCGAGTCTAGGCAGACCACGATCCTTCACGTATCAGGCCGGTAGTCGCTTTAGCGCCTGCCGGCCTGTTTCCTTTTCATCTCAAACCGGAGTTTCCGGACACCATGACTGATTTCCCCGCCCTTGCCGAAAACGCGAAAGCCTGGCCGTTTGAGCTGGCGCGCAAGCTGAAGGCGCGTGTGGAGCAGATGGAAAAGGCTGGCCAGCGCGCGGTGGGTGCGCCGGTGATCTTCGAGACCGGCTATGGCCCCTCCGGCCTGCCGCATATCGGCACTTTCGGTGAAGTGGTGCGCACAACCATGGTGCGCCATGCCTTCGAGGTGCTGACCGAGGGCGTGTATCCGACTCAGCTGATCTGCTTTTCCGATGATATGGACGGCATGCGCAAAGTGCCGGGCAATGTGCCCAACCAGGAGATGCTTCAGGCTCATCTCGGCAAGCCGCTTTCGCGTGTGCCAGACCCGTTCGGCGATGACTATGAGAGCTTTGCCTATCATAACAATGCCCGCCTGCGTGCCTTCCTGGACAGTTTCGGTTTTGAATACACCTTCATGAGCGCGACCGAGCGCTACACCTCCGGCGCATTCGACGAGGTGCTGGTGCGCGCGGCCGAGAAATATTCTGACATCATGGACGTCATGCTCCCGACCCTGGGTGAGGAACGCCAGGCCACATATTCGCCCTTCTTGCCGATCAGCCCGACCACGGGCCGCGTGCTCTATGTGCCGATGAAAAAGGTGGACGCGGCCAAGGGCGAGGTCACCTTCGCGGATGAGGACGGCAGGGATGTCACGCTGCCGGTCACCGGCGGGCATGTGAAGATGCAGTGGAAGCCGGATTTCGGCATGCGCTGGGCCGCGCTTGGCGTGGACTTCGAAATGTTCGGCAAGGACCACCAGGCCAATGCGCCGGTCTATTCGAAAATTTGCCGTATTCTGGGTCATCGCCCGCCCGAGCAATATGTCTATGAGCTGTTCCTGGATGAAAAAGGCGAAAAGATCTCCAAGACCAAGGGCAATGGCCTGTCGGTGGAAGAATGGCTGGCCTATGCGCCGACAGAGAGCCTGTCGCTGTTCCAGTTTCAGAAGCCGCGCACGGCCAAGAAGCTTTATTTCGACGTCATTCCCAAGGCGGTGGATGAATATCTCACCTTCCGGGAAAAATATCCCTCAGAAGAGCCGGCGCGCCAGTTGGAAAACCCCGCCTGGCATATCCACAATGGCAATGTGCCGGAGGAGACCAGCCCGATCTCCTTTGCTCTGCTCCTTAATCTGGTCAGCGCGGCCAATGCCGAGGATTCCGACACGCTCTGGGCCTTCATTGCGCGCTATGCGCCAGGCGCGAGTGCTGAGACTCATCCTTTGCTCGATCACTTGGTCGGCTATGCGCTGCGCTATTACGAGGATTTCGTGAAGCCCACAAAGGCTTATCGCGGGCCCAGCGATCAGGAGCGTGCTGCCATGCTCGACCTGGCCGAGCGGCTGCGCAGTGCACCGGATGAAAGCAATGGTGAGGCGCTCCAAACGCTGACCTTCAGCGTTGGCAAGGATCACGGCTTCGAGAATCTGCGCGACTGGTTCAAGGCGCTTTACGAGGTGTTGTTAGGCCAGAGCCAGGGGCCGCGCTTTGGCAGTTTTGCCGCGCTCTACGGGCCGGAAGAAACCGCCTGCCTGATTGATGAGCGACTGGCCTGAAATTGTGACAATAATGCATCATGGATGCAGATCATCCGTGTACTTTGCGTAAGTTCTTGCGCAAATGGCCCTGAATATGCACGTTAAGGCAACCCTATGCCAACAACTCAGATTTTGAGGCAAAAATTGTCCCAAAACCTCGATGCCATCGATGCCCGTATATTGTCGCTGATCCAGGATGACGCCGCCCTGTCAGTGGCCGAGATTGCGGACCGTGTCGGCTTGTCTTCGTCGCCGTGCTGGCGGCGAATTAAGCGTATGGAAGAGACCGGGATCATCACCCGCCGCGTGACCCTGCTCGACACTCAGAAGCTCGGTCTCGATTTCGAGGTCGTGGCCAATGTGAAACTCTCCCTGCCCAGCAAGGAGAATCTCGATGCCTTCGAAGCCATGGTGCAGGATTGGCCGGAAGTCATCGAGTGCATGACCGTTACCGGCGCGATCGACTATATTGTGCACGTCCTGACCACAGACATGCATGCCTATGACCAGTTCCTGCGTGAGAAACTGCTCGGCTCTGCCTTGGTGTCGGATGTCCAGTCTCGCATCATCATTCGCGTGGCCAAGCGCACCACGGCCGTTCCGCTGGAAAGCCTGGTGGATTAAAGCATCTCGACCCGCATGGCGTGAGGGTCTGCCTTGGCGAGTATGCGGCGATGCCCGCCCGGCCAGGTGATCAGATCGACCAGATGATCCTGCCCCGCCTCGCCAAGCGCCTTTTGATGTTCAAACCGCAGCCAGGCCAGGCGATGCCGGTCATCGGCTCGGGCACCCGCTGTCTCAATGGCGGAGCGTGCGCGCCGATCAGTCTCTGCGTCGAAATATTGCCAGGCAATGGAGTGGAAAATGACGCTTGTGCCCTCGCGCAGAGGCGCGGCCAATTGCTGCTCCAGCCAATCTGCTGCATCGGCGCGATCAATGGAAACGCCCCGCGCCTTTGCGATCTCTATGGCCGCGCGGACTCGCGCAAGCCGATCTGCCTGATCTGGCCAAATGTATGAAATCAATCGAACGCGCTCGTCTGGGTCGCGCACGTCGAGGGGAGATCGGTCACACCCGGTGCGGCTGGCGACCATGAAAGTGTCCGGAAGCACCGGCAGTGGGCCGTGCCAATCTGTTGTGATGACAGGGGCACCGTCAATGCCTTCGCGCGACCAGCCGCCGCCATCATAGCCAAATGCATCCCAGTGTTGATTCAGCCCGGCGCTGGCGCCGATTTCCATAAGATGCAATGGGCCTTCCAGTGCGGCAAAGCCCGGTAGAAGCGCGATTGAGCGGCGGGTTTCATTGGTTTGCGGTGTGTTCAGGATAAAGCTTGCGACCCAGTCGCGATGTCGCGCCAGTGCTGAAAGTGCTGCTGGCACCACCGCCTCCATGGACCAGTCCGGGCGCGCGGCGGGATAGAGCGCAGCCAACGCCGCATCGCGTTCAGATAAGGCCATGGCGTGCAGGGCGCCAGCAATGCGTAGTGGGCCAGCATCAGCTGCCTCTGGTGAAAGTGGCGTTTCGCCCGCAAGAAGCAGGTGATCAAGAATACCGCCGGTGCCAATATGCCCTGCCAGAGCGCGTAACAATGCAGCGTTGAAAGGCGACCCGAGTCGCGCGCACCATTCGGCCTGTTTCAGGAAATGTTGGGCGTGAGCGGAAAGTCGGCTGTCCATGCCAGCGAGATATCAGAAAACCCGCGGGCGGTCTTCCTTCTCAATGTGCAGACCGCACTCGGATTTCTCCATGCCGGCCCAGCGTCCGGACCGAATATCGCCAGGGTCCTCGGCGGGGCGCGTGCAGGGCCAGCATCCTATGGAGGGGTAGCCCTGTGCGACCAGCGGGTGGCGCGGCAAATTGCGGTGATGGAAGAAGAGGTCGACATCTTCCTGCGTCCAGCTCGCCAGAGGGTTTACCTTGAAGCGGCCATTTGCATGCTCGAACACGGGCAATGACAGGCGCGCACCGCCATGAAAACGCTTCCGGCCAGTGATCCAGGCACCGAAGCCTTCAAGGGCAGGCTCCAATGGGCGCACCTTGCGAAGGGCGCAGCAGGCATCGGCATCCTGGCGATGAAGTCCGCCATCGGGATCTTCGGCAACCGCTTCGGTGGCATCGGGGGTGATGTTGCGCACACCGGTGAGGCCAAGCCGTTCGATCAGCCGGTCGCGATAGTCCAGCGTCTGCGGAAAATGCATCCCGGTTTCAAGAAAAAGGATCGGCAGATCTGGCTTCACATCGGCGATGAGAGACAGCATCACCGCGCTCTCAGCGCCGAAGCTGGACACATAGGTCAGCTCGCGCGGCCATTCGCGGAGCATGGCAACGCGCAGGATCGTCTGGGCTGAGGCGTCGCGCAACTCGCCATTGAGGCGGGTAAGGCGGGCCTCTACCGTTTCCTGGTCACGCGTGATTGTGTCCGCATAAGGCATGCTTTTAATCTTTCCCAGCCCCGGCATGGCGCGCGGCAAACACGGAATGTGCGCCATCTGCAGCCGGTTGATAGAATGAGGAAAACTCATTCAGTGCTTCCAGAACTGAAGGTAGGTCAGCACGGCTGGTCTCAAAAGCATCCAGCCCTGAACGGTTCATATAGAGAATCTGATCTCGGAGCACATGGCCGACCGCGCGCAGCTCGCCGGAATAGCCCAGACGGCGACGTAAAAGCTGTGCCTGGGAATATCCGCGGCCATCGGTGTATTTAGGGAAACTGATCTCGATCAGACCGATCCGGTCAAGATAGCCGGCCAGCAGGTGCGGATCATCCTCGGGCATCAGGCGCACGCCGACTGAGGTGTTGCGGGCCAGGAGAAGGTCGGCCTGGCTCAAAAGGCGCGAGAGCGTGATCACGACACAGCCATCGGGCGACAGCTCGGCCTCATCGGGCACGAAGCTCCAGACATTCTCGATCTCAGCGCCATTCTTAATCAGTGGCATAGAGGGCCTCCTTGAAGGGCTCGGTGCCGAGGCGTTCGACAGTATCGATGAAGCGTTCCGATTTTTCCGTCCGCAGGGCGCGATAGCGTTCGACCACACGTTTCAGGGCCGAGGGCACGTCCTCCGCGCGCAGGCCCGGCCCGGCGATCTCGCCAATCGCGGCCTTCTCATCGGCGCGACCGCCGAATGTGATCTGGTAGAATTCCTCGCCTTTCCGGTCGACACCGAGAATGCCGATATGGCCGACATGGTGATGCCCACAGGCATTGATGCAGCCGGAAATATTGATGTGCAGCTGGCCGATATCGGCCTGATCTTCAAGGCTCGCAAATTCGAGTGCTATCGCCTGACCGACCGGGATGGAGCGGGCATTGGCGAGGTTGCAATAATCCAGGCCCGGGCAGACGATCATGTCGCTGATCAGGCTCTCATTGGCCGTGGCGAGACCGGCGGCATCCAGCTCGCGGTACACATCGTACATATCATCCAGCGCGACATGCGGCAGGATCAGATTTTGTGCGTGAGAGACGCGGATATCCTCGTGCCCATAGGCTTCTGCGAGATGGGCGACGACCATCATCTGCTGATCGGTGGCATCGCCCGCAATTCCGCCGACAGGCTTGTGGCTGGCGGTTACCGATGCATAGCCGTGCACTTTATGGGGATGAAGGTTTGCCTCGGCCCAGAGGGCGAAAGCCGGATCGGCGGCCTTGGCGCGCTCAAAGGCGGCGCTTTCTGCCGGCTTTTCCGCCAGTTCCGGCGGTGTGAAATAGGCGTGGATGCGATCAATTTCAGCCTGTGGCAGGACGATCTTCTCTGCCTCGCGCTGGGCGGCGAACTCGTCTTCGACCAACTGTTTGAACTCCGCCTCGCCGGTCTCCGAGACGAGGATCTTGATCCGCGCCTTGTATTTGTTGTCGCGCCGGCCGAAGCGATTATAGACCCGCATGATCGCTTCGAGATAATCCAAAAGCGCGCTTTCCGGCACGAAATCGGCGATTTTCGCGGCGATATGAGGCGTGCGCCCCTGGCCGCCGCCAGCATGCACCTCAAAGCCCACCACCCCATCACGCTCGCGCATATGCAGGCCGATATCGTGCACACGGATCGCCGCGCGGTCATGCTCGGCCGCCGTCACGGCGATCTTGAACTTGCGCGGCAGGAAGGCGAATTCCGGGTGGAATGTGCTCCACTGGCGAATAATCTCACACCAGGGGCGCGGGTCCATCACCTCATCCATCGCGGCGCCGGCATAATGGTCGGTCGTGGTGTTGCGGATGCAATTGCCGGAGGTCTGGATGGCATGCATCTCGACATCGGCCAGCAGGTCGAGCACGTCCGGAATGTCTTTCAGCGCGACCCAGTTGAACTGGATGTTCTGGCGCGTCGTCCAGTGGCCATAGCCGCGATCATAGTCGCGCGCGATCCGGGCAAGCTGGCGCAACTGGCGTGGATTGAGCTGGCCGTATGGGATCGCCACGCGCAGCATATAAGCATGCAACTGTAGGTAGACCCCGTTCTGCAGCCGCAGCGGCTTGAACTCATCTTCCAGGATCTCGCCGGAAAGGCGCCGTTCCACCTGTCCACGAAACTGGTTCACACGATCGCGCACGATCTGCGCGTCAAATTCGTCATATCTGTACATTTTAGTTTTTCTCCGTATCCGCGCTTTGCGCGTCACATGAGATGGGCTCAAGGCTGCTCATAGCGCCGCTCCTTCGGCGGGATTGGCGTGGGGCAGGCCGAGCGCGCTTTCGGTGCGGCTGATCCAGCGTTCGACCGAGGGAAAATCCGAGAGGTCAAACCCACCCTCATGGGCAACGCGCGTATAGGCGACCAGCGCGATATCGGCCAGCGTCATCACATCCCCGACCAGCCAGTCGGTATAGGTCAGCTGCATCTCCATGATGCCCAGCGCGCGCCGGCCTTTGGAGAGCAAGGCCGGGTCGAGATCAGCCTCGGCCATGTCGCGGAAGCGCAGATTCGAGCGCCGCACGGCGATATAGGGTTCGTGGGAATACTGCTCCCAGAACAGCCAGCTCATCATCTGCGCGCGTTTGAATGTGTCTTTCGGCACCAGAAGGCTGTCTTCGGTTTCTGCCAGATACAGCATGATCGCATTGGACTGGGGCAGCACCCGTCCGTCAGGCCAGCGCGCAAGTGGCACCTGGCCGGCGGGGTTGAGCTGGAGAAACTCTTCCGCCGAGGTGGCACCGGCAAAAATGTCCACTTCCACCCAGTCATAGTCAATGCCGAGCAGCTCCGCGATCCAACGCGGCTTCAGGCAGTTTCCGCTCTCAGTGTTCCCATAGAGCGTCAGCTTGGTAATCTCGCGCTGTGGCATCAGGCAGTCTCCGCTCTGGAGAATTCTGGATGGGTTGTCGGCCCGACGGCGCGGATGGTCTCGCGCAGGGTTTCCCGCCCGGAGATGGCACCATCCGCGCTGACTTCCATGAAATAGGGATCGGTGACGATGCCTTCCTGCGCGGCGGCCTTGGCGAGTGCTTCATCGCCGGCCTCGCCGGTGAAAACGCCGAGCTCGGTCGGATCGCTGGTCCAGCCATGGTCAGCGGTCATGTAGACCACCCGGCCCGTGGCGGTTTCCCAGGCGGTGACGGTTTTGGGGGTATCGGGTTTCAGCTTGGGGCGAACCGAGGTCATGCCACCTCCTCCAGGATTTCATCGATACGGGCTTCCAGCGGCAGACCGGCAACTTCGCCGATCACGAGTAGCGCTGGGCCTTTGATGCCCGCACCAGTGATGAGGACGGGCAGGTCTGCCAGCGTGCCATAGACACGGATTTCTTCGGGGCGCGTGCCGTTTTCAATAACAGCGACTGGCGTGGAAGCAGCGCGGCCCGCGGCGATCAACTGCTGCGAGATGGCAGGCGCAGTGCCCACGCCCATGAACACGACCAAGGTTTGGCCGGGGCGCGATAGGGCTGCCCAGTCGAGATCGGGAATGCCGCCAGCCTTGGCATGACCGGTGACGAAAGTCAGGGCCTGAGCATGGTCGCGATGGGTCAGCGGCAGGCCGGCTGAAGCGGCGCAGCCCAGCGCGGAGGAAATGCCGGGCACCACATGGACATCGAGTCCCGCGGCTCGCAGCGCTTCCAGCTCTTCCCCCCCACGCCCGAAAATGAACGGGTCGCCGCCTTTCAGGCGCACGACGCGCTGGCCAGACTGGGCGGCGGAGATCATCAACTCGTGAATTTCCGGTTGCGGCACCGAGTGATTACCCCTGGTTTTGCCAACAGAGATACGTTCTGCATCGCGGCGGATGAGATCGAGAATCTCTGCGCTGACCAGCCTGTCATGGAAAACAATATCGGCTTCCTGGATCAGACGCAGCGCCTTCAAAGTGAGCAGTTCCGGATCGCCTGGTCCCGCGCCGATGATGTGAACGACACCCTGAGGGGTATCCCCACGCGAAAGCTGGGTGCGCATTTCGGCTTCGGCGCCCTGGAGGTCGCCAGCATAGGCGCGTTCGGCTGCCGGGCCGCTCAAAGTGCGTTCCCAAAAACGGCGGCGTGCATCACCACTTTTCAGCTGGGCGGCCACTTCGGGACGCAAGCGGCGCGCGAGGGCGGCAAGATCGCCAATGCGCGCTGGCAGAAGAGCCTCCAGTTTTGCGCGAATGGATTTCGCCAGCACGGGTGCGGCACCACCGGTTGCCACGGCCGCGACCACTTCGCCGCGATCAAGGATCGAAGGGATGGTGAAATCGCAAAGCTCCGGCCTGTCGACCACATTCACGGGTACTTTCATCTCGCGGCATAGCCCGGCCGCCATCTCAGCTTCCGCGGAATTGTTGAGCGCAACTACCGCAAGAGTCGCCCCGGCGAGACCATCTCGGGCACGCGCTGGCGCATGATGTACCATCTGTGCGCCAAACTCGGCCTCCATCGCCGCGGGAACAGTCTCAGCGATCAGGTGGATCTTTGCTGCTGTCTTCGCCAGAAGACGCACTTTCCGTACGGCTTCAACGCCATTGCCGAACACCACGACGTGGGCATCGTCCAGTTTGAAGAAGGCGGGGAACACATTCATGTGTGGCTCCGGGCGGAATTTTGCTTCCTCGCAAATTGGCGCTTGACGCACTCGCAGCAACCAGCGACCTCTACAGCGACCAATGAGAAAAACTATCGAACATGCCTGACACCAATGACCGTATGCCCCCGCTGAACGCCCTGCGTGCTTTTGAAGCCGCCGCGCGACGGCTGTCTTTTACTAAGGCAGCTGAAGAATTGAATGTCACACCGGGCGCAATTTCACAACAAATCCGCCAGTTGGAGGACTATGCCGGCACGCCCTTGTTCAAGCGAACCGGACGTTCAGTTCTGCTCACAGATGCTGCCCAGGCTTGCCTGCCCCTGGTGCGAGAGGCCTTTGATCAGATCAGCGAAGCTGGCCGGATCATGCGCGCCCCGGCGCGGCGTGGGCGTGTCATGGTATCGTGCGCGCCCAGTTTCGCCGCAAAATGGCTCGCGCCGAAGCTTGACGGATTTCACCAGGCCCATCCCGGAATTGAAGCCTGGGTCTCAGCTGACATGGCGCTGACAGATTTCAATACTGCCGATGCCGATATCGCCATTCGCTACGGCACCGGCCAGTATGAAGGCCTGAAATCGGAGAAATTGCTGGATGAGACCGTATTACCGGTTTGCTCGCCGCAATTGCTCGAAGGTACAGATGCCATCCGCCGGCCAGAGGATCTCGCAAAGCATACGCTGATCCATGATGAAAGCCCGGAAAACGATCCCTCCTGTCCGGACTGGACGAACTGGCTGGCTGCGCGCGGTGTGAAAGGCGTGGATGGCGGGCGCGGTCCGCGCTTCAACCAGGCTGTATTGGTGATCGAGGCGGCCATGGCCGGGCGCGGCGTCGCATTGGCCAAGCGCGCAATTGCTCAGGCCGACCTGGATGTGGGGCGCTTGGTGGCGCCTTTTGCGGATGGGTCAACAGAGATCGATTTTGCCTACTGGATTGTCTGGCCCAAGGGCCGTCATCTTAGTCCGGATGTGCGCGCCTTCATCGCCTGGGTCCGCGCTGAAGCGCAGCGCGGCGAAGTCGTCGGCGTTTAGCCGCTTTGGAAAGGCTCCATTAAGGCGGGGCGGTAAAACTCCCGTCCTGGCCCAGCCCTTGGAGCATTTCGCATGAAAATCGCTGTGATCGGCCCTGTTCCCCCGTTTCGTAGCGGCGTGGCCAAGCATACCGGCGAAGTCGCCAAGGCCCTGGCGGCGCATGGTACGGTGCGCACTGTCTCCTTCGCGCGGCAATATCCTGGCCTTCTGTTTCCCGGTGAGGATGATCGCGATCCAGACACGTTTGATGCCGCACCCGAAGACACCGAATATGCGCTGGATTCCATTTCTCCTCTGAACTGGCGTAAGCTTTCCGCCGAGTTGAAAGCCTGGGCGCCGGATATTGCGATCATTCCGGCCTGGACCTTTTTTACCGCTCCGGCCCTGACCTATCTCGCCCAGGCCCTGCGCAAACAGGGCGCGCGGGTCATTTCCATCGTTCACAATGCCGCTGATCATGAAGGCGCAGGCTGGAAGCGCGCCTTGCTCTCGCGTCAGATCCAGGCGAGCGACTCGGCGATCACGCATAACCGCGCTTTGGCGCAGGCCATTTCGGCTTTCGCGCCTGACTTGCCAGTGGCCATCTCCCCGCATCCGCTGTTTGCCTATCCCGAGCCGATCGGCAGTCTTGCGCGCCGGGCGCGTCTTGAACTTCTGATGTTTGGTCTGATCCGGCCTTATAAAGGCGCTGATCTTCTGGTTGAGGCCATGGGACGTTTGGCGGGCCAGGATATGCGCTTGACGATTGCAGGAGAGGTTTGGGGCGACAAGAGCATGCTGGAGCAACAGATTGCCAAGAGCCCGGCTCGCGCCCAGATCGAACTGGTGGCGCGCTATTTGAGTGATGCTGAAGCTGCGGAGTATTTTGCCCGTGCAGATTCTGTCGTGTTGCCCTATCGGCAGGTGACCGGCTCGGGTGTCGTGCCTGTGGCGCTGCATTATGGCAAGCCGGTGATTGCGAGCGACCTTGCTGGATTCCGCGAGATCGTGACGCCCGGCGAGACCGGTTGGCTGGTCCCGGCTGAAGACTCCAAAGCTCTGGCGAGTTGCCTGGAGGCAAGGCTGGCGGCGGGCGATACAGGCCATCTTGCGCATGGTATTGCGGCGGCACGGGCCGGGCTCTCATGGTCACATTTCGTCCAGACCGCGCTGGATAGCGAGACGGCGCCACCTGCCTGGGATTATGTTGCAACTGAGCAAGCGGGTGCTTCGGCAAGAGCCTGATACCTGTGGGCGCCCTCTCCTGGTCGTTTGTCTATATGCATTACGGGATCTTCACCTCGGTATCACCCCAAGCCTGCCCCTGCAGTGCCACATTGTGAGTCCAGACTCATTCGCATGCAGACATGATACTTGGAGCTCCGTGATGACCGCCCGCCGCAACACCATCCTCGCCTTGCTTGCTTTGGCAGCTTTCATATTTGCGGGTGCATCGGCCGCCCAGCCAGCGGAGCTGAAACCAGCACCAACCACGGAAGCGACGATCGATTATCCCGGTTTCCTGGAGGTTTCTGCCGAAGTGATGGAAGTGCGCGCCCAGCGCCTTGTTTCGCTGGAAAGCTTCAATGAAATGGCGGGCGAGCCCAACACAATCATTCTCGACACTCGTTCGGCCGAAGCTTTTGCCATGGGCCATATCGATGGGGCGGTGCACCTGAACTTTTCCGACTTCACCGATGAAAAACTGGCCGCAGTGGTGGGCGACAAAGGCACGCGCATCCTGATCTACTGCAACAATAATTTCAGTGACGATGTTGCGCCGATTGTCCTGAAACGCGCGCCGCTGGCCCTGAACATCCCGACCTTCGTGAATCTCTACGGCTATGGCTATGAGAATGTCTACGAGCTGGCCGATCTGGTCTCGACCCAAGACCCCGATGTGCACTGGGTCTCTGCCCTGTCCTAGGGGATTTTCCGGAGGGTATACTCCGCAGGCGTCTGTTATCAGCAAATCTAAACCGCGCGTTCGCCATCTTGTCTGCGGCGCGCGGTTGGGTCATGTGCGGTGTGTGCAGAAGCGAGAGTATCCATGACAGACACGGCTGCAGCGGCCGCCAAGCCGCGCCCCAATCCCAATGCGCCCACGCCGCAAGAAGTGTTGTCGGTCGAGCATTATACCGACCGGTTGTTCAAATTCCGCATCACGCGGCCCGCGACTTTCCGCTTTCGCTCGGGCGAGTTCGTGATGATCGGCCTGCCAAAGGAAGACGGCAAACCGCTGCTGCGCGCCTATTCCATCGCCTCCCCCTCCTGGGATGAGGAGCTGGAATTCTTCTCCATCAAGGTGCCCGACGGCCCGCTGACCTCGCGCCTGCAGAAGATCCAGCCAGGCGATCATGTTCTGCTCGGCAAGAAGCCTACCGGCACGCTGGTCAATGACGCGCTGACGCCGGCCAAGCGGCTGTGGATGTTTTCCACCGGCACCGGCTTTGCGCCCTTTGCCAGCGTGATCCGCGATCCGGACACCTATACGAAATTCGACGAGGTGATCGTCACCCATACCTGCCGGCTTGAGGAAGAGCTGGCCTATTCCATCGAAACCGTGGCCGGCGCCAAGGCCGATCCGCTGGTCGGCGAGGAAGCCACCGCCCAACTGCGCCACTTCACCAGTTGCACCCGCACACCGGACTATCCGGTGCAGGGCCGTATCACCACGCTGATCGAAAATGGTGGCCTGTGTGAAGCCATGGGCGTGCCGCCGCTAAGCGCGGAGAATGACCGGGTGATGATCTGCGGCTCCATGGAGATGATCCAGGACACCAAGGCGCTGCTGGAAGCGCGCGGGTTTGAGGAAGGTTCGAATGCCAAGCCGGCCGATTTCGTGATTGAGAAAGCCTTTGCCGGCTGAGGCTGTGATCGTTCGCGATTACCGTCCCGGTGATCAGCCCGCTTTCAAGCGGCTGAACCTGGCGTGGATCGAGCAACTGTTCGATGTAGAGCCGAGCGACCTGCAACAGCTTGATGATCCTGAGGGGCATATTCTCGCCCCTGGCGGCAGAGTGCTTTTGGCCGAGCTTGACGGCCAGACTGTCGGCACGGTCGCGCTGATCCCCGCCCATGATGCACCGGGCCGGCTTGAACTGGTAAAGATGTCCGTGGATGCCGGCCAACGCGGCAAGGGCATTGGCCGTGCGCTGATGCAGGCGGCGATTGAGGCGGCACGGCAGATGGGCGCAGCGCAGATCTGGCTGGAGTCCAACCGCAAGCTGGACGCGGCACGCGGGCTTTATGCCAGCTCAGGTTTTCGCGAGCTTTCCGGTTCCGAGTTTGCGTGCACACCCTACACACGCTGTGACATTCAGATGCAATTGGACCTTTGAACGTCGCCGCGCGCACTTGCCCTGTAGTCTTTCGTGCGCGCTGGCGATATGTGGCCCTTATGACAAGTTACGCTTCCGATCCGCGCCGGCATACGGCGGAGACCGCCGAGACCATGGCCGATGTGCGCTATGAGGTCGACCGCCTCGATCGGCTATTGGTCGAGATCATCAAGGAACGCCAATCCTTCATGGAAGCGGCGGCCCGCATCAAGGGATCGCGGGACGCTGTTCATGACCGTCCGCGCATTGAGGATGTGGTCGCCAAGGTAAAGGCCGCCGCTGAAGCCGCCGGGCTTTCGCCCGCGATTGCCGAGCCTGTCTGGCGGGTCATGATCGACCGCTGCATTGCCTATGAGTTCGAAGCGTTCGACGCGCTGAAGCCGGCCGAAACAGCGAATTTGTGAGCCGCAGCGGCAGCGGCCTCCAGGGCCTCGCCAAGCGCCGCGCGGACATCATCCAACGCCACGGCAGACTGGGCTGGAGACACCTCTTTCGAGCGTCCAAGATTTTCCGCCCGCTCGCAATATCTCGCTAGGCGGATTGCGCCGATTCCCAGCGCGGCGCCCTTGATCGTATGTGCTGCGTCAGCCCAGATTTCCGCCGGTTCCTGCGCGCTGAGCAGGCGGCCCCATAGTGCGGCCTGCTCTTGAAAAATGCCGATCACTTCAGCGGCAAGTTCTTCATCCCCGCCTGTCATGCGGCTGAGATGATCAAGATCGAGTACTGGCAGATCACTGGAATCGCTCATGGATTTACCCTGCTCTGGCGCGCAGATTGCACGCCCTTGTGCCATATTATTTCGGCGCAGCGCCTGATTTTGCGTTAAGCCTCAGCGCTGGTGACTGAGATTTTCATCTGAGTATGGGACGAATTGATCCTATATTTGACATAAGAAAAGACCAAAGGGAGCCCGCCAGTATGGCCGACAGCATCCGGATGAAACCGCCCAAAAACCGCTATCTCGATAAGCCGCGGAACGAGGACTGGACCCTCGATCAGGATTGGAAAACCTATAGTGCCGAGGAGCATGATCGTTGGAATCGCCTGTATCGGCGACAGCGCGCGGTTCTGCCAGGTCGCGCCTGTGAGGCCTATCTGAAGGCATTGCAGGCGCTTGAACTTTCAGAAAGCGGCATCCCGCATATGGGCCGGCTTTCGGATCGGTTGGAAAAACTGACCGGTTGGCGCGTGGTGCCCGTGGCTGAGTTGGTGCCCGATGACATCTTCTTCGATCACCTCGCAAACAAGCGTTTTCCTGCAGGTGCGTTTATCCGCCCAGAGGCGGAGTTCGACTATCTTCAGGAGCCTGATGTCTTCCACGATGTGTTCGGGCATGTCCCACTTCTGGCCGATCCAGTCTTTTCTGACTTCATGCAGGCCTATGGCCAGGGCGGCGCGCGCGCCTTGGAGCGTGGCCAATTGCACCATTTGGCGCGGCTTTACTGGTACACGGTCGAATTTGGCCTTATCCGTGAGGCAGGCGATCTGCGCCTGTTCGGCGCCGGCATCATGTCCAGCCCGCAGGAAAGTGTGTTCGCGCTGGAAGACGATTCGCCCAACCGGATTGGATTTGATCTGCAGCGTGTGATGCGCACGCGTTATATCATTGATGATTTCCAGAAGAGCTATTTCGTGATCGACAGTTTCGAGGATCTTCTTGAGACCTGCTATCGCGATTTCGGCACCGTGTATTGTGCCTTGCGCAATGCCGAGGATATCGAGCCGCACGAGATCATCCCGGAAGACGCGGTCGTCTCCTACGGGACGCAGGCCTATTTCCAGGAGAAGAAGCGGGCTTGAAGCCCGCTCCTTCGCTCACTCCTAAAGCGGCGTCTTTTCCGGTTTCACGACGCCGCGATTGAGCAATTCCTCGGCGATTTGCACCGCATTGAGGGCCGCGCCCTTGCGCAGATTGTCTGACACGCACCAGAAGGCCAGGCCGTTCTCGATGGTTGGGTCCTTGCGGATACGTGAGATGAAGGTTGCCCACTCACCAACGCATTCGATCGGGGTGATGTACTGATCCTCGGACGGGTCATCGACCACCATGATACCGGGGCTTTCGCGCAGCAATGCGCGGGCATCATCGGCGGTCATCGGGCCGGCGAGTTCCACGTGCACTGCCTCGGCATGTCCGACAAACACCGGCACGCGGGCGCAGGTGGCGACCAGTTCGATTTCATCGCCGATGATCTTCTTGGTCTCCACGCGCATCTTCCACTCTTCCTTGGTGAAGGCGTCGTCCATGAAGACATCGATATGTGGGATCACATTAAAGGCGATCTGGCGTGTAAACTCCGTCGGTTCGGGCGCCTGATTGACATAGATGCCCTTGGTTTGCTGCCACAACTCGTCCATGGCGGCCTTTCCCGCGCCTGAGGCAGACTGATAGGTGGCGACCACAACGCGGGTGATGCCCACTGTGTCATGCAGCGGTTTCAGCGCCACCACGAGTTGGGCGGTGGAACAATTGGGATTGGCGATGATGTTTTTCGCGTTGTATCCCATCACCGCATCGGCGTTCACTTCCGGCACGATCAGCGGCACGTCCGGATCCATGCGGAAGGCAGAGGAATTGTCGATCACAATTGCGCCCTGGGCGGCGATCTTTGGTGCCCATTCCTTGGCCACGCTGCCGCCAGCCGACATCAGGGCAATGTCGATTTGAGAAAAATCGAATTGCTCCAGATCATGGCATTTCAGCTCAGTGTCGCCATAGCTCACCGCGCGGCCGAGCGAGCGGCGCGAGGCAATCGCGAAGACCTCGTCGGCGGGGAAAACCCGCTCATCGAGGATGTTGAGCATTTCCTGACCCACATTCCCAGTGGCGCCAATGACGGCAATACGCGTAGACATGACTAATTCTCCTGCAGGCGCGGGGCTTATGGTCAAAGTGCAGGCGGTGTAAAGTCCCAATTTGACTGATTCTCAGCCAGAGTGGCGAACTGTCCCGGAGGCACTGCAATGATTCAGGATGTCATCACCCATTATATGGCGTGTTACAACTCTCGTGATCTGGACGGGATGATCGATTGTGTCACCGACGATGTGATCTTTGAGAACATCTCCAATACGGGTCAGTCCATGCGCCTTGAGGGCAAGGATGCCATGCGCCAGGTGGCAGAGCTTTCCGGCAATGCCTTTTCCTATCGCCGCCAGAGGCTGGTGAACATCATCGCTTCGGGCAACAGCGCGGCAGCCGAAGTGGAGTTCGAAGGCAAGGCAGCAGTCGATCTGCCCAATGGCGTGATGGCCGGCGAGACGGTGAAGATCCGCGGGGCAAGTTTCTTTGAGGAACGCGACGGCAGGCTGTGCCGTGTGGCGGATTATAGCTGAATCAAAACGCCCGCCTCCTTGGAGACGGGCGCTTCGTGAAAATTTGGCTAAAAGCTAGGCGCGCTCAACGCACATGGCGATACCTTCGCCACCGCCGATGCAGAGGCTGGCGACGCCTTTCTTCACATCGCGGTCTTCCATCGCGGCCAGGAGCGTGATCAGCACGCGCGCACCCGATGCACCAATTGGGTGGCCCATGGCACAGGCCCCGCCATTGACGTTCACGATGTCATGGGAAATGCCGAGTTCCTTCATCGCGATCATCGGCACCACGGCGAAGGCCTCGTTGATTTCCCACAGATCCACGTCAGAAACTTCCCAGCCGGCCTTGGCGAGGGCCTTCTGCATAGCGGGCACCGGAGCGGTGGTGAATTTTTCAGGCTCATGAGCATGGCTGGATGATGAGATGATCTTGGCGATCGGTGTCAGGCCGCGCTTGTCGGCTTCGGACTGCTTCATCAGGATCAGGGCTGCGGCACCATCTGAGATGGCCGAGGCATTGGCGGCTGTTACGGTGCCGTCCTTGGAGAAGGCCGGACGCAGGCTTGGGATCTTGTCCGGGCGCGCGGTGCGCGGCAGTTCGTCTGTGTCGACCACGGTTTCGCCCTTGCGGCTGGCAATGGTGACCGGCGCGATTTCGCGCTTGAACTTGCCGGTCTCGGTTGCGGCCTGGGCGCGCGACAGGGTTTCCAGCGCATAGGCATCCTGCTGCTCGCGGGTGAATTGGTATTCCACGGCGATCTGGTCGGCGAAGAGGCCCATTGGCGTGCCGGCATAGGCATCGGTCAGACCGTCGAGGGCCATATGGTCCTTGGAGGTCATATCGCCATATTTGTGGCCCTTGCGGACATCGATCAGGTGAGGGGCATTGGTCATGGACTCCATGCCGCCCGCGATCACGACATTGGCTTCGCCCGCGAGGATCGCATTACGACCCATCACGGTGGCCTGCAGGCCTGAGCCGCACATCTTGTTGATCGTGGTCGACTCCAGGCCCTTGTCCATGTCGGCCTTGAAACCGGCCTGGCGCGCCGGCGCCTGGCCCTGGCCGGCTGGCAGGCAGTTGCCCATAATGATCTCGTCGGCTTCGTCGGCTCCCAGCTTTGCCTCGGCGGCGGCGGCCTTCACGGCTATGGCGCCAAGTTCATTGGCCGAAAGCGCAGCGAGGTCGCCGAGCAGACCGCCCATCGGCGTTCGGGCCATACCTACGATTACAACGGGATCTTGATCAGCCATAATGGGCCTCCATGCGGGTGTTATGTTCTTTTGCTGACACAGAAGGGGTCAACTGCGGCAAGCGTCAAGAGCGACAAAAGTTGAGTTAGCGCTATCATATCTCTGGCCCGGCCATGTATCGCCTAGCCGGGCAGGGCTTCCTCTACGGCAGCGACCAAGGAAGCATCCTCCGGCGTCACCGCCGAGGGGAAAGCCGCAATGGGCTGAAGATCCGGACCGAGCAGGATCTTGTGGAAGTTCCATTGTGGCACCGCCGTTTCACCCAGAGTGCTTTCCGCCATGGCGAAAAAGGGATGACGCGCCTCGCCAACCACATGGCTTTTTTGGGTCAATGGGAAATCCACGCCATAATTGATCTCGCAGAATTCCTTGATTTCGGAGGCCTCATTCAGTTCCTGATCCGCGAAATCGCCCGAAGGCACGCCCACTACGACAAGGCCCTCCTCACGATATTCGCTCCACAAGGCCTGAAGTCCGGAAAATTGCGGCGTATATCCGCATTTGGATGCCGTGTTCACGACCAGAACGGCTTTGCCAGCATACTGGCTGAGCGACAGGGGGCTGCCATCAATCGCAGTAAAGGTCAGGCTTGTATCTTCGCTTATAGGGACAGCGACTTCTGCGGGGGCTTCGGCTTCGGCGGTTGGTTCTGGGGAGGTGTCCAGATTGGCGCCACAGGCTGCGATGGCGAGAATACCACACAATGTGCCAAAGAGGATCTTGTGCATGTTTGCGCTCCCTATCACCTGCCAAGCTATCGGATCTTTTGCGGGGCTCTTGCGTCCAGTGCAATGGCTTCTTCGATCAAACCCGCGAGAGCGGCATCAATTTCTGCAATGGAGCGGACTTTTACATGCCGCAAGGCCTTGCCCGTGCCTTCAATGCGGCTGCAGCGCTCTGCCAGCTGCGCGCCATACCAGAGTTGAAGATTACAATGACTTTGGTGGGCAATCACAGAGAAGATCCGCTGATTTCCACTCCAACAGGGAAATCCCCAGGCGAGCTTGCCGTTCAGATTTGGACCAAGCGCCTCAATCTTGTCGCGAAGTGCGATGGCGACGTCACCAATTGGTGGCTTCAGGGCCTCGAAATAGGCATCTGGTGTTTTCGCCTTGCTCATGAGCTATAATCTTGCATGCCGGCTCGCATTGCCCAAGGTTAGGGAATGAAACCGTTTTCGCGTCTGTTGGCCGGGCTGGCCATGTTTGCAAGCGTTGCCGGATGTGCGGGCGAAACCGTCCTTGGTGACCCTGCCACCGAAGCGGGGCTTCCCGAGAGCCCGATCGCGCGCTGCATCAATATCTCCAATGCGCTGGAGGCGCCGGCTGAGGGTGAATGGGGCTATACGGTTCAGACGCGCCATCTTGCCGCCATTGCGGCGGCCGGGTTCGACACGGTCCGCTTGCCGGTGAACTGGTCGGACCATACAGGTCCCGGGCCGGAATATCGCATCGATCCGGTGCGGCTGCAGCGGGTCGATGAGGTGGTGGAGGCGGCGCTGGCTGCCGGGTTGCAAGTGATCGTGGATGTGCACCATTTCCACGCTTTCAGCGAGGATCCGGCGAAGTATAGGCCAGAACTGGTCGCGATCTGGCATCAGCTGTCGGAGCATTTCCAGGCCGCGCCGGAAGGCGTGATTCTTGAGTTGCTGAATGAACCGCATACCGAGATCGGAATTGGCGATATCGAGGCGGTGAATGCCGAACTGCTCGCGATTGTACGCGAAACCAATCCGGATCGTTGGGTGGTGCTCGGCTCCACCGGTTGGGGTGGGCTGGAAGAATGGGCCGAGACCGACTGGCCCGATGATCCGCGCATTCTCACCACCTTCCATTATTATGAGCCTTGGGAGTTCACCCATGAGGGCGCCGAATGGCTAGAGGAGCCGCCGGAGTTTTCCCAATCCTGGGGTGCGCGTGCCAATCATGCTGCCGCTGTCGTTAAACATTTCGAGCAGGCGCATGCCCGTGCGCTAGCGTCTGGACATCCGGTTCTGCTGGGCGAGTTTGGCGTTTATCGTGACTTGCCGGCTGGCGAGCGTGCGGCCTGGACGAGAACCGTGCGCGAGCAGGCCGAGACGGCGGGGTTTGGCTGGTGCTATTGGGGCTTCGGAACAGCTTTCCGGGCCTATGATCTTGAAGCCGAAGCCTGGTTGCCAGAGATGACGGAGGCGCTGGGCGTGACGCCCTAGTCATCCGTCCTTGAGCCATCAAGCATGGTGCCCGCACTTTGGGCGATTGCAGTTTAGTGTCCCAGGCCCGGCTTGCTTTTTCCATGTGGCGCGGTCATTTCCCCCTCTCACAAAGGAAACGCAAGGCATGGCTGGCAAGACACTCTACGACAAGATCTGGGCGGCGCATGAGGTGGCGAATGACCCGGACACCGGGGATTCCCTAATCTATATCGACCTGCACCTCATCCATGAGGTGACCACGCCGCAGGCCTTTGCAGGGCTGAAGGCAGCCGGCCGTCCCGTGCGCCGGCCCGATCTCACCCTGGCCGTGGCTGATCACAACACGCCGACCGAAGGTCAGGCGCTGGGCCTTGCCGGGGTGAAAGATCCCGATGCGCACAATCAGTTGGCCACGCTCACGCGCAATGTCGCCGAGCATGGCATCGAGTATTATCCCATGGGCCATATCAATAATGGCATCGTCCATGTGGTTGGTCCCGAACAGGGGCGTACCCAGCCGGGGATGACCATTGTTTGCGGCGACAGCCATACCTCCACGCATGGCGCCTTCGGAGCGCTTGCCCATGGTATCGGCACATCAGAGGTCGAGCATGTGCTGGCCACCCAAACATTGCGCGCGCGCAAGTCCAAGAACATGGCCATCGAGGTTTCCGGTTCGCTGCCTGATGGCGTAACAGCCAAGGACCTGGCGCTGCATGTCATCGCCAGGATCGGCACGGCGGGCGGCACCGGCTATGTCATGGAATATCGCGGTGAGGCCGTTCGCGCGCTTTCAATGGAAGGGCGCATGACCCTGTGCAATCTATCCATCGAAGGCGGCGCACGCGCTGGCCTGATCGCACCGGACGAGACGACATATGCCTATCTACAGGGCCGCCCGGCCGCGCCCAAGGCTGGGGCCTGGGACATCGCCTGCCGTTATTGGGAGACCCTGCACAGCGATGAGGATGCCGATTGGGATCGTGTGGTCCATATTCGCGGCGAAGATGTGCAGCCCACCGTCACCTGGGGCACCAGCCCCGAGCAGGCGATCCCTCTTTCCGGCCGAATGCCGGATCCGGCAGATATGGATGACCCGGTCAAGCGCGCCGCGATTGCCCGCGCGCTCGACTATATGGGTCTGGAGGCCGGCCAGAAGATTTCCGGCGTACCCGTGCAGCGGGTGTTCATCGGCTCGTGCACCAATTCCCGGATCGAGGATCTGCGTGCGGCGGCAGAGATTGCGCGCGGCAACAAGGTGGCAGAGGGGGTCCGCGCCATGGTGGTGCCGGGCTCTGGCCTGGTGCGCGCGCAGGCTGAGGATGAGGGCTTGGATCTGGTCTTCATGGAAGCAGGCTTTGAATGGCGCGAGCCGGGCTGTTCCATGTGTCTGGGCATGAACCCGGATACCTTGTCGCCGGGTGAGCGCTGTGCCTCAACGTCCAACCGCAATTTTGAAGGCCGGCAGGGCCGCGGCGGGCGCACGCATCTGATGTCGCCGACACTTGCGGCCCGCGCGGCCATCAATGGCGTGATTGGGTAGGTTCGCGCCTGCACCGGGAGTGAAGTCGAACCACATGCTTGCAGATTGGGGCGAAATGCCTGAACACTCCTCCGACTTCGCTCAGGATGAGTGCCGTTAGGACTTGACATGATCCCCCTTTGGAAAGGCAGCGCGAACACCTGGGATTGCGACGAGATGGGGCACATGAATGTGCGCATCTATGTCGAGAAGGCGATGGAGGCTCTCGGCGCCTTTGCTCATGCCATTGACCTGCCCTCGGCCTTTTCCCCGCGTTCGTCTTCCACGCTGATCCCGCGCGAGCATCATATCCGCTATATCCGCGAAGTGCTGCCCGGACGCCCACTATCCATGATTGGATGCGTGGTGGATTGGGGCGAGGACTGGGTCGACCTCTATCAGGACATGCGCCATGGCGATGGCATGCCTGCCGCTGCAATCCGCACACGCCTGGTGCATGCAACCGCCGCCAGCGAACAGTCCTTCCCCTGGTCTTCGCGTACCCGCACGCGTCTTGAAGCGTTGAAAGACACGCCGCCGAAGGAAACCGCCCCGCGCAGTCTTGTTCCTGGTGGTGAGGTGCGTGCGGATGCCGATATCAGCGATGCGCTGATTAAGGCGGCCGGAATTCCCCAGATTGGTCAGGGGATGGTGCTGGCAAGTCATTGCGATGTTTTTGGAACCATGTGGGCGCCCTGGTTTATGGGCCGGGTCTCTGATGCCGTGCCCAATCTGCTTTATGATTGGCGGCGGCGTGTCGCCGAGTCTGCCGGTGGAGCGCCCATGGGGGCAGCAGTGATGGAATACCGCATGATTTATCGGCGCTGGCCACGCGTGGGTGACCTGTTC
The DNA here is from genome assembly GCA_022760335.1 of Hyphomonadaceae bacterium. Taxonomy (GTDB): domain Bacteria; phylum Pseudomonadota; class Alphaproteobacteria; order Caulobacterales; family Hyphomonadaceae; genus UBA5336. The sequence continues at coordinate 22,196 of JALEGE010000139.1, forward strand.
GAGATTTACACGGGCCTTGCCTCAGTGGCCGAGAAGACCCATTCGCTGGTGCACTGGATGCTGGATCCTGTTTCGGGGCGGCCCTGGATGACGGCAGAGGCTGTGGCCGTGACCTTCGATCTCGACAAGCGCAAGGTGATCCCCACACCGCCGGCCATGATGGCCGAGCTGGAAGAAATCGCGCCGAAGGGCCTGACACTCTAGCCCTACTTGAGCCGCCCGATGCGGCGCACTTCCCAGCGCAGGTCGACCCCGGACGTGGCGAGCACACGCGCGCGTACCAGTTCACCTAGCGCTTCCAGGTCAGCGGCAGTGGCGTCTCCGGTATTGATCAGAAAATTGCAGTGCTTATCGCTGACCTGCGCCCCGCCCACACGCAGGCCGCGGCAGCCTGCGGCATCCACCAGTTTCCATGCGGAGCGGGCATTCTCTGTTCCCGGAGGATCGGGATTTGCGAAGGTTGACCCGGAGGTCTTGTCCCTGATCGGTTGAGTTTCGGCGCGGCGCGCCTGATGGGCGGCGATCTCATCGGCCAGCGTCGCCGGATCGTCCTCGCCATCGGCCCGCAGGATCAGCGTGGTGACAATGAGATCATCGGGCAAATCGCTATGGCGATAGGAAAACCCGAAATGTTCCGGACTGAGTTTAACCACGTCTCCGGTTCGTGTGACAGCCCGCGCGCCAGCCAGAACATCCTTCAACTCGCGTCCATAACATCCGGCATTGGTGCGTGTCGCGCCGCCCAGGCTGCCGGGAATGCCCGACAGGAAAGACAGACCGGCGAGGCCGGCTTTCGCGGCATATTTTGCAACGCTTAGATCAAGCGCGCCAGCGCGGGCGGCCAGCAGCGAACCTTCGCTTTCGATATTGCCCCAATATCCCCCGGCAAGGCGCACCACCACGCCCTCAATCCCGCCATCACGAACAATCAGGTTCGATCCGACCCCGAGCACCGTGACCGGCACCTCTTCGGGCAATGCGGCGAGGAATTGCGCCAGATCCTCCTCATCGGCCGGCAGGAACAGCGCATCGGCCGGCCCGCCAACGCGGAACCAAGTATAGGGCGCGAGCGGCGCGGTCTCGATAAGCTTGCCGCGTACGGGAGGAAGGGAGGCGAAGGAGAAATCCATGGCGCCCCTTAGCGCGGCTTTGCGGCGCGGGGAAGGCAGGCTAAGCCATGTCCAAACAAGGATTCCCGCCCATGCCCAGCGCGCCGCTTACCAAAGACAGTCATCTCTACCTGATCGATGCCTCGGCCTATATTTTCCGCGCCTTCCATGCCCTGCCGCCGCTGTCGCGTGCCTCGGACGGCATGCCGGTCGGCGCTGTGGCGGGGTTTTGCAACATGCTGTGGAAGCTCTTGGAAGACCTGCGCGGCGAGGACCGGCCAACGCATTTCGCCTGCATTTTCGATCACTCTTCTTACAGCTTCCGCAATGATCTCTACCCGGACTACAAGGCCAATCGCGACGAGCCGCCGGAAGACCTGCGCCCGCAATTCCCGCTGGTGCGCGAGGCGGCCATCGCGTTTGCCACTCATGCCATCGAGATGGAAGGCTATGAGGCTGATGACCTGATCGCGACCTATGCCCGCAAATGCCACGAGGCCGGTGCGCGCGTCACCATCGTTTCCTCAGACAAGGATCTCATGCAGCTCGTGACGGGCGATATCCGCATGCTGGACACGATGAAGAACAAGAGCATCGGGCCGGAGGAAGTGTTCGAGAAATTTGGCGCACCGCCGGAAAAGGTGATCGACATCCAGGCGCTGGCCGGCGACAGCGTCGACAATGTGCCCGGCGCGCCGGGGATTGGCGTGAAGACCGCCGCGACGCTGATCGCCGAATATGGCGATGTGGATACGCTTTTGGCCCGCGCCGGGGAGATCAAACAGCCCAAACGCCGCCAGACGCTGATCGACCATGCCGATGCCGTGCGGATATCGAAACAACTGGTCACTCTGAAACAGGATGTGCCGCTGGAGGTGCCGTGTGAGGAGCTTGCCGTCGCCGATCCCGACCCGGCCACACTGCTCGACTTCCTCGAAAAGATGGAGTTCCGCACCATCACCCGCCGCGTGCGTGAGCATTTCGCGATGGAAGGCGTGGAGGTTGAGGCGGTGCAGGAGGATGCGCCAGCATTTGATTGCAAGGCCTATGAGACGGTCACGGAAATGGCCGCGCTAGAGGCCTGGATCGCCGAGGCCCATCGCGTCGGCCTTGTCGCGGTTGATACCGAGACCAGTTCTCTCGATGCCGTGGCGGCCGATCTTGTCGGCATTTCGCTCGCCACCGCGCCGGGGAAAGCCTGCTATGTTCCGCTTGGCCACAATGATCCCGATGGCGACGATCTGCTAGGCGGCAATCCGCCGAAACAGATCCCGATGGCCGAGGCGCTGGCCGCGCTGAAACCGCTCCTGGAAGACCCCACCGTCCTGAAAATCGGCCAGAATATCAAATATGACTATGCCGTTTTCGCGCGCCAGGGCATCTGTCTCGCGTCTGTGGATGACACCATGCTGCTCAGCTTCGCGCTGCATGCCGGGATGCATGGCCATGGCATGGATGAGCTGTCAGAGCGCTATTTCAGTCACTCGCCGATCCCCTTCAAGGAGGTGTGCGGCACGGGCAAGAGCCAGATCACATTTGACCGCGTCCCGCTCGACCGCGCGACCGAATATGCCGCTGAGGATGCCGACGTCACCCTGCGCTTGTGGCAGAATTTCAAGCCGCGCCTGGCGAAGGAACAGGTCACGCGTGTTTATGAGGGGCTCGACCGCCCGCTGATCCCGGTCATCGCGGAGATGGAGCGCGCTGGCATCAAGGTCGACCGCGATTTCCTCTCGCGCCTCTCGGCCGACTTCAACCAGCGCATGGCCGCGCTGGAGGCCGAAGCCTATGAACAGGCTGGGCGCGAGTTCAATATGGGCTCGCCCAAGCAGCTCGGCGAAATCCTGTTCGATGAAATGGGCCTGCCTGGCGGGAAGAAGACCAAGACCGGCGCCTGGCAGACCGGGGCGGATATTCTCGAAGACCTCGCCGCCGAAGGCCACGCGCTTCCGCGTACGATCCTCGCCTGGCGTACACTGTCGAAACTGCGCTCGACCTATACCGAGGCGCTGCAGGCCGCGATCAATCCCGAGACGAAACGTGTGCACACTTCATACTCGCTGGTCGGCGCGCAGACAGGGCGGCTCTCCTCCAATGATCCGAACCTGCAGAACATCCCGATCCGCACCGAGGAAGGCCGCAAGATCCGCGAGGCCTTCATCGCCGAGCCGGGCCACCTCCTGATCAGCGCGGACTATTCCCAGGTTGAGTTGCGCCTGCTCGCGCATCTGGCCGATATCGACGCGCTGAAAAACGCGTTCAAGCAGGGGCTCGACATCCATGCCATGACGGCCTCGGAAATGTTCGACACGCCAATCGAGGGCATGGACGCGGGTGTCCGCCGGCGCGCCAAGGCGATCAATTTCGGTATCATCTATGGCATTTCTGCCTTCGGCCTCGCCCGCCAGCTCTCCATCCCGCGCGAGGAAGCGGGCAATTACATCAAGTCCTATTTCGCCAAATTCCCCGGCATCAAATCCTATATGGACGAGACGAAAAAGGCCGCGAAAGAGGCGGGCTATGTCACCACGGCCTTCGGGCGCAAGCTGCATCTGAAGGATATCAACTCCAAGAATGGCCCCTCGCGCGCCTTTGCCGAGCGCCAGGCCATCAACGCCCCAATCCAGGGCTCAGCCGCCGACATCATCAAACGCGCCATGATCGCCATGCCGGGCGCTTTGGGGGCGGCAGGGCTAAAGGCGCGCATGCTGCTCCAGGTCCATGATGAACTGATCTTCGAAGCGCCCGAGGATGAGGCCGACAAGGTGATTGAAACGGTGCGAGAGACCATGATGACCGCGCCCTTCCCGACACTAGAGTTGAGCGTCCCATTGGAAGTGGAAGCGAGCGCGGCGCGGACGTGGGCGGAGGCGCATTAGGGGACACCGAAAAAACCGCCCGCCATCCTTCGGTTGTTCGCCTGATTTTGGCGACTTAGGGTTGGGTTTATTATGGAATGATGGAGGCTTTAGTGTTCGGTGGCTTCGAAGATTTGAAAGCAATAGGCATCAACCTTCTAAGTAACGCTATTTCATTTGCATTTGGTTTGACACTAGGACTTGTTGTCACGTCCAGTCGAAAACTCTTTCGCCCCAGTTTTTGGTCAAAAATGCGAAGTAGTAAAGTGATCATAGTTGTTGGAGCACACGCTACTTTCGACGAATATGAAGCCTCCGGGCTAATTGGCACGGGCGACGCGCTCGCACTCGCAGAGTTCATTTCGTACTTTAAGCAATCCGGCTTCAAGAATTATGAGGTAGTTAGCTCACGTACAATTAGCACAACTATGTTGGGTGAGAATCTCATCTTAATCGGGGGTCCAGATGCGAACACTACGTCACGGGATTTTATAGAACGTTCACGCGACCGTCTTCGCACCCAATTTGGGGACCCGGATAAAAGTGAAATTTCTTTCAAGTTGTCTGGCATAACCTTCATGCCAGAACTTGGAGATACACTCAAAGATGCAGCAGCAATTGTTTACCAGCGAAATCCCTAC
>JALEGE010000140.1 GCA_022760335.1 Hyphomonadaceae bacterium
CACGCGAACCTATCCAGCCATGCCCCGACTCGTCTAAGCTTTGGGCATGGCTGCACAATCGCTTCCTGAAGAGCGCCTTTTTGGCGTTGAGACGTCCCTGACCGGACGGTTTTGGGCTCTCCAGAATCCAGACCCGCTGCGCGTACGCCAGCTCGCCGCGCATCTCGGACAAGATGATCTGCTCGCGCGCCTGCTCGCCCTGCGCGATGTCGGGGCCAATGAGGTGGAAAGCTTCCTTTCGCCAACGCTGCGCAGTGAGTTTCCCGATCCGTCCAGCTTTGCCGATATGGACAAGGCCGCAGGGCTGGTGCTCGACGCGCTGCTGGACGGGCGCAATGTCACGGTATTTGCCGATTATGATGTGGATGGCGGGACAAGTTCGGCCATCCTGGCGCGCTATTTCCGTGCCTGGGGGCGTGATCTGGGGCTGTATGTGCCCGACAGGCTGGCCGAAGGCTATGGCCCTTCACCGGAGGCCTTTCGCCATTTGAAGGCCACAGGCGCGGATCTGGTGATCACGGTGGACTGCGGCGCGGCCGCGCTCTCGGCACTGGAAGAAGCCAATGCGATCGATCTGCCCATTGTGGTGATCGATCATCATCTGATGCAAGGCGCGATCCCCGAGGCCGCCGCGCTGGTCAATCCGAACCGGCCGGATGATGCGTCGGGCTGTGGGCATCTTGCCGCGGCAGGTGTGGTCTTCGTCTTCGTCGCCGCGCTGAACCGGCTGGCCCGCCAGCGCAAGATCACGCCGCCGGGCGGGGAGTTACCCAATCCAATCGAGTGGCTCGACCTCGCCGCACTCGGCACGCTGTGCGACATGGCGCCGCTGCGCGGAGTGAACCGGGCCTTTGTGCGTCAGGGCTTGAAAATCCTGCAGCGGGGAGAAAATACCGGCATCCGCGCGCTGGCTGATGTGGCAGGCCTCGGCGAGGTCTCAAGCGTCTACCACGCCACCTTCATGCTGGGTCCGCGCCTGAACGCCGGCGGGCGCGTTGGTGATCCATGGCTGGCGGCAAAGCTGCTCGCCAGCGATGACCGGGAAGAGGCGATTGGCCTGGCCGAGCGTCTGCATGCGCTCAATGATGAACGCAAGGCGATTGAGCAGGACATTCTCGAAGCCGCCACGGCTCATGCGCAGCGCCAATTGGAGGCCAATCCACAGCGCGGCGTGCTGATCGCGGGCGGGGAGGGGTGGCATCCCGGCGTTATCGGTATTGTCGCCGGACGGCTGAAAGACCGCTTCCACCTGCCGTCCATCGTGATTGGCTGGGGGCAGGGGCTCGGCCCGGTGGCGAAGGGTTCGGCGCGCTCGGTCACCGGGGTCAATATCGGCGATGCCATCGCGGCGGCCGCGCGCGAGGGGGTGATCCTGTCCGGCGGCGGGCATGCCATGGCCGGCGGGCTCAGCTGTCAGCCGGATCAGATCGAGGCGCTCGACAGCTGGATGTGTGCGCATATGCACCAGTTCGCAGAAGAACGTGCCGCAGCGAAGGGTTTGAGCATCGACACGCTGATCGCGCCTGGTGCGGCGACAACAGATCTGGTGGAAACTGTTGCGAAACTCGGCCCCTTTGGCGCCGGGGCGACGGAACCTGTTTTCGGGGTGCGCGATGTGCGCTGCATGGGTGCGCGGCGCATCGGCGCCAATCATATCAAATTCACCGCCGAAGACGAGACCGGCAAGCTTGACTGCGTTGCCTGGCGCATGGCCGACGAGCCTCTGGGCGAAGCCGCGATTGCTGGCGCACGGTTACACTTGGTGGGCCGATTGAAAATCAACACCTGGAATGGTCGCTCCAGCGTGCAGTTCGAAGTCATGGATGGCGCCGAGGTCAGATAACCCCTCTAGTTGCGTCCCGTGGGGTTGCCTGGGGTGGCTTCGTTGGTCGCCGGCAGGGCCACATTGCCAATCGAGCCGAGCAATTGTTCCAGGAAAGTGAGCTGACGACCCAGGGTCGGCGTTTCACGCGAGGCATAGTTCAGCACGCGGCCATCCTCGACATCATAGGTCAGCAATTCCTCGACAACATCATCCTCATTGAAGCGAATGCCCGTGATGTTGCGCTCAGCCGTCTGAGGCTTGTAGAAGGCAAAGCTCTCCTGCGCGGTGGTCATGTAATACCAGGTATTGTCATCGAAGATCGACCGTGTGGAAGGACTGCCAAGCCGGGCCAACACTGTGGCGCGGGTATCAATCCCCGGCTCCATTTCCGACGGCTGGGCCTCGTCGGCGATATAGCCATGATATGCTCGCGTCTTGTTGATGCATCCGGACAGCATCAAGGCTGAGCACAGCAGGGTTGCGACAATCGCAGATCGCGACATGGAACTCTCCTCTTCGAGCCGCTATCGGTAGGCACAGTGCCGGCCTTTGACAAGCCATGGGAGACACCCGCCCGATGTCGTTTCTTCAACGTCTGCTGCGAAAACCTGACCCAATCCGGACGCAGGCGCGTGATCTGGCCGATTCGATCATGGCTGCGGCGCGCCGTCCCGCGCTGTTTGTGCACGGTTTTGCCAAGGATGATTTTGATGGCCGCTTCGAAATGGTGGCGCTGCATGGCGCCTTGATCATGCGCCGCTTGAAAACTCTGGGACAACCCGGGCTCGTCGTCTCGGAAAAGCTCGGCGAAGTGCTGTTTGACCGATTCGACTATGCCTATCGCGAGGAGGGTGTCGGCGATGCCTCGATTGCCCGAAAAGTGCGTAAGCTGGGCGAGCGATATTATGGCCTGGCCCGTGCGCTTGATGTCGCACTGGAAGGGCAGGGCGCTTCGGTTGCAGAGGTGCTTTCGCGCAATGGTCTGGGCGGCGATGACCTGCAGAAACTTGCGGCCTGGGTTATTGAAACAGACCGTCAGCACGCGCTGCTTTCAGATGAAGACCTGCTGCAAGCGCGGCTCGATTGGCCACAGATATCCAGAGTCTAGGATGATGGAAGCTTGACCTTGTGCAGTTTGGGTGCCTGACTTTTAGGCAGACCCTTGCTAACAGAGCCAAATGAGCATGCCGACTACGAACAATCTGCCCGCACGCGCCTGGCTGGCACCTATGTCAGGATCGACGGATGCGCCCTTTCGGCGCCAGGCCGTACGGTTTGGCGCGCGCGCAGTTGTGTCCGAAATGGTCGCCGGGGAAGCCCTTGCAATCGGGCGTCCGGATATGGTGCGACGCACTTGCCGGCATGACGGAGGCGGGCCGTGGATCGTACAGCTGGCTGCGCGCCGGCCTGAGGACATGCGGGCTGGCGCGCACCTTCTAAGCGAGGCCGGGGTGGACATTATCGACATCAATATGGGTTGCCCGGCCCGGCAAGTGACAGGCGGCCAGTCCGGCTCGGCGCTGATGCGAACCCCCGATCTGGCAAAAGCCATCATGGAGGCCGCGCTTGAAGGCGCCGGCGCGACACCCGTGACGCTGAAAATGCGCCTTGGATGGGATCATGAGACACTCAACGCGCCAGAGCTTGGCCAGGTTGCTCAGTCGCTGGGACTGGCCTGGTTGACTGTGCATGGTCGCACGCGCTGCATGTTCTACAAGGGTGAGGCTGACTGGACAGCGATTGGCGACACGGTCAAAGCGGTTGATCTGCCCGTTATTGCAAATGGTGATATTGATGGGCCGGATGCCGCAAGACGCTGTCTTGCCCAATCAGGCGCGCAGGCGGTTATGGTTGGGCGCGCTGCCATGGGGGCTCCCTGGCTGGTAGGCCAGATCGAGGCCAATCTGCGCGAGCAGCCCTATCAACTGCCCAGCCTGGCTGAACAGCTCGACAGCCTGTGCGAGCAGATTTCCGACAGTGTTGCCCTCTATGGCGCGCGGCAAGGCGTGCGGATTGTCCGCAAGCATGTCGCAGCGGCCATCGACAAGCTGGCACTGCCAATCGATTCTCAGGAACGTCGAAGCTTGCGCTCGGCCCTCTGTCAAATTGAGGATCCGGCCGAACTGCGCGATGGCCTCGGCAAGCTTTGGTCAGCTGAGCCACACCGGATAGCCGCATGAGCAATACGATAACACCGACGCAGGCGCCGCTGACTCTGACACCGCTGTCAGACAATGCACCCGTCGCGTTGCTCGCGGTTTCGCCAGAGAACACAGTTCGGGACACCAATGCGGCCGCTGAATCTTTGCTCGGATTGTCACGCCGGCGGTTGATCGATCGCCCGCTAAACCGTGTTCTGGTCAATAGTGAGGTCCTGGAGGACCTTATCGAGCATGCGCGCAGCAATGCCTCCGATACCGCATCTCCGGAACTTTTGATCAAGCCTCATGCCCTGGTCGATGAGCGGATCGTCAATGTTCGCGTGCGCTGGTTTGATTCCGGCGAAGTGGTGCTGGCGCTCAGCGAGGCGATGACCCGCGAACCTCAAGACCCGATTGCCGGGGTGGCCAGCTTCGGCCGCATCCTCGGCCATGAGATCAAGAATCCACTGGCGGGCATTTCCGGCGCGGCACAATTGCTCTTGCGCCAATCCCAGCCTGGCCAGCGCGAGCTGTTGACCCTGATCAATGATGAGGTTGCGCGGATCGAGCGTCTGGTGAATCGCCTGTCGGCCTTCGAATTGTTCTCAGAACCGCATCTTGAGGCGATGAACATCCACGAATTGCTGGACAAGGTACTCGCCAGCGAAGAAGCGGCCCATGATGGCCAGCTGGTTTTTGTCCGGCGTTACGACCCATCTTTGCCCGACATCCTGGGCGATTCAGACCATCTGCATGAAGCTTTCCAGAACATCGTCCGCAATGGGGTTGAGGCTGCGCTTGCCAATACCGCGAACTGCGCGCCGGTGGTCGAGGTGAGCACCGCGTTTGAATCGCGTTTTGCTCGACGCGGCGTGCTGCCCGATTCCGGCCTGCAGCGCGCTTTGCGGGTAGATGTCAGCGACACCGGAGCAGGCATGGATGCCAACAAGCTGGCACATGTCTTCGAGGCCTTTTCCAGCACCAAGTCCGCAGGACGCGGGCTCGGTCTCACCGTCGTGAAAGAGGTCGTTCAGGCCCATGGCGGCCAGGTAAATATTCGAAACATCGGCACAGGGACACAGGTTTCTGTGTTCCTGCCATTGTCCAAGACGAGGTCAAAATGAGTGAAAAAACCGTGCTGCTCGCAGAAGACGATGCCAGCATTCGCCTTGTCGCGAGCCAGACCCTGTCGTCTGCGGGCTACGCTGTCCGCGCAACCTCTTCCATTGATGCCCTTGAGCGCTGGGTGCGCGAAGGGCAGGGCGATGTGGTTGTGTCGGATGTCTATCTTGGCGACACGTCCATCTTCGAACGGCTGTCCTCGCTGAAACATGCGCGTCCGGAACTGCCCTTCGTCATCATGAGCGCGCAAAACACCATCCTGACGGCGGCTTCGGCAGCCGATCATGGCGCCTTCGACTATTTGCCCAAGCCATTTGATATTGATCATCTGGCGGAGGTCGTCCGCCGCGCCTTGCGCGTGCCGAAAGGGCGCGAACTGCTTTCGCCACAGAGCCGGCGCTCAGCCGATGAAGCCGCGCTGCCCCTGATAGGACGCTCTGAAGCCATGCAGGAGATCTACCGCATCATCACACGCGTGATGAATACGGATCTCACCGTGCTGATCGAAGGCGAACCCGGCACCGGCAAGGATCTGGCAGCTCGGGCGATCCATGATCTCAGCGCCTCGGCGGGTGGGAAATTTGTCCATCTTGATGCCGGAACTCTTGTACCAGGCAAGAACACCCTGCCAGAGCTTGAGCCTGGAACAACGCTCTATCTCGACGAAGTCAGTGACCTCACGCCTGAGGCTCAGGCCCATGTTCTCAGCCTCATGCGATCAGCCAAGCAGGTGCGCACCATTGCTTCCACGCGCCACAATCTCGCACGCCAGGTCGATGACGGCGAGTTTCGCGACGATCTCTATTTCCGCCTCTCTGTGGTGCGCTTGAACATGCCACCGCTGCGCCGACGCAAGGAGGATATTCCCGAACTGACGCGCGCGCTGTTCGTGCGCGCCGCTAAAAAGGGCCTGCCGGAAAAGATGCTCGATCCTGGCGCGACAGATCTGTTGATGGCCTATGACTGGCCGGGAAATGTACGCGAATTGGAGAATGTGGTCCTGCGTCTCAGCGCCCTGACCGCGGATCGCACTATCACCGCGAAAGATGTTGAGCGCGAATTGCGCACCAGCTCCTACGCTGAATTACCGCGCGAAGGCAGCTTTGAAGACGATATTGAAGGCCTGTTGAAGAAACATGTGCTCGGCGATCTGATGGCCGCCGGTGAAGATGAAGATTCCCGCGTTTATCAGGGTGTCATAGACCGGGTTGAGCGCCCGCTTGTTAAGCTCGCGCTGCAGGTTACCTCAGGCAACAAGGTCAAGGCGGCGGCCTTGCTGGGCCTCAACCGCAATACCCTGCGCGCTAAGATCAACAGCCTGGGCATTTCTTCTGACTAGCCCTTTAACTGTGTTGCAAAATAGTCTCACTGTTGCATGTAGGTGACAATCAGTTCCGAGGGGATTAAAACCCCTCGATGCGTGCGCCTTTGAACACCTCGGCCACTCGTGCCAGCCTGGCCCTGTTTCAGGGGTTGTTTTTCATTGCTACCCTGGTCGCGGTTTTCACAACCTTTTCGGCGATTTCCGGGGTCAGCCCTGTAGACCCCTTGCAGGGACGCATAGGCTGGCTTCTGGCCATTAACACCGTCCTGATCGCGATCCTGGCCTGGATGATCGTCGAGCGCTATCGCCGCGTCGATCGCGAACGAAGTGCTGGCGGCAGCTCTCGACTTGCCCGCCGCTTCATTCTCTTGTTCGGCGCCGCCGCAATTATTCCTGCCAGTGTTGTGGCGATCTTTCTTGGCGCCACAATTACGCGCGGGCTCGACAACTGGTTCAATGAACGCATCGACACAATTGTCGAGGAAACCGCAGCTGTGGCCCGGCGCAATCACGAGGAATTCGTGGTCGAGTTTCTCGGCGATGTGCGGCTCACCGTCGGAGACCTGAACAATGCCGCCCAGGGCTTGCGTGAGGGCAGCGAGTTTTATCCCAGCTATGTCGCCCGCCAGGCCGCCCTGCGCGGTTTTTCCCAGGCCTATGTGATTGATGCTCAAGGCCGCTTCCTGGCCCAGCCGGAAACACTCCCCACACGTTTGGTCCTGCCGCCGCCCTCGGATTTCACCGAGGCCGATGAGGGCCGCATTGTCGACCGGCTGAGCGATGAGCAGGGCCTTGTCACGGCGCTGGCTGCGCTGCGTGAAAACCGGGGCGCTTATATCTATGTCGCCAAACCCTTTGATTTTGAAGAACTCAAACAGATGCGCCGCGCTGAAGCCGCGCTAACCGATTATCGCGCCGCCAAGCACCGATCAGGCCGGCTGCAATGGCTGTTCGCGGTTGGCTATGGCCAGGTTGCCGCCTTGGTGCTCTTGCTCTCAGGCCGGCTCGGTCTGGAGGCCGCGCGCCATGTCACCGGCCCGATCGGGCGCCTGGCCGAAGCGGCAACTGCCGTGCGCGATGGCGACCTCACCGTACGCGTGCCCACGCCCGCCATCCATGACGAGGTTCACGATCTCACGCGTAGCTTCAACACCATGACCGAACAGCTGGCTCAACAACGCTCAGCTTTGGTTCTGGCGCGCGAGGATGCTGAGGATCGCCGCCAGTTCGTCGAGACGCTTCTTGCCGAGGTCAGCGCCGGGGTGATCCGTACTGATGAAGATATGCGTATCACACTGGCAAACAGGTCAGCTGAGAAACTGCTCGGAGTCGTGAATATTCAGGGCCAGTTTCTTGGCGATGTCCTGCCGGACTTTGCGGAGATCGCCTTGCGCACAATTGACGACGAATCCACCGTCGATGCCTCATTGGATCTTGTCCTGAATGGCGTGCCCAGCCATGTCCGCATGAAGGCCGCTTTGGATGCCAATGGCGGCTGCGTTCTGACTTTTGATGATGCCACACGCCTCGTAAACGCCCAGCGTCAGCTCGCCTGGCGCGATGTCGCCCGCCGCATTGCCCATGAGATTCGCAATCCACTAACGCCGATCTTGCTATCCACAGAACGCCTGCGCCGGCGTTTTGCCGACAAGCTGGAACCGGAAGCAAAGTCAGTCTTCGACCGCTGCACGGATACAATCTTGCGCCAGGTTGCCGATATCGGGCGCATGGTGGAGGAGTTCTCCAATTTTGCCCGCATGCCCAAGCCTTCGGTTGCCGAGTTCGATATGGGCAGTTTGCTCACCGAGGTCGCCTTTGCGCGCGGCATGGTACAGCCCGAGATCGACTTTGTCGTGCACAAGCCTGACGGGCCGGCCCGTTATGTTGGTGACAATCGGCTGATGGGCCAGGCACTTGGTAATCTTCTTAAAAATGCCGCTGAAGCGATCGAGCGCTTGCCGGAGGACACAGAGGTCGCCGGCCGGATCGATGTCACGCTGCGCGAAACCCTGGATGGCCAACTGGAAATCAATATCGAGGATAATGGACCAGGCTTTCCAAGCGAGGCGCGCGAACGCCTGATGGAGCCTTATGTCACGACCCGCGAGAAGGGCACTGGCCTTGGCCTGGCCATTGTGAACCGCATCATCATGGACCATGGCGGCACGATCAGCCTGCACAACCGGGCCGATGGGCGCCGGGGTGCGCGCGTCAGCATTCTGCTTCCCCATACTGAAATGCCCGCGGCGCTGGACACTGAAACCCGCCACGAGCTCGCCAGCCGCGTAGAGGAGACAACTGTATGAGTACCGACATTCTGGTCGTCGATGACGAACCTGATATCCGCGAACTGATCGGCGGTGTCCTCGAAGACGAAGGCTATGAGATCCGTCTCGCGGCCACTGCGGAGACCGCACTGGAAGAAGTCCGCCGCCGCGCGCCCGGCCTTGTGGTCCTGGATGTCTGGCTACAGGGCAGCGACATGGATGGGCTCTCCCTGTTGCGCTATCTGAAGTCGATCGATGCCCTCATGCCGGTGATCGTCATTTCCGGGCATGGCAATATCGAGACCGCCATCGCCGCCATACGGCGTGGGGCCTATGACTTTATCGAGAAGCCTTTCAAGACCGACAGGCTCCTCCATCTTGTCGAGCGGGCCCTGGAATCAGCCGATCTGAAGCGCGAAAATGCGGCTCTGCGCTCCAAGGCCGTCGCCTCCAGCAGCTTTGTCGGCAAAAGCCAGGCGGCCAATACACTGCGCACGGCCATGGACCGTGTGGCCCCGACCAATTCCCGTGTATTGATCTCCGGCCCAGCAGGGGCGGGCAAGGAACTCGTCGCACATCTCATTCACGAGAACTCCCAGCGCAAGGGCGCCCCCTTTGTCGTGGTCAATGCGGCCAGCATCGCGCCGGACCAAATGGAACAGACTCTCTTTGGCGAGGAAGACAGCAAGGGTCATCCCGTGCGGATCGGCCTGTTTGAGAAAGCCCATGGCGGCACATTGTTGCTGGATGAGGTCGCCGACATGCCACTCGGAACCCAGAACAAGGTGCTGCGCGTGTTGACCGAGCAGAAGTTCCAGCGTGTCGGCGGGCGCTCAGATGTGCGTGTGGATGTGCGTGTCATGTCCGCGACCACAAAGGTGATCGCAGAAGAGATCGAAGCAGGACGTTTCCGCGAGGATCTCTACTACCGCCTCGCCGTGGTGCCGCTGGAAGTCCCCTCATTGGCCGACCGGCGCGATGACATCCCTGAGCTTGTCAGCCATTTTACCGAGCGCGTGGCCGACAGTTCCGGGTTGACGCCGCGCACCTTCTCCGAACCGGCACTTGCGGTGCTGCAGGCCATGCCCTGGCCGGGCAATGTTCGACAGCTCCGAAATCTGGTCGAGCGAATCATGATTCTCTCGCCATCAGATGTCACCCAGCCAGTAAGCGTCGATGAACTGCCGCGCGAACCCGGCGCGGGCAGTCATGGCGGGCCGGGTGTGGCTGACTCCGCAGATCTGGTCGGAATGTCCCTGCGCGAAGCGCGCGAACAGTTCGAACGCGAATATCTCGCCCTGCAGATCACCCGCTTTAACGGCAATATCTCGCGAACCGCTGAGTTCATCGGTATGGAGCGCTCCGCCTTGCACCGAAAATTAAAGGCTCTAGGGGTACAATCCGGGCAAATTCGCCAGGAAAGCTGAAAGCTAGCCCATGCAGGTTATCGTTTGCGGTGCGGGTCGGGTCGGGCAGGGGATTGCCCGGCGCCTGATCCGCGAGCAGCACAATGTCATCCTTGTTGATGAGAATGCCATGCTGATCGACCAGGTCTCAACAGACCTGGACGTGCGCGGCGTGGTCGGCAATGGCGCACACCCGAATGTGCTTCAGCGCGCCGGCGCGGAAGACTGCGAAATGATGATCGCCGTGACCCAGCATGACGAGATCAACATGGTGATCTGCCAGGTCGCCAAATCGCTCTTCAAGGTGCAGACCACAATCGCGCGCGTCAGATCCAAGGTCTATCAGGACAAGCGCTGGAAAGACCTATTTTCCAACGATGCCATCCCGGTCGATCTCAGCTTTTCCCCGGAAGTCTCGGTCGGCGAGGCGATCGTCGAGCGTTTCCGCAGTCAGGGTGCGGTGATGAGCGCCAAATTCGCCGATGGCCGGATCCAGCTGGTCGCGATCGACATGGAAAAGGGCAATCCGCTGCTCGACACTAATCTCGATCAGATCGCCGGTCTGTTTCCGGATCTTTCGGCCCGCATTATCGGCATCGGCAGGGGCGGGCGCATCCAGGCGCCACGCTCCAATGACACCCTGCATCGCGGCGACCGCGCCTTCATTGCCGTGAAGGCCAATCATCTCACACGCCTCAATGCCATTCTGGGCCGGGAGGAAAAGGACTCACGGCTGGTTACACTGATTGGTGCCGGCAATGTCGGTATCTATGTCGCCAATGCGCTAACGCGGCTGCCAGGCGTGCGTGTTCGCATTGTGGAAATGGATGAAGCGCGCGCCAATTCAGCCGCCCAGGCCTTGCGCCGCGCAGTGGTAATCCGCGGTGATGGGCTCAATCCGGATGTTCTGGAAGAGGCCGGCGGGGCGCGCAGCGATTTTGTGATTTCACTGACCAGCGATGACAAGACCAATCTCCTCTCGTGTGGCATTGCCAAACGTCTGGGCGTGAAGCGCACCATGGCGCTGGTCAACGAGCCCTATCTCGCCGAGTTGCACGACATGCTGGACATTGACGCCATCATCGACCCGCGCGCGCTCACCGTTTCGGAAATCCTGAAGCGGGTGCGCCGGGGCCGGATCATGGAGCTGCGTTCACTGGAGGATGGCCGGGCTGAAGTGGTCGAAGG
>JALEGE010000014.1 GCA_022760335.1 Hyphomonadaceae bacterium
ATGGGCAGGGCCTGCCATGTCGCATTCATGATCATCACAGTCGCCAGCGGCCAGGCCAGCAGATAGGCGATCATCAAGAGCGTGCGGGTGACCAGCATGGTTGAGGGCCGCACCGGCGTGATCGCCAGAGCGTTGCGAACTCCAGTATCCTTCTCATCCACCATCAAAAGGCCGAACAGGAAACCAAAGCCGCTTGGGCCTGTGATCACAGACATGATGATCATAAAGGGAAACCAGTCCACCATGGTGGCATTGTCACCATGATAGTACCCAAGCACCGTTATGATTGCGATGACCACGGCCGAGAGCCCGACATTGATGAGCATGACGCCGTCGCGCATGATCCCCTTGGCGTCGAGCGCGATAATGGAAGCAGATGCATTCATTTTTGTCCTCCCTGACCCTACCGGCCTTCTGAGACGATGGATTGCTTGAACTCACGTAGGGCCCAGAACCAACCGATAATGATCCAGAGAACCTGATAGCCGATGGCATAGATCCACTCAGCCTGGCTGAGCAGGCTTGGGTTCGCCGCACCTTCAAAGGACAAGAGCATGGCATAAGACGGGATCACCGCGAACACCCATTCGAGCGGACCTGAGACCAGCCCGAAATGCGGCAGGAGCGGGATGAACAGGATTGAGGTGCCAAACAGCAGGAAGATCATGAGCCCGTTCATGGAGGGCGCCCGCGCCACGATCGCAAGCCCCATCAGGACAGCAACCGTATTGGACAAGGCCAGCGCAAGCATCATCAGCCCCCAGTCAAACGTGCCATCAAGGGCAAACCAGGCCACGGCCAGTCCGGACAGAATGCCGTTCACCGACATGGTCAGTGTTTTGGAGGCGACATAAACACTTGGCGGCGAGGGCGTCACGCCGAGTGCGGAAAGCACCCGGCTGGCCTTTTCCATCATCACGATGGCGCCGATAAAGCTGAGCCCGATCAGGGCCGGGTCAGCAAAGATGAAAAAGGACGCTGCCGAAGCCGGCAGGGGATCGACCGGCAACAGCATGACGAACACGATGATAGCGGCCGTGCTGACCACATTGGCGACATAGATATAGTTGCGCGCCTGCAGGGTGATGTCCCAGCGCAGCATATGCATCAGCTGGCTCATTGCACGACCCCGCCATCATCGGCTTCCAGATTGACGCCGGTGACTTCGACGAAGACATGGTCGAGCGTGGCTTCCTGGCTGTGTATGGTCTGGATGTCATGGCCGTTCAGTGCCGACTGGAAATCCGGGTTCGAACCCAGCCCGTCAAGCGGGAAGTCAGCAGTCTGCAATTGTTGCTGATGATCGAGATAGGTCAGCTTGACCTTGCGCTGGCCATAGCGGGCCTTAAGCGACTCCACCGTGTCGAGCGCTGCCATTTCCCCGCGCGCCATGAAGCCGCAGCGATCGCAAAGCTCTTCGACATCGAACATGTTATGCGTGGTCAGCACCACGGTTTTCCCGGCGGCCTGCTGGTCGCGGATGATCTGTTTTACGATCCGCGCATTGACCGGGTCGAGGCCGGAAGTCGGCTCGTCGAAGAAGAGAAGATCCGGGTCGTGCAGCAGGGCGCGCACGAAATTCAGGCGCATCATCATGCCCTTGGAATAGTCCGACACGCGCACATCTGCCGCCTTGCCGAGGCCGACCATTTCCAGAAGTTCAAGCGGATTGTGGGTCTTGCTTTTGTAGAGCGAGGCGAAGAAGCGCAGATTTTCCGCCCCGGTCAGGCGCAGGAAGTGATTGGGCAGCTCGAAACCGACCCCGATCTTCTCATAATAATTTGCGCCCCAGGACTGTATCTCGCGCCCCAGGACAGTGACCGCGCCCTGCTGCAATTTGCGGAACTGGTGCGTCAGAACCTTCTGGATCGTGCTTTTCCCCGCCCCAGACGGGCCGAGCAGGCCGAAGATTTCGCCCCTCTGCACGGAGAAGGAAACCCCCTTCACAGCAGGCTGGGGTGTTTTCGGGTAAGTGTAGACGAGATCGCGGACATCGATGATGTCAGCACCGTTTTGAGTTTCCATCCCTGTATCCTTGGAGACTGATTCTTTTCGGACTCGGTTCGTTCTGATGGAGCTCTGGGTGTGACCGAGGCCAATTCGATTTAGATGCCAAATTATATGGTGACTAACTATACTGTCAATAGCTCATCCTGCGCATCCGCCGCACGGTGTGATTTCTCTTCTTCATGGCCGCCCCCTGCTTTGCTGGCGATGCGTATAGATCTTGCGCAGTTCAGCTTTCAGAACTTTTTGAAGCGATCCGCGCGGAAGACTGTCTACAATATCCAGGCCGGACAGGCGCTGGGTCTTGCCGAGTTTTGCATTGGCCCAGTCCAGGAGTTCGCCGGCATCCAGTGCTGAGCCCGGCTGGCATGTGATGACGGCGAAGGGTGTTTCACCCCACCGTTCACTGGGCAGGCCGACCACGGCGGCTTCGCGCACCTGCGGATGACTGAGAAGCACATCTTCAAGATCGCTGGGATACACATTGAACCCGCCCGTGATGATCATGTCCTTCTTCCGGCCGCTGACATGCAGAAAGCCATCTGCGTCGATAAAGCCGAGATCGCCGGTGCGATGGAAAACAGTACCGTCAGGATGGTGCCATTCCAGCGCGCGGGTCGCATCCTCGCGCCGGAAATAGGCCTTCATCATATATTTCGACCAGCCCGCAATCTCGCCGATTTCGCCTTGCGCCATCTCCCGGTCTGATTCGTCCAGAATCACGACGCGATAGCCCTCTGCCGGTCTGCCGACAGATTTCACCTTGTCAGGATTGAGCCCGACATCCAGCGAGCAGGTGACGCTGCTTTCGGTCATGCTATAAATTTCGATGAACGCGCCTGGCCAGGTCTGGTGGAAAGCAAGTTTCTTCTCCGGCGCCAGCGGCGATCCGGCGCACAGCTTTATGCTGTCTTCTGCCAGTTGCGCGGTTTGAAGCGAGGGCTCATCGAGTATCCGCTCAATCTGGGTCGGCACCAGGAACAGGATTTTCGGCTGCAGGCGCTCTGAAAGCGCGATGAAATCGGCCGCACCAAACCGCCGGGTGATATAGGTGCTCCCGCCATTCCAGAGGGTTGAGAACAGGCCGGCCAGGGTCCAGTTCGAGGCCATCGGCGTAGAAAGAAGGGTGTAGCGTCCCGGCTCCGCACCCAGTGTGGCAAAACCACTGGTCTGGATCGCCCGCAGGGCATGTGAGCCGACAATGCCTTTGGGCATGCCGGTTGTGCCGGAACTGTAGACGATGATGGCATCCCATGAGGGGGCAAGCTCGGGCAGGGCTGCAGGCTTTTCAACTTGGCCCGGATCAAGGCGCGGGTCATCCATCCCGATCAGGGCGGGCTTGCTGGCGCTTTGCTCCACCGCCCTCCTGGCCGCTTCCAGATATCTGGGCGTGGCGATCACCAGTTTGACCTCGGCATCATCGAGAATGCGCGCGGCCGCCTCGGCGCTGAGAAAGGTCGACAGCGGAATGAGGCAACAGCCGCTGCGGAACACGCCAAACAGCATTTCCATATGCTCAAGCGAATTTTCCCCGATCACCGCAATCTTGTCCTGCGGGCTGACCCATTGGGAGAGAAGCAGGCTCGCGGCCGCACGGCTATTGCGTTCAAGCTCGCTATAAGTCCGCGCGCCCGTCTCGCCTGCCAGCGCGATCTCATCAGCAAAACGCGCGGCGACCCATTCCAGCCGCTGTGGCAGGATCATCAAATCATCGCGTGCGGGCGAGAGTGGATCAGCGTGTTCCAACAATGCCTCCATCGCTGGCAATCACTTCGCCAATCACATAGGCGCCCGCACGGGAACTGAGAAAGATTGCGAGTCCGGCAATATCTTCTGCTGTTCCGACCCGGCCGCTGGGGTTGGCCTCACCGAATTCGTCCCAAAGCGCATCGTCCATGCGCCCGCCAAATCCGGACCCGAGCATCTTGGTCGGGTAGGGGCCCGGCGCGATGGCATTGCAGTTGATATGCTCACCCGTGAGGTGGGCGGCGAGAAACCGGGTCAGATGATGCACAGCCGCTTTTGAGGCGCCATAGGAGAAGACATCGAAATGTGAGGATTTCAGCCCGTCGATCGAGCCGATATTGATCACGCGTGCGGGATCTTCAGCAGATGCAGCAGCGCGCAGCAGGGGGAGCAGTTTCTGCGTGAGAAAGAAAACCCCTTTCACATTCACGTCCATCACCTTGTCCCAGCCCTGTTCTGGAAACGCATCAATGGACCCGCCCCAGGAGGCGCCGGCATTGTTTACCAGGATATCGAGCCGGGCCTCGCGCGCGGCCAGCCGGTCGGCCAGATCCTGAATATTGTCCAGGCTCGACAGGTCTGCAGGCAGCGCGATGCACTCGCCGTGATACTGGCCTGAGAGCCTCTGCGCCGTTTCCTCGCAGGCTTCTGCCTTTCGCGAGCAGATATAAACGCGCGCGCCTGCGGCGACGAAGCCGGCGGCGATCATCTCCCCAATTCCACGGGACCCGCCTGTCACGAGCGCAGTCTTTCCGCGAATGGAGAAAAGGTTCTCGAAAGAAGCCATTGTTTTTCTCTCCCAAGTAGAGCCGCGGATCCAATCAGAGTGGACACCAATTTTGCCCGCTTGCCGCCGCTTCTGAGCAATGAACCAATCGGCCAAAGCAACTTTAAAATATTAATAAGGCAGCTAATTAAAAGGTCAATCACTCTCTCTCCTGCATTCCGGCAGCACGTCGAAATCAGACCCAAGATCTATGGTAAACTGTAATTAATACTACAGAAAAGGGAATAGCTCTACTTTTCGGCAGAACTTTCGGAATTATCACTTGCAAAAGTAACGCATGCGTGACTTATACCCTCTCGAAGCCGCATGGAAGCCCCCAGTGCGGTAAGAAGCACAAGACCCAATCGACTTCTCAGTTCCATGGAGAGACTCATGAGGCATGCTGGCTATTTGGCGATTGCCACAATCCTTAGTGTTGCGCCGCTGAGCGCGTGTAGCGACGATGGCCAACAGACGGAAACGCCTGGGGAAGTCGTCCCCTCTCCCCCGCCACCGCCTCCTCCGCCGCCTCCGCCCCCTCCTCCGCCTCCACCGCCTCCACCGCCTCCACCAGAAGGCACGGCGCACCCTGGGCCGGAGGAATTTCAGGTCGGCAATGCTGTCGCGCCAATCTATTACGCCGCCACAGCCTGGACACTGAATGACATCGCCAAGCGTGCGGGATATGAGCACGAGTTCGATTATCGTGGCCCGACAATCGGCTTCACCCCAATCTTCAATGGAAGCTTCACTTCGGATGCACGCGAACTGATAGATCTGGACTCGCAGGGCTGGCCGGTTTCCATGACGCTTTCCGATGGGCGTGTTGCCGACCAGTTCTGGGCGATTATCGGCGGTGGCCGTTATCTTGATCAGCCCGACGGCGCGCAAATCCTTCCGGCAGGCACCTATGAACTCAGCTGGGATGGCACTGGCACCCTATCGGTCATGAGCACGACAACGACCAGTGTCTCGAACCAATCCATGACTCTGGATTATCCTGGCGACGGGGAACTCATCATTGTCCTCGAAGATACCGATCCTGCCGGAACCGGTGATTATGTCCGCAATATTTCTCTGCTGCAGCCGGGCGCAGAGGAAGGAGAACGGTTCACACGCACCTATCTGGACTTTGTGGAACCGTTCAGTGTCATCCGGCCGCTGCATATGACCAGTGATTACCTGGTTTACGGGCCAAGACGCGCATGGTCTGAGCGCATGCCTGAAGACTATGGCTACTGGGGCGGCGCACAGGGCGCCCCGTTCGAAGTGATGATCGATCTAGCCAATCAATCCAATAGCGATTTGTGGCTCAACATCCCGATCGCAGCCGATGACGAGTTCATCACCAACCTCGCGGATCTGACGGTCTCCGAGCTTGAGAGCGTGCGCAAAGTCTATATCGAGCTTGGCAACGAGCTTTGGAACTTCACTCCACCATATACAGATGGCCGACAATATGCACTGGATCAGGCTGAAGCGCGCTGGCCTGGGGTACATGGCGAAGTTCGTCCGTGGTCAAATGGTGATCCGGTCGACACACACATGATGGTCAACAGCTGGGCCGGCATGCGTCTGTCTGAAGCTTGCAATATATTTCGTGAACAATGGGATGCAGAAGCAGAGCGGGTCGTTTGCGTACTGGCCGGCCAGTTTGGCGCTTCAGGGGTATTCTATCATCCGAGCCGCTTCTTGCTGGAAACGCCCGTCTTTGTTGGAGAGGAAGGCGGGACGCCTGCGAGCGAAATCGTCGATGCCTTCGCAGTCGCTCCCTATGTAGGCGAAAATCTGAGCCCAGGCGGCGAAACCTTCGGCTTCGACCAGACCAGCATCGACACCTATTTTGACGATGCCATCGACTATGTGCGCGGTGAAGGCCGCTGGAGTTCTGGCAGCAGCGAGCCGGAGCCAGGCTGGCGCTATGTCGTGCGCAGCGACAAGGCCCTCGCGGACGAGTTCGGGATACCGCTCATCACATATGAAGGAGGCCACCACTTCGTAGGAAACACTTTCACGCGTGATACGGTTGCCGTGCATCCACGCATGTATGAGCTTTATCAGGCCATGTTCGATGTCTGGCAGGAAGAAGGGGGTGGATTGTTCGTACACTATGCGGGCATCATCCCGCGCGGACAAAACGATCCTGGAACCGTGCCGAGCTATTTCGAGTCAGAGAATTTCGGGATCATTGAGTACCAGACCCAACCACTTGAAGACTCGCCAAAGCTGCGCGCTGTGCTTGATGTCATCGGCTCCACGGGGCCCTAGACACAACATGCCCCCAGCGACAAGCGGCATAACCCGGGCTTTAAGGCTTCACAAAACATGCAGCATGGATGAGATCCATGCTGCAGCCCCTTGCCTAAGTCACGCTATCGTGACCTACTGTGGCATGTCGAAACGAGACCGTGTGGCGACCGAAAACGCCTTGATCAGTGCCGTTGGCGAAATCCTTGCCCGTCATGGGCTGGGGGCGCTCAATGCAGAAGCACTTGCCCGGCAGGCAGGTGTCAACAAGGCTCTGATATACCGCTATTTCGGCAGCCTGGAGGGACTTGTCGAGCGCTTTGCCAAGAACAATACGTTCTGGCCGAGCGCCACGGAGATCATCGGCGGGGACTGGGAGGATTTCCTCGCTCTTCCCCGTTCGCAACAACTCGCACAAGCGCACCGTAATCTGATCATGGCCCTGCGAGAGCGTCCAATGACCCGCCAGATAATGGCCTGGGAACTCATCCAGGACAGCCCATTTGTCGACGCCCTGGAGCGGGAACGTGAGCAGGTCGCGCAACAGATCTTTGCCAAGATGGGCACAGACAAGGCAGATCCAACGATGCTGGCGGCTGCTGCCCTGTTCACGGGC
>JALEGE010000141.1 GCA_022760335.1 Hyphomonadaceae bacterium
CTTCCGACGACGAGAGCGAGCGATGAGTCGGTTCCGCCGGATGTCGAACTTGCAAAAGTTCGCCGCCACCCACGTTTCAGTCCATAACCATTTCAATCATCAGAGAAACATCGAACGCAGACCCAGATTCAAATCACTCCGAAACGCCGCCCTCTCCGAGTGGCGCAGGCTCCTCGCTGCCTAGCGAGTTCGCCAATATTTGTTGCTGGAGACCGGTTCGCGTTAGACTGACAGCACCGCCACGCAGTCTGGTCATTTCAGCGAAAACTCAGAGACCGGAAATTAGTCCCGACATTTCCGGGAGGCAGACTACCCCCAACCTTTTGGTTGGTCTGCATTTTGATCTGTTCGTCTACCCTGATCTGCGTACACTGCAGATATCTGGAACTGAGATGAACCAAACGATCCAACCCGGCGCGCTGGAAGGTGTTCGTGTCATTGACATGACGAGCGTCCTTTTTGGGGCATATGCGAGCCAGATCCTCGGCGATCTCGGAGCGGATGTGGTCAAGATCGAAGCGCCAGGACAGGAGCGTGCCGGTGGCGGCGATATTTTCCGCTACACGGGCAAGCCGGCCAAGTCTCCGGGCATGGGTCCGATGTTCATGCACTATAATCGCAACAAGCGCTCAGTTCTGCTGGATTTGAAACAGCCTGACGGGGCAGAGCGGATGCGCGCTCTGCTGGCGGATGCGGATGTCTTCATCACCAATGTCCGCATGAAGGGGCTAAAGGCGCTGGGTTTTGACTATGAGAGCGTGAAAGCCCTCAACGAGAATATCGTGTTTGTGCATTGCGCCGGCTATGGCGCGGGCGGGCCGTATTCCGACCGGCAAGCGTATGATGATCTTATCCAGGCGGCTGTTGGCGCTGCGGACCTTTCCAGCCGTGTCGATGGCGATCCCATGCCGCGCTATCTGCCGTCGCTGGTGGCGGACAAGTCTTCCGGGCTGTTTGCGGCTTACGCAACCATGGCGGCGCTGTTCCACCAGCAGAGGACGGGGCGCGGACAGTTCGTCGAAGTGCCAATGTTCGAGTGTTTCGCCTATCTCAACATGACCGAGAATCTCTACGGCCACACCTTCGATCCGCCGACCGGAAAATACGGCTATAGCCGGGTCTTCAACCCGAACCGGCACCCGTACAAGACCAAGGATGGCTATCTCGCCATCCTCCCTTATTCCGATAAGCAATGGGACGACTTTTTCGAACTGGGCGGCATGGGCGCGGGCATGTTCACCAAGGATCCGCGGTTTGCCACCTATGCCAAGCGCACCGAGAACATCTCTGAGGTCTATGCGATGATCAAGGAAGTGGCTCTGACGCGCACAACGGAGGACTGGGTCACCGAGCTCGGCAAGCGCAATGTGCCCTGCATGAAGGTGAACCGGCTCGAAGAAGTGCTTGATGATCCGCATCTGCAGGCCGTCGAATTCGCTGAACACCGAGAGCACCCAACGGAAGGCCCCTATGTCTCGCTGCGCCATCCGGTGCGCTTCAGCGAGACTCCTGCCAGCATCCGCCGCGAGCCACCGCGCCTGGGTGAGCATACAGATGAGGTGTTGGCGCAACTTGCCGGTACACAGGATGAGATCGCGTAGACGGTCAATTATGGAGGAAGGTCAAATGGCAGACTACAGGATGCTGATCAATGGCGAGCTGGTCGGATCCGGCGCGCGCCTGGATGTGATCAATCCGGCGACAGGAGAGGTTCTGGCGCAGGCGCCGGACTGTTCGCGCGAGCAGCTGGATGCGGCAGTGGCTGCGGCGCAGGCGGCCTTTCCGGCCTGGCGAGACACGCCACATGCCGAGCGCGCCGCGAAACTGGGCGAGGCTGCCGGGATCATTCAGGCCCATGGCGAGGAATTGAAGTCGCTGCTGACGGCTGAGCAGGGCAAGTGCCATGACGAGGCCTTTTTTGAAGTGATGGGCGGCGCTGGCTGGTTGCAGGCAGTGGCGAGCCTGGACATTGCCGAGCAGATGAACCCGACCGAGCCTGGCCGCAGCTCGCGCACGGTGCATGTGCCGATTGGCGTCGTCGGAGCAATCTCACCCTGGAATTTCCCGGTGCTTCTGTCGATGTGGAAAGTCGCGCCCGCGCTGGCGGCGGGTAACACGCTGGTTCTGAAACCCTCGCCTTTCACGCCGTTGACCATTTTGCGCATTGCAGAACTGCTGAAGGATGTGTTCCCGGCCGGTGTGCTCAATGTGGTGACGGGCGGGGATAATCTCGGCCCCTGGATGACCTCCCATCCCGGCATGGACAAGATCAGCTTCACGGGCTCGACGGCGACCGGCAAGAAAGTGATGGAAAGCGCCTCGCGTGATCTCAAGCGGGTGACGCTGGAGCTCGGCGGCAATGATGCCGCCATCGTGCTGAAGGATGCCGATATCGCCACCTCGGCCAAGGCGCTTGCCTGGGGCGCGTTCCGCAATACCGGCCAGGTCTGCATCAATGCCAAGCGGATCTATGTGGCCGATGAGATCTATGACGATTTCGCCGAAGCCTTTGTGGCCGAGGTGGAGTCCTATGTGGTCGGTGATGGAGCCGAGCAGGGCGTGCAGCTTGGTCCGATCCAGAACAAGCGCCAATATGAGCGGGTCCGCGACCTGCTGGCTGATTGCCGGGCCAATGGCTATAGCTTTCTGACCGGCGGCGAAGAGACAGGGGAAGGCCCAGGCTACTTCCTGCCGCTGACGGTCGTTGACAATCCGCCGGACGAGTCCCGCATTGTACGCGAGGAGCCCTTCGGCCCGGTCGTGCCTTTGCTGAGATACAACTCGGTCGATGAAGTGTTGGAGCGCGCCAATGCCTCCGAATTTGGCCTCGCTGGCTCAGTCTGGGGCGCCGATCTCGATATTGCAGAGCAGGTTGCCATGAAGCTTGAGACCGGCACGGTCTGGATCAACGAGATCCACCAGGTCAGCCCCTTCGAGCCATTCGCCGGGCATAAACAGTCGGGCATGGGTGTGGAGAATGGCCTGGCCGGCCTTCTGGAATACACCCTGCCGAAAACCATAACCAGAGCTCTGCCCGCCGGCTGACGCGCGCGGGTAGGGGAGCCGGAGGGGCGCATCCTCCAGCGTCCTCCCCACTCAGCCCGGGCAGGTCACTGGCCGGGCGATTTTTTTATACGGGCGCCGGTTGGGCCGGGCCAGCAAGGGAGATGCCCAGATGAAGATCACAGCTGCCGTGGCGAGTGCGCCGCAAGCCCCGTTCGAGATCAGGGAGCTTGAACTCGACGCCCCGCGCGAGGATGAGATCCTGGTGAAGATCAAGGCGGTTGGTATCTGCCATACCGATCTGGTGGCGCGCGATCAGTTCCTTCCCGTTCAACTGCCGGCAGTGCTCGGTCATGAGGGCGCAGGTATTGTGGAACAGGTCGGTTCGGCCGTTACCAAGGTGAAACCCGGTGATCATGTCGTTCTCACCTTCCGCTCCTGCCAGCATTGCAGCAATTGCGATGCGCACCGTCCGACCTATTGCGAGACCTCGCCAGTGCTCAATTATATTGGCCGGCGCCCGGATGGATCGGTTGCGATCCATGACGGAGATACAGATGTCTCCAGCAATTTCTTCGGCCAGTCCTCCTTTGCAAGCCATGCTCTGGCCTATGAAAGCAATACGATCCTGGTGGACAAGGATGTGCCGTTCGAAATGCTGGCGCCCCTCGGCTGTGGTGTGCAGACAGGGATCGGCACGGTGCTGCGCTCGCTGAAATGCGCGCCGGGCAGTACGGTGGCGATCCTCGGTGCTGGTTCAGTCGGTCTCAGTGCGGTGATCGGTGCGAAATTGGCCGAGTGCGCCACGATCATTGTGTCCGATCCTGTGGAGAGCCGGCGCGAGCTGGCGCTGGAACTGGGCGCAACGCATGCCATCGATCCCCTGGCAGGCGAGTATGTCGAAGCGATCCGCGCGATTTGTCCAAATGGCGTTGAGGCGGTGATCGACACGACGGGGGTGCCCGCAGTTCTGGCAAATGCCCTGAAGGCGCTGCGCCCGAATGGCACGCTGGCCCTGGTCGGTGTGCCGTCCAACCCGGCCACGCCGACCCCCGGGATTGCAGCTGAAGTGATCACATATGGTCACAAGGTACAGGGCGTGATCGAGGGCGACAGTGACCCAGACAGCTTCATTCCGCAGCTTGTCGAGTTTTACAAACAGGGCCGATTGCCGCTGGAAAAACTCGTCACCACCTATGAGTTCAACGACATCGCCAGGGCTCTGGACGACCAGCATTCCGGAAAATGCGTCAAGCCGGTGCTGGTGCTTTAGCTGGATTGGTAACCTGCAGATCCGGTTCGAGCAGGGTCCGCAGCGCATTTCTAGGTGAGCGGAACCAACGCTTCCTTAGGCGCCGGCGCCTGGCTAAGGCTGGAGACCACGAAATCCACCACATGGTTGGCATAGCTCACCGCCAAATCATGGTCGATGGTGTCGATCTTGAAAGCTGATCTCAGGGTCCTGCGGTTGCGGAAGAAGAAATCGCAGGCGCCAATCGTCATGAAATAGAACATGACCGGATCGACCTTGCGGATCATGCCGGACTGTTCTGCCTCGCTCAGGAGTTGGCTCTGATAGTTGTGCAGCGGCAGAATGAAAATCTCGGTCAGGGCCGCCGCACTCTCGTCGCTGGAGTTCTGCAGATAATTGATCAGCGCATTGATATAAGGATAGCGGTAATAGTTGAGGACAACGCCGCGAATATGCAGTTCCAGCTTCTTCAGCGGGGGAATATTTGTCTCGATCAGGCGTTTCAGATCGTGCAGGGCGATCTCGGCATCCCGCTTGAGAAGGGCCAGTAACATACCGTCCTTGTTGCGAAAGTAATAGCGGATCAGCCCATGGTTCAGCTTTGCGTGTGCGGAAATCTCAGCCAGGGATATATCGATTGAATCCCGGCTGGAGAGCAGGTCACTGACAGCTTCAAGCAGCCGGTCAGGTGTTTCTGTTGTTGAGAGATTGACCGTCATAATACCCGTCTGTTTGATCACTGGCAGTTTCGCTCAGGGCTTTAATTTATCTGTATAACTAGTTCTGCGCAAATGCCATGCCCTAGCCCACAACTTGCTGTGCCCGTTGTGGAATTGGGCAGATTTCCGACCCTAACATCATAGGCAGTTGGAATGATCCCAGCCTTTTGAATGGCGTGGTCTCGCTCCTGACACGGCAGTCTGGACTTTGACCCATCCAGGACGCCTCACCCATGCAGTGGGGCGGTGTGAGGAGGAAGAGTTCGAATGTTCAGTGATCTGCTGCCGGAAGACCTGGCGCGGCCTTCCAGTTTCGCGGCGCCGGAAAAAGTCTATCAGCTCTATCGCGAGCTGCGTCAGGATGCGCCGATCGTTCGTGTCGAGCCGAGAGGCTATCGTCCCTTCTGGCTGCTAACCCGCCATGAGGACATCGCTGCCCTGGAAAGCCAGGCGGAGATTTATCAGGCTGGCCCGCGCACAGTGTTGCTGCCGGAAAAGGTCGAGGCGGTGTACGACAAGATCTACGGCAATCCGAACGGTGTCCGGCCGCTGACGCATATGGATGGCGAGTATCACTGGCTGCATCGCGCCGTGACGCTTGAATGGTTCGGAGCAAAGAACCTGAAGCAGTTTGTCCCGGCGATTGCTGACATCGCAAAAGAGTTTGTCGACCGGATGGAAGACATGGGCGGGGAATGTGATTTCAGCGCCGATATCGCCTATTGGTACCCGCTGCGCGTGGTCATGACCCTGATGGGCGTGCCCAGGGAAGATGAAGCCAAGGTGCTACGTTTGACGCAAAGGCTTTTCAGCCCCAAGGACAAGGACATAAAGGCCCAGCATGAGAAGGCCGGGCACAGTGTGGTAAAAACAGAAAGCTCCGCCACTCAGGACGTCGTCGGCGAGTTCGCGGAGTATTTTCGCAGCATGACCGAGGATCGGCGCCGCGATCCCAAACGCGACATCGTTTCGACCATCGCCAATGCCCAGATCAAGGGTTGTCCGATGGGCGACCACGAGACCACTTGCTACTACATCATCGCCGCCACGGCGGGGCACGATACGACGGCGGCTTCGAGCGGTGGCGGGCTGAGTGGTCTGCTCGATTTTCCCGATCAAATGGCAAAGCTCCGCAGCGATCTTGATCTGCTCGAAACCGCGACGGATGAGTTCGTTCGTTGGACAGCGCCTGTGAAACATTTCATGCGCACCCCCACTCAGGATGTTGAGTGGCATGGTGAGACGGTGAAGGCGGGTGAGGCCATCATGCTCGCTTATCCGTCCGCCTGCCGGGACGATCGTGTGCATGAGGCGCCTGACGAATTCCGGATCGATCGGCCAAGGTCGCCTGGGCACCTAGCCTTTGGCTACGGTCCGCATCTCTGCCTCGGCAAGCGCCTGGCCAATCTGGAAATGCAGGCTTTTTTCCGTGAGCTGCTGCCGCGCTTGAAATCCATAGAGCTCGGAGGCAAGCGGACTTACATAGAATCTACATTCGTCAGTGGGCTGAAGAGTTTTCCGGTTCGCTACACGTTTGGATAATTCAGAAACTGGGAGGAGGGTCAGATGTCACGGTCAGCCGGATCTGAATCCGAAAACATGCGCCCGGGTATTACTACAGACCTCGAGATGGTGCAGGGGATTAGTCGTCTGGCTATAGGAGATCTGCTGCGCCGATCTGCCGACCGCATGGGTGACAAGCAGGCCATCTTGCAAGGCGAGCAGTCGGTCACCTATCGAGGGCTGAATGACAACGCCAATCGATTTGCAAATTACCTGCTCTCGCTGGGTCTGGCGCCCAAGAGCATGGTTGCAACGCTGTGTTTGAATTCCATCGCCTATGTCACCGCGATATATGGCATCAACAAGTCCGGTCATGTCTGGACGCCGATCAATGTGGCTCTGGCACCCGGCGATATTCGCTACATTCTTGAGCACTCTGAAGCCTCCGTTTTGGTCGCGGATCGGGCTTTTGCCGAGCGAGACGACGTGATCGTGATGGCCGAGGAGCTGGGGCTGGTTCTCATCCCTGTCGATCCGGCGGAGGAGCAGCCTTTCGGGTCAATCGTGCGGGAACAATCCATTCTCGAACCGGACGTGGCGATCCACGAGCGCGATCTTGCTTTCATCATGTATACCAGCGGGACCACAGCCCGCCCCAAAGGCGTGATGCACTGTCACCTGGCGGTCTATGTCGCCCTGTTGAACGATATCGGAGAGTGGAGCGTGACCCGAGAGGATAGGATCCTCATCGGGTTGCCGCTGTTCCATATTGCCGGGCACACCATGGTGTCAGTCCTGCTCGCAGCGGGCGGCACGGTGCATCTGCGCCAGGGCTTCGATCCAAACGAATATGTCGATGCGATTGAGGCTCATGGTGTCACCATGACCTTTGCACTGCCGATGATGTATGACGCGATGCTGAAAAGCGCGCGTGCGCGGGGCAAGGATACATCCTCCCTGCGCTTTTGCATTTATGCCATGGCACCGATGCCCAAGACGCTACTGGTCGACCTGATTGAGCATTTCTGCCCGGCTTTCGCGCTGACCTCGGGCCAGACAGAGGTCTATCCCATGACCGTCATGTTCCGCCCGGAGCAACAGCTTCGGCGCTTTGGCAGCTATTGGGGCGAAAGCGCCATCATCAATGACACGGCCATTATGGATGATGAGGGGAACCTCCTACCACGCGGCCAGGTGGGTGAGATTGTCCATCGCGGTCCGAACATCATGATGGGGTACTTCAAGAACCCCGAAGCGACGGCCGCAGCACGCAAGTTCGGGTGGCACCATACCGGCGATCTTGGCTATTTCGACCAGGACGGCCAACTCGTATTTGCCGACCGCAAGAAGGACATGATCAAGACAGGTGGAGAGAATGTGCCGTCAGTTCTGGTCGAGGAAGTGATGTTACGCCACCCGGCCGTATCGAATGCCGCGGCGATTGGCTTGCCACATCCGCGTTGGAGCGAAGCGGTTTTTGCCTGCGTGACCTTGCATGCAGACACAGCGGCTGATTCTGAAGCTCTGCTAGCTCATGCGCGTGAGCATCTGGGCGGGTTCCAAGTACCCAAGGGCATCGCGGTCTTGCCGCATATTCCAATGACAGCGAGCGGCAAGTGCAAGAAGGCCGACTTGCGCAAGCAATTCGAGGACTACTTTTCGTCGGAAGAATAAAGGGCGCGCCTAACGCTCCAGCCGGGTCCAGTCGCCGTCCGGCCCCCACGACTTCACCGCCTCAATCAGGCCTCCGGCACTGAGAATATTCATAAGGATCGGGGCTAGCGGTTTCACCTTGAACGCATGCCCGCGTGTCTGGTTTTCCGCCTCGCCAGTGATGAGATCGATCCGCAATTGGTCCCCATCGCTCACATGCTTCTTGATCGGGTCTGCCCATTCCAGAAGCGGCATGCCGAGATTGACCGCGTTGCGATGGTAGATGCGGGAGAAGGACTTCGCCAGAACAACGCCAATGCCGGAATGCTTCAATGAAGTCACGGCT
This sequence comes from Hyphomonadaceae bacterium, assembly GCA_022760335.1. Taxonomy (GTDB): domain Bacteria; phylum Pseudomonadota; class Alphaproteobacteria; order Caulobacterales; family Hyphomonadaceae; genus UBA5336. Next base: position 8,477 of record JALEGE010000141.1, read on the forward strand.
TGTTCGCGATGAGAGCCGCAGCCGAAATTCGCTCCAACGATGACAATATCGCCTGGTTCGACCTTGGCCGCAAAATCGGGATCCAGCCCCTTCAGCGCATGTTTTCGGACTTCGCCTGGATTATTGATTCCACCTTGCGTACCGAACAGGCTTTCCAGCGGGAAGATCAGATCAGTATCGATATTGTCCTGATCGAAAATCCAAGCACGGCCTTCAATCACAGTCGGCATGGTATCTGGCATCTATTCCACCTCCACAAGGCGTGGGTCGCGGATTTCGCCGGCCAACGCCGAAGCAGCAACGGTTCCGGCCGAGGCAATGTAAATGCTGGAATCCGGTGAGCCCATCCGGGCCTTGTAATTGCGGCCCGAGGAGCTGATGCACGCCTCGCCGGGTCCGAGATAGCCCTGCAGGCCGGCGCACATGCTGCAGAAGGGCTGCGTCACCGTCGCGCCGGCTTCGGCGAAAACTTTCAAGAGACCTTCCTCTTCGGCCTGGAGATAGGTGCGCTTGTCGACCGGGGAGACCAGCATGCGCACGCTTTCGGCCACCTTGCGTCCCCGCATGAGCTCTGCCGCCTCGCGCAGGTCATCGATCCAGGCATTGGCGCATGAGCCAAGGAAGGCATGTGTGATCGGGATGCCGGAGACATCCTCCACGGCTTTCACATTGGCGAGGGAGTGCGGGCAGGCTACCTGTGGCTCTATTGTGCCCAGATTGATCGTGAAGATCTGCTCGTAGTCGTTTTCGTCATCTGTGAGGGCAGGTTCGAAGTTCGTTCCCCTGCCTGCGCTAACCTTGGTGAAAAGATCCTCATCTGGCGGGAAGAGGGCAGAGAAGGCGCCCATTTCCGTGGTCATGTTGCAAAGGGCAAACCGCGCCCAGAGATCGAACTGATCAATACCGGGGCCGATGAACTCGATTACCCGGTTCACGCCGATATCCATGCCATGGCGCTTGAGAATGTGTAGTGCGACGTCTTTTGCGCCAACCCCGGGCTTGAGCTTTCCGCGCAGGCGGAAGGCAATCGTAGTCGGGACATTTATCCACATTTTGCCCGTGGCCAGAATGATACCAAGCTCTGTATCACCGACGGCCACGCCCAGGCATCCGACAGCGCCGAGGGTGGGCCCGTGGGAGTCGACCCCGACAAGCAGTTTGCCGGGCTCGGCATAACCTTCCATGGCCAGTGTGCCGTTCGGCACACCGCCGCGCACCACCTCCACACCTTGGTTCTGGCTCCAGGTTTCCAGGGCGATATTGCTCTTGCCGATATCCCCGCTGAACGAGGGTTCGATCAGCCAGGTGAGCAGGCGCTCTGGATATTTTACCTTTTCGATGCCCAGTGCATCCATGGCGCGAAGGGCGATCATTCCGAAGCCGGATGGGATCCATGTGAGGTCAGGCTCCACCGTCACGACATCGCCAGCGGAAACTTCCAGACCGGCTGTACGGCTGAGGATCTTCTCTGCGGCTGTTCTTCCCATTTTTGTCTCTTCCGGACTCTACGTCTCTGTCAAATGCACCTTATCATCAAATGCTTTCACTCACCCGTTCTATTGGATGGGACGTATCACATCGCGAGTCTGTAAGGGTTGGTTATGTCCACTGATGTCCCTGTTTCGTCCAAATCAGATGTCAACGAAGCCGACCAGCCGAGCTATTCGCCGGCCTACGCATGGTATGTCGTTGCTGTCTTCCTCTTGATCGTCATATTCGGCTGGATCGACCGGCAGCTAATTGCGCTTCTGGTTGAGCCCATCAAGCATGATCTCGGTCTGCAGGACTGGCAGATTGGCGTGCTGCACGGGTTCACCTTCGCCATCTTCTTTGCCATTGCCGGCCTCCCCATTGGCTATCTCGCAGACAAGCATAACCGGCGGAATATCCTCACTGCCGGCACGGCGGTCTGGTCGCTGATGACGGCAGTGTGCGGTCTGGCGACCAGCTTTATGGGCCTGTTCTTCGCGCGTGTTGGCGTGGCGGTGGGTGAAGCCACGCTACGCCCCTGCGCGGATTCCATGATTGCGGATTATTTCCCGCCAAATCGCACAAGTCTTGCCTATTCGGTGTATATGGCCGGGATCACGCTGGGCATCGGGCTCGCCTTTATTCTGGGCGCGGCGGCCATGCATGCCTTGTCCAGCGTTGGTCCGATTGTATGGCCGATTGTTGGTGAGCTGAAACTGTGGCAGGCGACCTTCATTCTGGTTGGTTTGCTCGGCCTGCCCGTGGCGGCCTTGTCGCTGACCGTGAAAGAGCCGGCACGTCGGCTGAAGGCGGCTGGTGGCGAAGTCTCCTTCCGGCGCACCATGTCCTATCTGAAGCAGAATTGGGCGATCTATGCGGCCTATTATCTTGGCTTTACCTTTGTTGCGACTGCAGCTCAGGCGGCTCATGCCTGGGGCGCGACCTTCCTCATCCGAACATTCGATTTCCAGCCTGTCAGTGCGGGCCTCACCTGGGGCTTCATGGTTGTGGTGTTCGCGACCGCAGGTGTGTTCTTCGGCGGCTTTTGGGCGCGCAGCCTGTCGAAGAAAGAGGATCCGGCCGCCTACTGGAAAATCGCACTTTACACCCAGATCCTGGCCATCCCCTTCGGTCTCATTGCCTTTGTTATGCCGACACCGCTGATCACCATCTTGATGCTGTGCCCGTATTTCTTTTTCCAGAGCGCCATATCCGCAATGCAGCCGGCGACCCTGATGGCTGTTACTCCAAACGAATATCGTGGCCAGATCACGGCCATGTTCACTGTTGGGGCGGTGATCTTTGCGTTGACCGTTGGGCCGACCCTAGCCGGTGTGCTGAACGATTTCCTGTTTCCGGGGCAGATCCGCTATTCGCTGGCATCAATCAGCGCGACCTTCCCGGTTATCGCGGCGCTGATCTTCTGGAGGTCCATCCCGATCTATCGTGCAGCTGTTGCGCGAATGGCTGGTTAGGTCGGTGGGACGAGGCGTGATGACCACTCCCCAGCCCAGAACGCTCTACCAGAAAATCTGGGACGATCATGTGATTGCGGCCCGACCTGACGGTGCCTGCCTGCTCTGGATCGACCGGCATCTCATCCATGAGGTGACAACACCGCAGGCTTTTCAGGGTTTGCGGGAGGCTGGTCGAAAGGTTCATCGACCTGATCTCACTTTGGCGGTGCCAGACCACAATGTGCCAACCCGGTTTCGCGAACGCGGCATCAATGACCCGCGGTCGGCCCAGCAGCTGGAATTACTCGAGACTAACTGCGAGGCCTTTGGGATCGAGCTGATCCACATGAACGCTCCGGATCAGGGGATTGTACATGTCATCGGGCCGGAGCAGGGCTTTACGCTGCCCGGTGTTACGCTGGTCTGCGGTGACAGTCATACCTCCACGCATGGTGCGTTCGGTGCACTGGCTTTCGGCATTGGCACTTCTGAAATCGAGCACGTCTTTGCGACGCAGACCCTGCTCAGCCGCCCGTCAAGAACCATGCAGGTCCATGTCACCGGAAAGCCAGGGTTTTCCATCACACCGAAGGATGTGGCGCTGGCCATCGTCTCCGCGGTCGGGGCCGGCGGGGCAAACGGCCATGTCGTGGAATATACCGGCGAGGTGATCGAGCGCATGTCGATGGAAGGCCGGATGACGGTCTGTAACATGTCGATTGAATTTGGCGGGCGGGCCGGCCTCATCGCTCCGGACGAAACCACCTTCGCCTATCTCAAAAGCCGCCCGCGCGCGCCGAAAGGGACGCACTGGGAGCAGGCCATGGCATTCTGGTCAGGTCTGAGGACCGATCTGGACGCAGCATATGACAAGATTGTCGAAGTGGATGCCTCCGCCATCGCTCCGCTGGTGACCTGGGGGACAAGCCCGGATCAGTCCGCGCCGGTCACTGCGCATGTGCCTGATCCGCAGATTTTACCCGACAAGGCTCGGCGCGAAGCAGCCTGCCGCGCCCTTGACTATATGGACCTGAAGCCTGGCCAACCATTGCAGGAGATCGAGATCGACTATGTCTTCATCGGCTCCTGCACCAATTCCAGGATTGAGGATCTGCGGGCGGCGGCAACTGTCCTGAAAGCAGGTGGGATATCCGAGCGTATCCAGCAGGCGATCGTGGTGCCGGGCTCGGGGGCTGTGAAACGCCAAGCCGAAGCGGAGGGGCTCGACAAGGTCTTCCTTGATGCGGGCTTTGAGTGGCGTGAGCCGGGTTGTTCCATGTGCCTTGCCATGAATGAGGACAAGGTACCGGTGGGTCTGCGCTGTGCCTCAACATCCAATCGGAATTTTGAGGGCCGCCAGGGGCCAGGTGCGCGTACACATCTGATGTCTCCGGCAATGGCCGCTGCTGCGGCACGGCGCGGGCGACTGACGGATGTGCGCGAGATCGTGAAATCCTAGGGGGCCGAATTGGAGCCAGTCACGCAAGTTTACGGAACGGCCATCCCCTTCTGCCGGGACAATGTCGACACCGATTTCATTCTCCCTGGAGAGTATCTGAAATGGGTCACGCGGGAAGGGCTGGGCGCATTTGCGTTCAAGGCGGACCGGTATCTGCCGTCCGGAGAGGCGAGCCCTGACAGCCTGTTCAATCAGGTAGAGTTTGCCGGTGCGCCAATCTTGCTGGCCGGGGACAATTTTGGCTGTGGGTCTTCCCGTGAGCATGCGGCTTGGGCGCTTTCCGATCTCGGTATTCGCGTGGTGATTGCGGAGTCTTTCGGCGATATCTTCCGGAACAATGCCGTGAAGAACGGAATCCTGCCGATCGCCTTGCGGCGAGGTGCTCTGGAGTTGATTGGGCAGGTCGCGGCATCAAAGCCGCTTCTCATCGATCTCGAAAATCAGAGCATCACTGGTGATAATCGTGTCCTTGCGCGTTTCCAGATCGATGCGTTCGACAAGTTCTGCCTGCTGAACGGCTTGGATGAGATCGGCTACACCGAGTCCCTGATGCCAGACATTGCCGCCTATGAGACCAATCTGGCTGCCAGAAAGCCCTGGCTGCAGCCTTCCAAGAGCGAGGCGTGATCATGAAATCGGTATTTGTCCTGCCAGGCGATGGCATTGGCCCTGAAACAGTTGGGCAGGCTTTGCGCGTTCTGGAGCACCTCCAGAAGGTGGGCGGACTTGAGATCAGGCTGTCCGAGGGTCTGGTCGGCGGAGCTTCGATCGACCAGCATGGCGTGCCCTTGACCGAGGAGACAGCTGCGCAAGCCTTGGCGAGTGATGCCGTCTTGCTCGGTGCTGTGGGCGGGCCAAAATGGAGCGACGTGGCTTATCATCTGCGTCCGGAACAGGGCCTGCTGGATTTGCGCAAGGCCATGGGCCTGTTCGCCAATCTGCGTCCGGCAACCTGTTTTCCCGCCCTGGTCGATGCGTCCAGCCTCAAGCCCGAATTGGTTGAAGGGCTGGACATCATGGTGGTGCGCGAATTGATCGGCGGGGTCTATTTCGGTGAGCCGCGCGGCATCGAGACCTTGGCCGACGGTCAAAAGCGCGGGGTGAACACCCAGGCCTATTCAACTCATGAAGTCCGGCGGGTCGCGCGTGTCGCCTTTGAGCTGGCACGCCAACGCGACGGCCGGGTGTGTTCGGTGGAGAAGTCCAATGTCATGGAATCCGGCATTGTCTGGCGCGAGGCGGTGACAGCCCTGCACGCGGAGGAGTTCAGCGATGTCGGGCTCAGCCATATGTATGCGGACAATTGCGCAATGCAGTTGGTGCGTGAGCCCAAGCAATTCGATGTGATTGTTACAGACAATCTGTTTGGAGACATTCTGTCGGATGCGGCAGCGATGTTGACTGGCTCACTGGGAATGCTGCCGTCAGCATCTCTGGGCACATCAGGTGCGCCAGGCCTTTATGAGCCCATTCACGGTTCCGCTCCGGACATTGCGGGGCAGAATATCGCGAATCCCTGCGCAACCATTCTCAGTGTTGCCATGGCGCTGCGCTGGCAACTCGGACGAGCAGACCTTGCTGAGTGTATTGAGACCGCCGTGAACGGTGTTCTTGGTGATGGGCTCCGCACGCGTGACATTTTGCGTGCAACGAGTGGAGCACAAGCTGTCTCTACGTCGGAATTTACCGATGCGATCATCCGTAAACTGTAGATCCGATCGACGAAGTGCGTCTCTTACGCAGTGATAAGAAGGTACAGCCATGGCAGAAGCATTCATCATTGACGCGGTGCGCACGCCGCGGGGGATCGGCAAGGTTGGCAAGGGCTCGCTCGCCCATCTTCATCCCCAGCATCTCGGCGCGACCGTGCTCGGCGCCATCCGCGACCGCAACCAGCTCGACACCGCCACGGTGGACGACATCATCTGGGGCACCTCCAGCCAGCGCGGGGCGCAGGGCGCGGATATGGGCCGCATGGCCGCGCTTGATGCCGGCTTTGATGTGAAGGCCTCCGGCGTCACGCTCGACCGGTTTTGCGGCTCTGGCATCACTTCGGTCGCGCTGGCCTCGGCCCAGGTCATGTCCGGCATGGAGGATTGCGTCATTGCTGGCGGCTGCGAGATGATGAGCTACACCGCCGCCACGGCCGATCCGAACAATCCGCCGATGATGGATGCCGGAAACCTGCACCTTCGTGAGTTGCACCCGCAATCCCAGCAGGGCTGCTGCGCGGATGCCATCGCGACGCTGGAAGGCATTGACCGCGAGGCGCTCGACCAGCTCGCCGTCACCAGCCAGCAACGCGCCAAGCGCGCCATGGATGAGGGCCGGTTCGACAACTCCGTCATCCCGGTCTTCAACCGCGACGGCACCCTCGCGCTCGACAAGGACGAGTTCCCCCGCCCTGGCACCTCGATGGAGAGCCTGGCTGGCCTGAAACCCGTGTTCAGCATGTTCTGGGGCATCCCGGTCGATGATCAGGGTACGACCTATGGCAACATGATCGAGAAGAAGTATCCTGAGCTTTCAGGCAAGGTCGACCATGTCCACCATGCCGGCAATTCTTCCGGTGTGGTGGATGGCGCAGCCGCCATTCTTGTGGCTTCGAAGGATTATGCCGATCAGCACGGCCTGAAGCTGCGCGCGCGGATCGTGGCCACCGCCAATATGGGCGACTGCCCGACCCTGATGCTGAACGCGCCGGTCCCAGCTGCGAAAAAGGTGCTGGAAAAAGCCGGCATGACGACAGACGATATTGATGTCTGGGAGATCAACGAGGCCTTCTCGGTGGTCGCGGAGAAATTCATCCGCGATCTCGAGCTTGACCGCGAGAAGGTGAACGTGAATGGCGGCGCCATGGCACTCGGCCACCCGATCGGCGCGACGGGCTCGATCCTGATCGGCACCGCGCTGGACGAGCTGGAACGCTCTGGCGGGCGCTATGGCCTGGTCACAATGTGCGCGGCTGGCGGCATGGCGCCGGCGATCATCATCGAGCGGATCTGACGCGCGGTCGTTGCCAGTGAGGTAAGGCCCGCCGCTGGTCGTTCATGGTGGGTCTCGGTCGATGGAGGGAAGAGTGGCACTTCAGGAAAACGCGCCGATACTCATTGGTGTTGGTCAGGTTGTTTCACACTGGAATGGCGACACTGCTGAGGAGGCACCAGATCCGATTGGGCTGGCTGTGACCGCCTCCCAGCGCGCCCTTGCAGACACTGGAGTTCCCAAGGACATTGCCGGTCTGATCGACATTTGTGCGGTTATTCGCTTCAACCATGACTCAGCCGAGAGCATGAAACAGCCGTTTGGGCGATGCGCGAACCCTCCGAGAACTCTTGCTGCAGATCTTGGGCTTTCCCCGCGCCGGGCGATTTATTCAGTGGTCGGAGGTGATCAGCCCCAGGCGCTTGTCAGCGAGTTTGCAGAAGAACTCCATGCCGGTCGCGCCCGCGGTGTTCTAATCACCGGTAGCGAAGCCATCGCTGCAATGAAGACGGCACGCAAGAAACGCTTGTCCCTGGATTGGACGCGATCAGCAGAGGGTGAGCAGGAAGACCGTGGCTTTGGGACGGACTTGTTGACCGCCTACGAACTCAAGAATGGGCTGGGTTACCCCACTTGGATTTATCCCTTGTTCGATCAGGCTCTGCGGGGGCGGCTTGGCCTCAGCCAGGAGGACTATCGCCGCAGGATGTCGGAACTTCTGGCGCCATTTTCCCAAGTTGCTGCGCAAAATCCGTATTCGCAGTTTCCAGAGGAACGCAGTGCCCAATTCCTGGAGACGCACTCTTCGGAAAATTACCCGATCGCCGATCCATATCTGAAATGGCATGTCGCGCAGGATGCCGTGAACCAGGGCGCTGCGGTCATCATGACGACAGTCGGCCAAGCCCGCGCGATAGGCGTTCCGGAAGAAAAATGGGTCTATCTGCACGGCTACGCAAAGGCCCATGATAAACCGGTTAGTCAACGGCCGGATTATTCTCGGTCACAGGCGATCAATCTTGTGCTGCGCCGGACGCTGGAAAGTTCGAAACTGGAAGTGGCTGATCTGGATCTTTTCGATATTTACAGCTGCTTTCCGTGTGTGGTGCAGCTCGCGGCCGAAGTCTTGGGTGTCGACTGGCGCGAAAAGGTGCTGACGGTCACTGGCGGGCTGCCCTTTTTTGGGGGGCCGGGCAATAACTACTCTCTACATGCCATTTGCAGCATGGCTGATCAGCTTCGCGACGCACCAGGTAGCTTTGGACTTGTCCTGGCGAATGGCGGGTTCATGTCGAAAGAGGCTGCAGGCGTGTATTCGACCACACCACCTACTGACTGGCAGCCAGTTTCGAGCGCAGACATACAGGCTGAGATCGATGCGGTCCCGCCAGTTCCCCTTGTTGCTGGTGATATTGAAGGAGAAGTTGAAACCTACACCGTTGTATACGGCCGGTATGGGCCGGAACGGGCTTGTATGGTGGTTCGTGAGGGTGATCGCCGTGCGCTTGCCAGGGCTCCATCAGGTCACCGGGCGATGGTCCGCTCAATCCTGAATGGTGAGGATCCTCTTGGTCAGACCGTGAGGGTCAGGGCGAGAGACGGCGCCAATTATCTTGTGCCGCGCGACACCATTTATGCGGTGGGAAAACAGGGCTTCTTGCAGCGCAAGTTCGAGTTCGCAAGCGTTGAAAAGCGCGGCCATATTCTGGAGGTAACGCTCAATCGGCCGGAGGCCATGAATGCCCTGCACGCGGCGGCACACTACGAATTGACCGAGATCTTTGACGCGTTCGAGCAGGATCGTGATTTGTGGGTTGGGATCATAACGGGGCAGGGGGACCGTGCGTTTTGCGCCGGCAACGATCTACGGGCAACGGCTTCGGGGGGCGACATGTCAATGCCGCGCTCGGGCTTCGCTGGCCTATGCAGTCGGCTTGACCGGGGCAAGCCCCTCATCGCGGCGGTCAATGGTGTCGCCATGGGCGGAGGGTTGGAGATCATTCTGGCCTGCGATCTGGCGATTGCCGATCCGTCTGCCAAAATGGCATTGCCGGAGGTCAAGGTGGGTCTGTTTGCTGCAGCCGGCGGCGTCCAGAGGCTTAGCCGTCAGATCGGGAGGAAGGCGGCAATGGAGCTGCTCCTCACCGGACGCCATATTGATGCCGAAACTGCTCTTGGGCTTGGTCTCATCAATTACGTAAGCGCACCTGGGCAATCTCTTCCCGAGGCGCGTGCATTGGCTGAGGAAATCTGCAAAGTGTCGCCGTCTTCGGTCCGTGCCACCAAGCTGGTACTGAACCATTTGGAAACCACCGAAGGGCTGGCTGAGTCGCTGAAATATGGTGGAAAAGTCATCAGAGATCTGTTGCGGACCAATGATGCCAGGGAGGGGCCTCGGGCCTTCGCTGAAAAGCGTGCGCCGAAATGGACGAACTCATAGGCGAGGCAGAATTTCATCTTGCCGTTTCGGCAATTAGACGTCCCTGGGCAGCAAAGGCTTCGAAGTGGGATGACATTTCATCGGCATTGGCCGATGAGGCATTGCCCCGGATGCTCCGTCCCCGAATTCCATGCAGGATGGCAGCAAATCTGAAGAAGTTGAATGCCAGATAGACATCAAGTTTTTCAATCCTGGCCCGGCCGGTCCGCGCACAATACGCTTCAACATAAGCGGCTTCATCGGGAACACCCAGCTCAGCAATATCTCGTCCTGCCAGACTCCAGGGAAGGCTTGATGGCGCCCGGTACATCATCAGGTGGTAGGTGAAATCGACAATCGGGTCGCCGAGCGTGGACAATTCCCAGTCAAGCACGGCAACCACCTCAGGGCGATCTGGATGGAAGATGAGATTGTCGACGCGGAAGTCGCCATGCACGATGCTCAGTCCCTGATCCTCGGGCAGATTGTTGGGCAACCATTCTACCAGGAAATCCATGTCGTCAGATCGTCCAGCAACCGGATCTTCCAGATATTGACGCGACCATCTTGAGACCTGGCGCTTGAGATAGCCGCCTTTGCGTCCATAGTCGGATAATCCGATGCTGTCCGGGTCCACCGTGTGCAATTGGGCGAGAGCGGCATTCATGGCCATCGAATATTGGAAGCGGTTGTCTCTTGGTAGCCGTTCGAAGCCGCTATGGAGAAAAGAGCGGCCATGGATCATATCCATCACATAAAACCACGAGCCGATGACGCTATTGTCAGTACAAAGCGCATGGATGGCCGGAACAGGGAAACCGGTCCCCTTGAGCGCGGACATAACCCGGACTTCGCGGTCGACGGCATGAGCCCCCTTCATCAACTCGCCATGCGGTTGCCGACGCAGGACATAGTCGCGCGTCGGTGTCGTCAACTTGTAGGTGGGGTTAGATTGCCCGCCGCTGAAGCGAGAAACTGTCAGCGGGCCTCTGTAGGATTCCAAATTGCTCCCGAGCCAGCGTTCAAGACCAGCAAGGTCCAGATCCTCGGCGCTGGAGTTGGAAGAAGATGTGCCCATCGAAGTTCTGTTCCTTAAGCTTGCTGTATTTTTTCGCAGGGGCTGCTTTCTCGTCCTTTAGGGGCGCAGAACCTGACATCCATCTACCCAGGTCGGGCGCATCGCATCACCATGGTTGTTGCCGACAGAACGATCATTGATCGGCGTTTTGAAATATCCGCGTGCTCCGCTGAGAGATGGCAGCGTCATGATCTAGTCCTGCTTGGCGAGTTCAGCCTTCTTGATCTTCTTGGCGAGTGACCATTTGTGCACCTCGGTCGGCCCGTCATAGATGCGGAAGGCGCGCACCTCGCGGAATAGTTGTTCGACGATTGTATCGCGGCTGACCCCCGTGCCGCCCATGACCTGAACGCACCGGTCGGCGACGCGAAACAGGGCTTCGGACACGGCGACCTTGGTCATGGAGCTTTCGACATTCCCGGTCTCGCCGCGGTCGAGTGCCTCAGCGCACCAGTCGATCATCAGCTCTGCCTGTTTCAGGTCGATCTGGTTTTCCGCCAGCATGAAGCCGACGCCTTCATGATCGACCAGAAGCTTGCCGAAGGCCTGGCGCCGGCAGGCATAGCTGGTCGCGATCTCGTTGGCGCGGGTCGCCACGCCGTGCCAGCGCATGCAATGTGACAGGCGGGCGGGGGCAAGACGGATCTGCGCATAGCGAAAGCCCTCGCCGGGATTTCCGAGCATGTCGCTGGCCGGAACGCGCAGGTCCTTGAGTGTGATCTCCGCATGCCCACCAGGCATCGAGCTGTCGATCGTGTCCAACAGGCGTTCGATCCTGATGCTCGGATGCGGCAGGTCGACCAGGAACATGCATGCACCTTCCTCGGCCTTGGCCATGACAATGCCGACCTTTGCGCCTTCGGCTCCCGTGATGAACGTCTTGCGGCCATTGATCACCCAGTGATTGCCATCCTGGACGCATTTGGTCTGCATCATGGAGGGATCGGACCCCGCGCCCCCTTCAAGTGCGGGCTCGGTCATGAAGAAGGCCGAGCGTGCCCCGCCGGAGACGAGCGGTTCCAGAAATCTTTCCCGTTGTTCCTCATTGGCGACTTTTCCGAGCAGGAACATATTGCCTTCATCCGGCGCGGCCGTATTGCAGGCGGTCGGGCCAAGTGGTGAAAGCCCGCTTTTCTTCAGGACATGCGCCGTTCCGCGCTGGCTGAGATGGGAGCCGTCCGGTAGGATATGCGGGGTCATCACATCGGCATCTACGGCCTTCTGGCGCATCTCTCGAACAAGATCCTCAGAGGGCCCGTGATCTTCGAGCCTTGGATCATTTTCATAGGCCGCGATAATGGTTCTGACGAAATGCTCGACGCGTCGTCCGATGTCTTCGGCAATCTGCTGGTCGGGATAGGAGGGCGATGTGGTCATGGGTTGTTTCATCCGTGCTGAACTTGCCTGCGCGTCAGTCTGAATCCTGCTGCAACTCGATTTTCATCAACAGGATGCCTTCTGCAACTTGCGCGTCCGCTTTGGCGAAAAGTTCGGTCACAATGCCGTCGAAGGGGGCCGTCAAGGTGTGCTCCATTTTCATAGCCTCCAGCATGACGAGGACCTGGCCTTCGCCGACCTCATCACCTTCCGCGACGCTGACAGACACGATCCGGCCCGGCATGGGCGAGGTGATGGCGCCATCGGACAGAGCAGCACCGCCACTGGCGTCATGCCGTGCAGGGCGGACATGGAAGGCCCAGCCGTGTTCGACCAGAACAGCTCCGTTGCCGTGTTCGTGGATGTCGACAGGTATATCTGGCGAGCCAAGGCTTGCGGCAACCACTTCCCCGTCGAGCAGGATCTGCGTTTCGAGGTCTGCCGGTCTGCCGACGCGAAAACCTTGCAGCGAGGTCCAGGGCCCCGGCGACTCAGGCCGGTTCCGGTTCGAGAGGTATGTCGCGGCCAGGGATAGTGCGGCTGCGGACGGGGCAGGCGGGGCGACCAGCTCCTCCTGATGGGCATCGATGAAGCCTGTCGTTAGATCAAACTCGGCAAAAGCGTCCTGCGTGAGCAGCTGGGCAAGGAAGCCGGCATTGTTATGCACCGGCCAGGTCACAACGCCCTCGCAGGCTTCGGCCAGCGCCCGGCGCGCCGCGTCGCGATCAGCGCCATGGGTGATGAGCTTGGCGATCATCGGATCATAGAAGGGGGAGACGCTGTTGCCTGGCGCGACACCAGTTTCGAGGCGGACGGGCACATCCGGCAGGGCCAGGACGTCCAGTTTCCCGATTGAGGGCAGGAAGCCGGTCGCGGGGTTTTCGGCATAGAGCCGCGCTTCCATTGCCCAGCCATGGATGGAAAGTTCGCCCTGCGTCTTGGGCAGGTGCTCGCCGGCGGCGACCCTGAGCTGCCATTCGACAAGATCCTGGCCGGTGATCATCTCCGTGACCGGGTGCTCCACCTGAAGCCGAGTGTTCATTTCCATGAACCAGATGCGATCCGCGCGCAGGCCTTCCGACCCGTCGGCGATGAACTCCACTGTGCCGGCGCCGACATAGTTCACCGCCTCTGCGGCGCGCACGGCAGCCGCGCAGACCGCCTCACGCGTGTCCGGGTCCATGCCGGGGGCAGGGGCCTCCTCGATCACCTTCTGGTGGCGGCGCTGCAGCGTGCAGTCACGCTCGAACA
>JALEGE010000142.1 GCA_022760335.1 Hyphomonadaceae bacterium
GCAGACACCTGCGAAGGCAGGTGTCCATGGACCAATATCTCAATCGGGAGCGCTTGGCTGCTTCTTTCGTCCATGGATGCCTGCCTGCGCAGGCATTCGCGGATTTCTCATATGCTCCCAAACAGACACACTCCTAACCCAGATGCTCCACCAGGCATTGAGAGATCGACTCGGGCGTATCCTCATGGGTGAAGAAGGTTTTCAGCTGCCAGTCCTCATCCATCAGGTAGAGGATCGAGGTGTGGTCCATTGTGTATTCGGTATAACTCTCCGGAGCATCCACACGGTTATAATCGGCCCGGAAGGCATCGGCAGCCGCGCGCACAGCTTCCGGTGTTCCGGTCAGGCCCTTTAGCCCCTCGGGAAAAGCATCATTGCCGACATAGCGGGCCATGGCTTCGGGCGTGTCGCGCTCTGGGTCCACACTGATCAACACGGTCTGCGGCGGCGCCACGTCCTCGGGCAATTGTGCCAGTGCCTGATCCACCGTGACCAGCGTCATCGGGCAGACATCAGGGCAATAGGTAAAGCCGAAATAGACCAGCGTCGGCCGGCCCTTGAAGTCTGCCTCGGTGACCGCTGCGCCTGTCTCATCGACCAGCGCAAAAGGTCCGCCAATCTCGGCATATGCCCGTGTGGTGCAGCTTGCGCGTGCCCCGCCGGCGGTCGGCTCGGACGGGGCACCGCCGCAGGCAGCAAGAGCGATCGCGGCGAAAAGGATTGATATCTTTTTCATTCCAGCGCCTATCGCGCAGCAAAGCCTCTTTGCACAGGCGGCGGCTTGCCACAGACTGGGATGATGAGTGATTTCGCACAGCCGCAATCGGGCGGCATCGGCCTGAACGAAACCCTGTTCACGCTCGCCCCTGAAGGGCTCGGCAGCGCGCCTTCGGCGCTGGGCCGCACGCGTTTGCGCACCTTCCTGGCCCTGCGTTGGATGGCGATTGCCGGCCAGTCCGCTGCAGTCCTGTTCGTCCATTTCGGCCTCGGTTATTCCCTGCCGCTCAGCGCCTGTCTTGCGGTGATTGCGGCCTCGGCCTGGCTGAATGTCCTGCTCTCCCTGTTCCTCGCCAGCCAGCGCCTGGTTCAGAACTGGGAAGCCGGACTGCATGTCGCCTTCGATATCCTGCAGCTCGCCGCCCTGATCGCGCTGACCGGCGGGCTTTCCAATCCCTTCCTGCTCCTGCTCGTCGCGCCCGTCACCGTGGCCGCGCTGATTGTACGCCCGCACGAAGCTGGACTGCTGGCGATATTCGCCCTGGTTTTGGCCATAGCTATGTTGAGACTGTCCGCGCCCCTCCCCTGGCCGGGCGAAACCTCGCCAGAGTTGCCCATGCTGTTCAAGATCGGTCATCTCGTCGCCCTTGCCACAGGCCTGACTTTCTTCGCCTTCTCCGCCCAACGCGTGAGCCAGGATGAGGCCCGGCTGGTACGCGCGCTCGATGCGGCCTCGGTGGTGATGGCGCGCGAACAGCGCCTGTCGGCCATCGGCGCCATGTCGGCCATGACCGCTCATGAGCTCGGCACGCCGCTGGCCACCATTCATCTCGTCGCCAAGGAGATGGCCGCTCAGCTTTCCCCCGATGATCCCCTGTCGGAAGACGCACAACTGCTCGCCGAACAGGCCGAACGTTGCCGCAACATCCTCCGCAAACTCGGCGAGGCGCGCGAGGCCAGCGATATTGTCCACGCCACCATGCCCATCCGCGCGCTGGTGGAAGAAGCTGCCGAACCCTATCGCGGTCTCGGCATAACCATAGATGTGCGCTATGGCCCCAGTCCCGGCGGCGAGGACACCGCCCCGATGTTGCGCCGCAGCCCGGAAGTGCTCCACGCGCTCAGCGCCTTTATCGAGAACGCCGTCAGCTTCGCCGAGACTCGCGTTTCGGCCGTCGCCACATGGACCGATGACCAGATCACCGTGGTCATCTCCGATGATGGCCCGGGCTTCGCGCCCGAAGTCTTGCCCAAGCTTGGTGAGCCCTATGTCTCCCAGCGCAGCGAGGCGCATATGGGCGGTGGCGACATGGGACTTGGCTTCTTCATTGCAAAGACCCTGATCGAGCAGACCGGCGGACGCGTAGCCACGCGTAACCGCACCCCACCAGGCCATGGCGCAGTCGTTCAGGCACTTTGGCCGCGCAGCCGGTTGGAAGCTCCGCAAAATAAGATTATACAGGCCCGTTATGACTGATATCTCCCGACCCGACCGCCCGGTGACCGTGACCCTTCACGAGAGCCTGAAAGGCGTTGAAGATCGCACCTGCCTCGTCCTCGACGATGATGGACCCTTTCTTCAGCGTCTCGCCCGCGCCCTCACTCAGCGTGGTTTCCTCGTCTCCGCCGTCTCTTCTGCCGGAGAGGCCAAGGATATTGCCCGCCTCAACCCGCCCGCCTTTGCGGTGCTCGACCTGCGCCTGGAAGATGGCTCGGGCCTGGATGTCGTGCAGGTTTTGCACGAATATCGCCCCGAGGCGCGCGCGGTGATCCTCACCGGCTATGGCGCCATCGCCACGGCTGTGGCCGCGGTGAAGGCCGGCGCGGTGGACTATCTCGCCAAGCCCGCAGACGTGGAAGACATCGTCAAGGCGCTGGCCGCCAGCCCCGATGAAAAGCCCGCCCCGCCGGACAATCCCATGAGCGCCGACCGCGTGCGGTGGGAGCATATCCAGCGCGTCTATGAGCTGTGCAATCACAATGTCTCCGAGACCGCCCGGCGCCTGAACATGCACCGGCGCACGCTCCAGCGCATTTTGGCCAAGCGCGCCCCGCGCTGAACCCAATCTGAGCGCCCGCATGAAACGTCTCCTCTTCACTCTGCTCGCTGGCCTCTTCGCCGCCCATGCTCAGGCCACCCCGCTTGACCAGATTGTTGGCGACACCTGCATGGACCTGATCAGCGTTGAGAAAAGCGCGATCGAGGAGTTGGGGCGCGGCGGGGTAACGCCGGATCAGTTCTGCACCTGCTATGGCGCCGAGGCCGCCGCACTGGGCCGGCAAACCGGCAAGCTGCATGTCAGGATCCTGCAAACCGCCATGGATATTCGCGCGAACGAAGGAATTGACGGCCTGGCGGCGATCCGCCAGCTGAACCGGCGCACCCGCAATGGCGAGTCGGCCTTCACCGAAGACCAGATGGACGCTTGGGACGACCTCTTCGATGATAGCTTCGGTCTCACCCAGTCCGGCGAAGCCTGCGGCGCCTCCTGAAGCATCGGTCTTCCGACCGTTGCTTCAGCTTCTTGTTGACCGCGAGCTTTCGTTCGCAAACGTTTCCCTTTGCTCCGAAGGTGCTTTTACGGCGGCGCATTGAGCACCGCCAGCGCCCCGGAATGGGCAAGCCGCAGCGCCGAGCCATCCAGATCATGGAGATCCGCCGGCAGGCCCGGCGGCGCCCCGGGCCGCAAGGGGCTGGTGCGCCCGGCCCGCGTCGATCCGATCAGCCGCCGCGCCATGAGGCGCGCATAGCGCTCCGGTTCGGCGATGAGGGCCTGGAGCCCCGCCACACGCCGGGCAAGATGAGCCGTGGACACCCAGCCGGGCGCCTCGAATGCCATGCCTGCCCCAGCCCCTGGCGCGGCGCACGGGCCCGCCAGATCCAGCCGGTCAACCAGCGCCAGACAGACCCGCCGCGCCCCCAGCCCGGCCCGTACCCGCGCCGCGCCGCACGGCGCCGGCCCACGCCGCACCGCCGCCACACCCAGCTCGGCAGCCCGGCAAATCA
The DNA here is from genome assembly GCA_022760335.1 of Hyphomonadaceae bacterium. Lineage (GTDB taxonomy): Bacteria > Pseudomonadota > Alphaproteobacteria > Caulobacterales > Hyphomonadaceae > UBA5336. The sequence goes on from JALEGE010000142.1 coordinate 3,725, forward strand.
ACAACCGCCGCGCCAGTGCCTCAGCCAACCGAACCTGCCGCACCGCCCCAACAAACACCGCCCGCCCGAGCCACCCCCGCGCGGGCAAAACCAACGCCCAAACCCCCGCCACCAGCAGCACAAGCCGCTGCCAGCTCCAGTCGCTTTGTTCGGGGGTGAGCCAGTGTTTCATGGCGTGGGAGTATAGGGGCGGGGAGAAGGGGGCGGATTGGTGTGATGCTTGAGCGTAAGATCAAACAACAGTCTCACATCAGGCTAGCAGCAAACTTTCAAACATCAGGGATCGCGATCCTATGAATTCCCTGCTGTGCAAGTATCCGGTATCCGGCATGATTACGAGCGACTGACAAAAGACAGGGCTCTATAATATTTTTCTCACGAACAAGATAATTCTCAATACCAACATTGAATAATGTATGATCACCTGAAGGAGTTTGCGAAAGAACACATGCTTCTAAGTTTGAATTTGCGCTAGCTATCATCGGCAAACCTGCTGGTGAACTTAGAGAAACATCCAACCCAAGTTCTTCAGCTTTATCATTATCGCGCCCAGAATTAGTTCCACAATAAAGCGCGGCATGTGCGAGGCCTGGACCAGGAACTGCTATCACCAACTTCTTGGTCAATTGAAGCAAGCGATGAGCTTCATGTCGACGCTCAATTGCAAAGCATATAGATGGTGGCTTGTAAGCGGAATGAGCCGCGAAACAAAGAGTAGTTATATTACAACCTGATTTGTTATCAGAAGGGATCACAGCCAAAATGATCCGGGAGGGCTGAAAGTATTCACGAAATTCTTGCCGCTTAATTGACTTGAATGGTTCACTCATTGGCTTAGTCCGCACCTAAGACTGTTTTCACCGACTGACGCATCGTGCGAGTAAGGAATGAGGCGATAACAGGAACCGCAACCACAACGAAGCTGGTTATAGGGCTTTCGATCCAAGGCCTAAGGTCACTATCCCCAGGTAAGTGTTTGAGCATAAGTGATTGAGCAAGCAACAGACCTCCGGCACCCAATATCACTAAACCAATTACACGATGAAGAAATAAGGATTGCTTTAGCTTTTGGAATTCCTCGTGAAAATTCTCAAACGCATGGGTATGTCTATCCATAACCAATATTCTTTGATCCAGATCGCGTAATTTACGAGCGTCGCCTACCTCATCGAAGTACTTCTCTCGTTTTTCGGGCCATGGGAAGTTCCTACTTTCAACTTCGCTAGGGCGTACTGACAGCCGTCCGCCATGCTTTTCTTTTACCGGCTGATCAAAGGCGAAAATCTGCAACCGTGCGATTGCTGTTCCAAGTGGAATTCGAACAACCTTACCAGATGCATTGAACGCTACTAAGTGCAGCGTATCTCCATTGGATTCTGGAGCGGGACCATAGCCTGGATCAATATAAGTACTCTCAACAAACAAGCCCTTAAGGAATAGCTGCCCCCTAGCGAAAACAAACCCCATCATATCTTCAGGCATGAAAACTTTTTCATGAGTAAAAAGCTGACACATTTGCATAGGATTCAAACAAAGCCAGACTTTTCCGTCCGCTTCTTCAACAGTGTAAGCTTGGTGCTCGAGCGTCTCTTCAGACTCTAGCTGAAGTTGGGGCAAGCGCTCTCCAGCAAGAGTTCTGCCATAACCAAGTGTCAATTCATACGAAGTGTGGCGTACACGGTCCTCATCATATTGAGATTTTCCCAGCACATAGTTTTTGTCATCCGGCAACATCCGCCAGTCAACATCCGTCAATATTCGTGCATTTGTTCCAAGCACACCCGACATTTGCAGCCCCTTCCAGCTATCGCCCCAAAACTAAAAACCACTACATCAATCCATTGCTTGCGCAACGATGCATCTTCTAGACTCCCAGTACTGGCACCGCGTTTAAAGCCATCTTATATGACAAGTGGTTTTCACCGCCCCCAAAACCTGTGGACAACCCCCTCCAATCCGCCCTTCACCCGCACATACATCTTGCGTTAACCCACGCCTTCCATCACCATATATAGTGTAATTCGCATGGATGGAGCACAAGATGGCTGAGAACAGCGCCGATCGCCCGGGTCTGTTGACCCCCTCTTTCGCCTACAAGCCGTTCCGCTATCCCTGGGCCTATGAGTTCTGGAAGAAGCAGCAGCAGGTCCACTGGATGCCTGAAGAGGTGCCGCTGGGCGAGGACTGCAAGGACTGGGCGGTGAAACTGTCGGACAAGGAGCGCAACCTGCTGACGCAGATCTTCCGCTTCTTCACCCAGTCTGACGTGGAAGTCGGCGCGAATTATATGGAAAACTATATGCCTCTGTTCAAACCGACAGAGGTCTCCATGATGCTGGCCAGCTTCTCGAATATGGAGACGATCCATATCGCCGCCTATGCCCTGCTCCTGGAAACCATCGGCATGCCGGACTCTGAGTTTTCCGCCTTCATGGAATACCAGGAGATGGCCGCGAAACACGATTATCTCGGCCAGTTCGGCTGTGAGACCAATGAGGATATCGCGGTTTCCATGGCCGTGTTCGGCGCCTTCACCGAGGGCCTGCAGCTGTTTGCCAGCTTCGCCATGCTGATGAACTTCCCGCGCTTCAACAAGATGAAGGGCATGGGCCAGATCGTCTCCTGGTCGGTGCGCGATGAGAGCCTGCATTGCGAGGGCATGATCAAGCTGTTCCACACTTTCTGTGCGGAAACCGGCGTGATGACGCCCGAACTGGGCGAGAAGATCCGCGAATGTTGCCGCACCGTGGTCGCCCTGGAAGACAAGTTCATCGAGCTTGCCTTCGAGGCCGGCGAGGTGGAGGGCATGACGCCTGAGGATATCAAACAATATATCCGCTACATCGCCGACTGGCGCCTGGGACAGCTGAAGCTGGAGCCGATTTACGGCGTCGACAAACACCCGATCCCGTGGCTGACCGAGATCCTCAACGGCGTCGAGCACGCCAACTTCTTCGAGGCCCGCGCCACCGAATATTCCAAGGGCGCCACCAAGGGCGACTGGCACGGCGAAGATGGCGTCTGGGGCCAGTTCGACCAGGTCATGTCCCGCCGGGAAACCGCCGCGCAGTAATGGAACCCCACCCCCGAAAACACAAAAGAGCGCTGCCCCGAGGCGGCGCTCTTTTTGCATCCGGCCCTGTAACGCCCTGATCCAGCCTCGGAAATGTCCAAGATGAACAAGATGAAACAAGACGCTTCGCAGCTTGTTCACTTATGGTCGGCTATGCGGGGCGAGTGGCGAAATCAGCGGAGGCGCGCCCCATGAAAGCTTTCTGGACCGGCCTGGCCATCGGCGCCTTTCTCAGCGCCCCAGCCCTGGCTTTCGGCAGCAAGGATACCGCCGAACCGGCCACCCCCGTCACCGCGCCGTGCGCACAGCAACCCCAGGCTGAGCCAACATACGCCCCGCCCAACACATGCCAGCCCGCCCCGGCGCACGCGCAGCGCTAGAGCGCCGGGCGAAAAAGTGGACTCCGGTTTTTCGCATGAGCCGGCGCGACCCCAAAAAACCCCAGAGCATCCAGCGTTTCACATATAATGCCCGATGCTCTAGTCTTCATCCTCGCCGTCAATCTCGTCCAGCGGATCGAAATCCCCGTCATCCTCGGTCAACTCTTCACCGGCGACATAGCCCGCCCCGATCGCGGCGGCCACACACCCCGTAAGCGACACCATTCCGCCCAGCAGGATCGCCGCCCAGGCGGCCTTCTTCATCGGATCTTTCATCTCTTTCTCCTTATACAACCAATGTATTCAAGGTTTTGTACGCGAGAAAATGGCGCTGGATTGGCAAGGGGGATGAAACTTTGGTCACCCGGCAAGGGCAGGCCCGAGGCGCCAGCCTTACAGATCCGCTGCCCTCTCGGCCCGGGTGATGAGACTGAGATAGGCGGTGGAGTGCAGCGGATCGGGCGCAGGCGCGACAGCCGCCGCGGGCGTTTCCACCTCGGGCGCGGCCTCCTCATCATCCATCTCTGGTGCGTCCGGCCTGTCGCGCGCGGCGCCCTCATCAGACAGCGTCGCACCCGCGTCGAGCGGGCTCACCCGCCGTCTGAGACGGGCCGGATCCGGGCCAGGAAGTGCGGGCGGAGCAAGACGCATGGGCCTCAAAATAGCGCCTGCGCCTTGCGGGCGGCTTTCGGGAAAGCGTGAAATTGAACAGGTTTCATGGCGGCACAGCGCCCGCCCAATGCGCGCCAGGCCTGCGACCGGGGCACCTGCCCTCGCTCCAGCGGCCACCCACGGGCAGCGCCGGATGATCTGGGTTTCTTACAGTCGCGCCGGGTTTGCGCAAAACCGGGGTCTACTTTCTCGCCCCGCGCTCTGGCCGGTGATAAGCTTCGCTGAACGACGCCCCTGACCCAGCATTCAGGCCCAAACGAAAAAAGCCGCCCGATGGCAGCCTTCCGCACAATCATATGGAGTTGGAGGGTCACGGCCGGGAGAGCTCTCTCGCTCTCCCATTCGCGCTGCGCTTCGGGTCGCGCCCCGTTCGCAGATTACGGCCCCGCTTCGATGCTAGCTCTGCACCTAATCGGACATCGCGTGCTTTGGTCCCTTCCCTGACGCGGCCCTTCGCTCCGGCAATCTCCCGCCTTCACCCTTGACCGAGCCCTGTCCGGGCGCGACGTGCTTTCCGGTAGCGCCTGCCACTGGGTCTGCTCCCAGTCTTGGCCCATTCCAGCAAATCTTAGAGTGCCTCAAAATCGCGCGCCGCGCAAGTCATTTCGCAAGGGGAACTAAAGGAACTGGGAACGGCCCATATCGGCCAACGACCTTCATTGTCTAATCGGCCGCTGCATTTCACCATACCTCGGGATTCGCACAGCAAACGCATTGAGAGCTAGACCATCATCCCGGGCCATGGATGTTACATGAATTTCACCACTAAAGTGCTGCACAAGCTTGTTTGCCAAGAACAACCCAAGCCCAGTTCCACCAATATTAGATTGTAACGCAGAAGAGCCTCTATACCCCTTTGAAAAGATATTCAATTTTTCAGACTCATTTATTTCAGGGCCCAAAGATTCCACACTAAATATCACTGTGTCTTCAATGTCACGAAATCTAACTAGAATATTTTCATTTTTTGGAGAATACTTGATAGCATTATCAATAAGAACATATGGTATAATTTCAAACGCCGATGGCCCCTTAACTGTACCATAAGAACTACCTCTTTTTTCTATTACGATTTTTTCCATTCTTGCTAATGGCGAAAAACATTGAACCACCTTATCTACTCTTCTATATACGGGTATTTCTTCTTCGTCCCCCACCATTTCAGGATCACCCTCAAAATCTAGATAATCAGTTCGCATCTTCAACATCGTTTGAGATGCAATTATACTTTTAATTCTTTGACCCAGCCGCCTCGCTTGAGTTTGAGATAATCTAAGCTCTCCCACCTGTTTTTTGGGAATAAAACTCTGAGCCTCAAGAGCCTGAAAGTATATCGTCGCAGACAATTTCCTAAGATCGTGCACAAGCAGATTTAGATCATTTTCTGCGTGATCGCGATAACTTTCAGCTTGCTCAATTAAGCCACGGACGTACTCTTCGATCTGCTTCTTACTGTAGCGGGGAGAATAGTCAGCAATCTTCCGCTGAGGCTTTTCACCATCTGGCAATTGACCCAACGCTATGTGGAGCGCCCCCGCATCTGAAAGCGCTGCAAAACTCCAGAATCCAATGTCGTTTTTTCTCCAACCCGGAGAAGTATTAGCGACTTCCCAATCCAGCCGAGTTGACCTCGACAATTCCGGAGGCAAGTGAAGAAGACTCCCCTGATGAAATACGGGCCTACCGAAAGCATCAACTATTAGGAGTGGAATAGCATACATTCAACTAGAAGATACGCCCTCAATTAACAATTTGAAAACAGCGTTGGCGGCGAAGTACTTCACCAAAGGCAGCCAGCTAGCCCCCTGCTGGTCTTCCGAGACCACCGCGAGCACTCTTTTAAAGTTAGCATCCCCCTGACGAAACGACCTTACAAAGGCATCCTCAACCTTAAGCAATAGAAACGTGTTAATCCCATTTTCAACCAAGTGAACCCGGAAACGACGCCAAGATTCAATTGGATCAGAAGATAAATCAACGTACTTATCAAGAAGCTCTTGCCACTCCCGTGTATCAATATCTTTTTTTACTAAGTCATCAGAGACTTGTTTTGCATTGCTTACAATACTAGTACGCATTGAAGATCCTGTATAAGCAATAACGTACTTAGTTGGAAAACTCTTTCTAATCTCTCTTATTATTTGGACCCCTTCATCTTTGGCTCCAAAACTCGCCCCAACACCCATGAGATCACATAATATTATGGAAAAATCAGCGAGCTCACTTATTGTCTTGACATCAGAAACTTCTTCTAAGTTGTAGCCTAAATTCCTCAGGTTTGAATACGGTACAAATTTATTGTCATCCACTATTCCTATACGAATCTTTTTCCTGCGATCCGCAATCGTTCTTAATGCAGCAGAGCGGTCAACTTGATCACTCAACTCCTCAATAGTTTGGAAATTCTGCTTAAAAATCACAGCCCTCTCCCAAATCACGCAAAATAGCAGGATAGCATTATTAGATAGCAGCAACTTATAGAGAGTTACACACCCAACTCCGCCTCTCTCAACCGCTTCACCTCATCCCTGAGCCGCGCGGCCTCCTCGAATTCCAGGTTCGCCGCTGCGTCGCGCATCTGTTTTTCGAGATCGGCGATATGCGCCTGTAAGTTGTGCCCCGGTTCGCCGGCGAGGGCAACGGGCGCCTCGGCCACGCCGCGAGCCCGCCCGCGCGCGCTGCGGGGGAGTTCGCGGTCGCCGCGGCCCTTGCGTTCGCCGAGATCGGCGAGGATGTCGGCGACCTCGCGCTTGATCGTGGTCGGCGTGATGCCGTGCTCGGTATTATAGGCGATCTGTTTCTCGCGCCGGCGCTCGGTCTCGTCCATGGCGCGCTGCATGCTGCCGGTCACCTTGTCCGCATACAGAATGACGCGCGCATCGGCGTTGCGCGCCGCCCGGCCGATTGTCTGCACAAGGCTGGTCTCGCTGCGCAGGAACCCCTCCTTGTCCGCATCGAGAATACAAACGAGGCCGCATTCCGGGATGTCGAGCCCCTCGCGGAGCAGGTTGATCCCGACCAGCACATCGAACTCCCCCAGCCGTAAATCGCGAATGATTTCAATCCGCTCCACCGTATCGATGTCGGAGTGCATATAGCGCACCTTCACGCCCTGATCGGTGAGATATTCGGTGAGGTCCTCGGCCATCTTCTTCGTCAGTGTGGTGACGAGTGTGCGATGCCCCTTCGCCGCCGTCTCGCGGATTTCCGCCAGGCAATCATCCACCTGGTTCGCCCCATCGGCCGCCACGGGGCGCACCTCCACCGGCGGATCAACTAGCCCGGTCGGCCGGATCACCTGTTCGGTGAACACGCCGCCCGTACGTTCCAGCTCCCACGGCCCGGGCGTGGCCGAGACATGCACAGTCTGCGGGCGCATCGCCTCCCATTCCTCAAAGCGCAGCGGGCGGTTGTCCGCACACGACGGAAGGCGGAATCCGTACTCGGCCAATGTCCGCTTACGGTTGAAGTCCCCGCGGAACATGGCGCCGATCTGCGGCACGGTCTGGTGGCTCTCATCGACGAAAAGCAGCGCGTTTTCAGGGATGTACTCAAAGAGGGTCGGCGGCGGCTCGCCCGGTTTGCGCCCCGTCAGATAGCGCGAATAATTCTCGATCCCGTTACAGCTGCCCGTCGCGGCGAGCATTTCCAGGTCATATTGCGTGCGCTGCTGAATGCGCTGGGCCTCCAGCAATTTCCCGTTCGCCTCGAAATGCGCAATGGTCTCTTTCAGCTCCGCCTTGATCTGGTCGATAGCCTGGTTGGCGGTGGGGCGCGGGGTGACATAGTGGCTGTTGGCATAGATTTTCACCGCCGGCAGCGTGCCGATCTTCTTGCCTGTCAACGGGTCGAATTCGGTAATGCTTTCAAGCTCATCGCCAAAAAAGGAGAGCTTCCAGGCGCGGTCTTCATAGTGGGCGGGGAAGATGTCGAGCACATCGCCCTTTTTGCGGAATGTGCCGCGCGCGAAAGCCGCGTCATTGCGCTGGTATTGCAGGGCGACGAGCTTCTGGACGACCTCGCGCGGGTCGATCTGCATGCCCGCTTCCAGTGTGAAGGTCATCGAGGTGTAGGTCTCCACCGAGCCGATGCCGTAAATGCACGAGACCGAGGCGACAATGATGGTGTCGTCGCGCTCCAAAATGGCGCGGGTGGCAGAGTGGCGCATCCGGTCGATGGCCTCGTTGATACTGGATTCCTTCTCGATATAGAGGTCCCGGTTGGGGACATAGGCTTCCGGCTGGTAATAGTCGTAGTAGGAGACGAAGTATTCGACCGAATTTTCCGGGAAGAAGCTTTTGAACTCGCCATAGAGTTGCGCGGCCAGCGTCTTGTTGGGCGCGAGGATGAGGGCGGGGCGCTGGGTCGCCTCGATTATCTTGGCCATGGTGAAGGTCTTGCCCGTGCCGGTGGCGCCGAGCAGCACCTGGTCGCGCTCGCCGGTTTGGGCGCCCTCGACAAGTTCCGGGATGGCGGTCACCTGGTCGCCGGCCGGCTCATAGGGGCTGTGCAGCTTGAAGCGCTGGCCGCCCTCCAGCTTGTCCCAGCTGCGCTCAGGCCGGTGCGGCGCCCAATGCTCGGGCGCGCCCACCAGCGTCTGGAAGGCTTCGAATTCGAAAATGGCAGCGGCGTCGGAGACACCTTTCAGGGGACCAGGCATGGCGCCTAATGTGGGGGAACAGAGGGGGAATGGGAAGGGGGCACTCGACAGCGGTCATTACGAATGCTTAACGTGCTATTCGTGGTTGAGTTTCAGGGGAATTGCATTGGCTGGAGATAGCAAGAGACTATTTGAAACATTCAATCTCGTAGCGACTACTTTGGGGGCTATTTTCTTAGGTTTGGCAACAGCGTTCGTCGTTGGTGCGGCCTACAATGAACGCTTTGAAGGGAATTCTCTGCCAATTTGGCAAATTACGTCAGGCGCTGCACTGCTTGTCGGTGTCGCTTGCGGAGCCCTATTATTCCGTAGGCGCAAGAAAGAAACCGGCGGTACAACCGTGGGAATTGCTACCGACGACTTATTTTATGTTCCTGACTCTTCAATTTCTGTGTGGCTTAAGCCAACCGATGGCTCAACCGAACAGATCCGCCGGGCGACTAGTGACATTCCTATCCTGCTCATAGCCAATCTTAAAGGTGGCGTAGCAAAGACCATGCTCTCTGCGAACATCGCTGCGTACTTTTCCACCAGACAAGAAGCCCCGAAGAAAGTCACATTAATCGATTTAGACTATCAAGGGTCATTGTCCAAAATGATCCAAAGGGATTTGCCTCTTCTATCGAATGGCGAATCGGCGGAATTTACTGTCGCATGCAGTGTTGAAAGCCTTTTTGATCGCGATCTTTCTGATTCTGACTGCCTCCTCCGAGCAGAAACAGATTTCGAGGAATTCAAGTCATTTCGCTTTTATTCTTGCGACTACGGTTTCGACGATTTCGAAGTTATTCGACAGTTTGAGTGGTTAGCCGGAATCGAAAAGCATGATGTTCGATTCTTATTGCGAGAGCGCTTGCTATCGGAAGAGTTCCAAAAAAACTCGGACATCATAATCATCGACACTGGCCCCAGATTAACTCTTGGCTCAGTCAACGCCATTGCCGCCGCAACACATGTGTTTGTTCCGACGACCACTGACACCCGTTCTCTAGAAGCAACCAGAACGTTCTTGGCAAGACTCGCCAACTTGAAGTTTGGCCCTGAGCAAGTCGAAGATGGTGATCCAATCGCTCCCAATCTGAAGGTGATCGGCGCCATTTCAACCATAGTGTCCGGAGGCAGTGCGGCTGAAGAAAGCAACAGCAGATTAGAACGCACCCTAGAACAGGCGCTCTACACTGAGGATCGATTGGGCGCTCTGCTACCCCCACGCCCTTTGTTCTTTCCCACCAGACTAAGAAAGGCCGGGCCAATTTTCGACACAGCGCAAACATCGATACCCTTTTGGAGTAGTAACAACCGAAAGCCATTCAAAGAGATTGGTGAAGAGTTAGAGAGCAGGCTAATACATGATTGTTTTACAAATTTCTGACGCATTCGATGATACGATATCCAGACTGCAATCAACTGGCGACCCAGGCGCCATATCGTTGAGCAATGCAATTGATGATTTGCTATTTCGCTTTGAATCTATTCCGCTAGATGAGTTGGCTGCACGGCTAAAAAAGGTAGCGGTTCCACGAAGCGCAGGCGCCTCACTAAATCTGAGAAAAGTTGCTCCATACATCTCCCAACTAACAGAAGTGGCTGACGACACAGAGAAGTTTGCAAAGCTGATTACCGACTGGTCGAAACCCGTAAACAGAGGCGGCATTCCTCCACGAGATTTTGCAATGGTTGGACGCGCAATCGGAGTTTCGCAGATCAAACTCGGCGATTCAAAATCACTCATAAGAAAGCACATATTAAATCAGAACGCAGATCCAGCTCGAGTGAAAAGGCTTGCGGCAAGAATCAAGTCGGAAAGCAAGTAAACTACCTCTCCCCCACAACCTCATGCTCGGCGCTCGGATCCGCCTCGCCGCGCATTTCGTGGAGGCGGCTCACCGTACGTTCGAATTCGAAGGCGCCGTCGCCAGTGGGGTAGAGCTGTTCCGGTTCGGCTGAGCCCCACCTTGCGCGCATGTCGCGCGTGCCTCACGCCCAGAAATCGTCCGGCGCGTCCTGGTTCAGGGGGGCGGGGGTCCAGTCTGGGGTGTCGGGTGTGTCGAAGCTGAGATGGCTACCGAAGGCCTCAAGGACAGGCACACCGGCCTGAGCGCGGGCCGCTGTTGCGAGGGCCTCCGTCTCGAAGGCGGCGAGTGCCGGCGCGGCGGGCGCCTCGGGCATGTCCTCCAGCGGGCCGAAATCGAAACTGTCGCGATCGGGCATGGCGGGAATCTCCGGGTGCATATCCGTCATCGTTTCAAGCGAAAGACCGGCCCGGACCTGGGCGAGCGTGGTGTTCAGGATCAGGATCTGAACCCCGGCACTGGAGAAAAACACATCGCTGCCCTGCTGGGTGAATGCGCCGGAATTTGCCGCATCCGCAACCGTGTCGAAGGCAAAACCGGACAGCTGCAGCGTGTCATTATGGTCGAAATCGGTGATGATATCCGTGCCGGTATGCGAGATGTCGACAATGAACAGATCGGCGCGCCGCCCCCCGCCGGTCAGCGTGTCATTGCCGATACCGCCGATCAGCGTATCCTCGGCAATATTGCCGGTCAGCGTGTCATCGCCCGCCCCGCCATCGAGGACATAATTGACGGCCCGGCTGTTGCCACGGACTTCGTCATCCAGTTCTGCGCCGAAAAAGGCCTCGAAGCCATAGCGTGACAGGCCGCTTGTCTTGAAGCTGCTGCCCGCTTCCAGAACCAGCGTGTCGTAGCCCGCCCCGCCAATATTGACGAGGCCATTGCCATCACGGCGAATATCGGCGCTGTCCATGAGGATGACATCATCGCCCTGGCCGCCGCGCAAAAGGTCGCTGCCGAGACCGCCGACCAGCAGGTCATTGCCGTCATTGCCTGTCAATGTGTCATCGCCGGCGCCGCCGAACAGGGAATAGTCCACATCGGCAAGGTTGCCGCGCACGCGGTCATTGCCCTCCGCGCCGTAGAACCGCTCGAAACCGTAATTCGACAGGCCATTGGTGATGAAGACCGAGCCGGCCTCCAGGACCAGCGTGTCGCGCCCAGCCCCGCCAATATCGAGCGCGCCGCTCGCATCGGCGCGGATATCCTCGCTGTCCATGATCACGATATCATTGCCCGCGCCGGCCGAGAGCAGGTCGGCGCCGGCCCCGCCGATGAGCAGGTCATTGCCGCCGGCGGTGCTCAGCACATCATTGCCGGCGCCGCCATCGAGGCTGAAATCGATGGCATTGCGCCGACCGGTCACACGGTCATCCAGCTCCGCGCCGATGAAGCGTTCGAAACCATAAGCCGCCAAGGCATTGGTGATGAACTGAGCACCCGCCTGCAGAACCAGCGTGTCCACACCCTGCCCGCCAAGGTCCAACGCGCCACCGGCATCAGAGCGGATATCCTCATTGTCGAACAGGATGATGTCATCGCCGGCGCCGCCGAACAGCAGGTCTGCGCCGGCCCCGCCATCGAGAAGATCATTGCCGCCCAGGGCATAGAGCGTGTCGTTTCCGCCGAGGCCCATGAACACATCATTGTAGAGCGTGCCGATTAATGTTTCGCCAGCATCCGTGCCGGTGAAGTCTTCGCCCAATGCCTCGAAAACATCTATGATTTCAATGTCATTTCCGGTATCGAGAATGAGGTACCGGCCATCGCCGAGAACATCCATCTTTCCGAAATTCGCACTGTTATGGGCATTGCCGATGATTGTATCGACATCCAGATAATGCTCGATCTGCCAGGTTGTCGTGTTCCAGACATCCACCTGTTCACTGTCGCCATTCCAAATGAAGATATGCTGACCTGTCGGCGAAAAGACCGCGCCGGCCAACTGCCCGCTCGAATACAAAGCCGACATGTCAAAAGCCAGCGAGAAATCAAAGTTCAGAACGAAGTGGTTGTTATAGACCGAAATGAATACCAGTTCGGCTTCGCCACTGATTGCGTTCTTGTCCCGATTGAAGCCACTGGTTCCGAAGTCGCGCAGGCCCGCGCTCTCGAGAACTTCGCCTGTCTGACCATCAATCAGATGGAACGGCATACCAGACGTGTTTGTCTCCACCACCAGGATGTGGCTCTGCGTACGGGTCGCATCCAGCGTCGATGACTGACGAACGGAGTTAAGACCGTCGACCAGATCCGGACTGAATGTGTTCCCCTCGCCATCGAAGCTGCGAAAGGCTGTCCAGCCAGAACCGGCATAGTCTGTCGTGAAGAAGACTTCGCCGCTGGCACCGGCCTGAACATCATATGTATTGCGCTCGCTACTTGTGACCAGGAGTTCAAGGTCGGCAACACTGCCTGTTTCGAGATTTATTTTGTGGAGAGTCGCCAGATACTGGTTCTGAGAGGAATACTGGCCTTCAACTGCAAGCTCGACCTCAGCCTGAGCGACAAACAATGTCTCGCCATCCGCCGAGAGGCTCAGTCCTAATGGATAACCCCCGACGAGAATGGGAGACAGGAATATGTTCTGGACGACATCATAGCGCAGGATTTGGCCATCCGCGGTGCTGATATAGATCAGCGAACGTGCTTCATCGACGATAATGTCTATGGCCGAATCCAGATCCAGAAACGTATTCAAATCGGTTCCCCCCCATTTGCCTGCCCGCAGGAAGCCTCAACCGGAAATGGTTGTACAGCCTCTTGTCAGGTTGCCCGCACAGATTGCACACGGGTCATGTCTGCTTTGTGACAGTACTGTCATTTTCTGAGCCCACAAGACATCCTTCTCCGGCCTTTGCCTTTCTCCACAAGCTCATGCTCTGCAATCAAATACGCCTCGCACTGCATATCATGCAAAGCTCTTGATCTTGTGCCCGAACATGATGCTGCCATGGCCAGTCGAGTCGAACCGGTCAAACTCAGCCGCGAAATGCACATATTCCCGGCGACAAGAGAAACATGGAGCGTGAGCGCTTCAGAGACTGCGCAACAAAAATTCCGCAACCAGTAATTGACACGTCCGGAGCATTCGTTAAACTTCAGAAATACTTCGGGGGGTGGGGTATGGTAAAATCATTTTACTTGTCACTCGGGTTTTTGTGCCTGTCCGCCTGCGTGGCGAATATTGACGAAATTCACTATTTCGCCACCCAGACAACACCTACCCCCGAAAATCCGAGCGGGATCGTCAACATTTTCCGAGTCGAGATTGATGCAACCGCAGCATTCTCAAATGTAAGATATATTGCCGGTGAGTATGATGAACGCGCTGTGGATCTGTTCATCAACGAGACCAAGGCAACGAATTATTCTGCCCAAGTTGACCTGTCCATGCCCGCAACAGCGCCAATATTCACTCATGTCTGCAGTATGGCGGACAAGCCCGACGATATGGAGGCGGATGCATATCGCGAACAGTGTATCGAGGACTACAAGAACAGATTGGCACTGATCCGTGTTGCAGGTGGGGATGATGGCAAAGATCCTCCCATCAAGGAGTCCTTTGTTTTCATCTTTTCCACGGATGCAAATGCAATCTCGGAAACCATCGGTGCGATCGCGGAGAACCGGGTCGCCATGGAAAGCCTCAACGCCCTTTTGCACAAGGACACATTCGACGAGCTCTCCAGAATGCGCACGCTCAGCACATTGGAAGATCAAAAGGCCAAGGCCACGCTGGACACGCTGACCCGCCTTTTCCAACGCGACGGCGAGAGCCCTTATGCCGAAGACGCCAGCGCGGACTCCATGCGCGATATTGCGATTCTCAGAACTATCGCCGTGGCTATGGAACCAGGAGCCTCCGTCAACTTCAACACATATGAGGAGGCCGAGGCATGGTTCAGTGCGAGAAACTGATACGGCTTAGTCTCGGTCCAGCCTTGCTTTGCGCGCTCTCTGCGTGCGGGACAATGAATGTTGAGGTTGACGTTCTCGACCCCGAATACTTCCAGGCCGAACAGCAGCGTATTGAGCGCGCGCGCATCGTGCAGCGTATCCTGCTTACGGTTCCAGGCTCGGTTGATAGGGATGCCCATGTCTTGTGCAGCGCCCTGATCGATGGCGTGAACAGAATTGACGAACGCAATTTCGAAAGCCTGAACGCATTTGCAAGTTGTTTTGCAGCACAAGGACCGGGTGCAGAGTGCCCGCAATCGGGACAAGATCTGCGAGACAAAATGAGCGGCGACTTGCAGGGCTCACAGCTGGCAACCGAACTGGAGCAATTGCGCCGAGAGGTGCTGTCTTCAGCTGATAGCGCGCCATGGAGCCTTTCCGACTGCACCCCGGAAGATGTAAATCGCCCTGAATTGCAGGCCGCATATACAGCGCTTATGGATAGCGCCCTTGCTTTCGAAAAGGCCGAAGCGGGCTCGGCAGAGGCCAATGAAGCCTGGGTCAAGCTACGCGAGAGCCGAAACCAGTATGATTTTCTCCTGTCACGCACAAAACTTCAAATCCTCAATGCGCTTGAAGAAGAAGCAACCCTCCTTGAAATTCCCGACATCAGTTTCTTCCCCGTAGTCTCTTTGACCTCAACTGAGACACAGTCAGCAATCACCACTGCCATGGATGACCTGGAAGAGAGCAGAAAGGCAGATGTCGAAGAGGTCATTGATGATATTGAGCATGATGTGGACGAGGGAACGAGCACCCGCCAGGCGCAGTCCACTGGCCTGCTGGGCGACAGGGGTGTATCCCTGATCGACAGCGATCTGGCCTTCGCCGCCCTGAATGCGCCGGACGATGCCTGGAGAAAGCAATTCAACGAAGCGAAAGGGTTCGGCATTGGCGGATCGACCGATGTCGTCGTCGTGCTGAACAGCACCGCGGATTTTTCGGTGAAGGGACTGATTTTCGACAACCGCGCCGCTGCCACTGCAACACGAAAACTGACAATCTCGGCGCTCAGCATTCTTGCCAGCGGCGCGGTTCCGGCGATCAATTTCCCCGAGGCAAACACGGAAGACAGACAGTCTGAACCTGGGGTCTCATATGATGCGATCTTGAATTCAACACGCTCGGCGGAAAATGAGGTCGCGCTGAATGAAGGCGAGCTTGAAAGCCGCAATGCAGCGCTGCGAACCATCGCGTTCAGCGTGCTGCAATCGGCTCAGATCGCTGAAGCGGAAACCAGTGAGACAAGCCAGGCCCTCTCGCGGGCACGCGATCTGGCTACCAGCGTATTCGAAGCACAAAGTGCGCTCATCTACTCTTCAGAACAATCCGGCGGAACAGACTGATGACTTTTGAAAAAGGGCAGCAATACTGCCATTGCAATGCTGGTGTATGCCAGGCCGTAACCTATGTCGCGCGCGGCGCCTTGAATGGCCGGCATATCGTCCGTGGGGTTCGAACACGGCGAAAATTCGCTTGTCGCACCGCCGACCTGCATGATCTCAGCCATTGCCCACATGATATCGGTGATCCCTTGAACGAGGGCCAAAGAGTCGCCATCAGCACAATCCCGTTCGAAAGCTATGCCGACCTGGAATGGACAGGCACCATCACCAGGATCTCAGCACGTGGAAAAATCGCTGTGGATCTGGATCATGTCGCAGGGCGGGTATGGGTTCAGGTGCCTTTTGTTCGCTCGCTTACCTGATCGCGCGCAGCCAGATTTCTCCTCAAGATTCGTTCACAACCTCATGCTCGGCGCTCAGATACGCCTCTGAGCGCATTTCGTGGAGGCGGCTGACCGTGCGTTCGAATTCGAAGGCGCCGTCGCCCGCCGGGTAGAGCTGTTCCGGCTCGGCCTCACTGGTGGCGATGAGTTTGGTTTTGGCCTCGTAGAGGGCGTCGATCAGGGCGACGAATCGGGCGGCTTCGTTGCGGTTTTCCGGGCCGAGGGTGGGGATGGCGTCGAGCATCAGGGTATGGAACGTGCTGGCCAGGGCGAGATAGTCGCTGGCGCCGAGGGGGCGGGCGCAGAGGCTCTCAAAGCTCATGCGCGCCACGCCGGCGGCCTCTTGCGGCACTTCCAACTGGCGCCCCTTCACCGTCAGCGTGCAGCTTTGCGCGGCGGCGCCGAGCGTGAGGGCCGTCCAGTGCTCGTCCATCGCCGCCTCGGCCGCCGGCCCAAGGGGCGCGTGCCAGACCGGCTGTGTGGTGAGATGCTCCAGGCGATAGTCGCGTGCGCTGGCCAGCTCATGCACCTCGCAGGCGGCTTTCAGCTGGGCGATGAAGGGGGTAAAAAGCTCGCGGTTGATGCCGTTCTTGTACAGCGCGTCCGGATGGCGGTTGGAGGTCGCGACCACTGTCACGCCGCGCGCAAACAGCGCCTCGAACAGACGCGAGAGGATCATCGCATCGGCGATCTGTGTGACCTGGAACTCATCGAAGCAGAGAAGGCGCGCGCTGGTGGCGATCTCTTTAGCCGTAGGGGCGATCGGGTCCTCGCCCGCACCTTTTACACGCCATTGGCTGCGCCGGCGCTCCGCGGGGGACAGAGCGCGCCAGGCGCCGATCTTGTCGTGCACGCCGGCCATGAATTCGTGGAAGTGGACGCGTTTTTTCTCCTCGCGCGACACCGGCGCGCTGGCGAAGAAGAGGTCCATCAGCATGGATTTTCCTCGCCCCACCCCGCCCCAGAGATAAAGGCCTTTCGCCGGCTCGGGTTTTGAGAACCAGCCCGGTTTGGGCGCATTGGCAATGCGATCGGCGACAGCGTCGAGCCAGGCTGCCGCGCGCGCCTGCTCTGGATCGGCGCGCAGGGCGCCTTCGGCCACCCGGGCCGCCAGCTGGTCCCCCACCGCGCCCAAATCAGCCGCCTGTCACGGCTTGCAGGAAGCTGGTCAGCGCCTCGGGCTTTAGAAGGATTGTCAGCACCAGGCCGGCCAGCGCCCCGCCCAGATGTGCGCCATGGGCCACCACCGCTTTCTCACGCTGGGACAGCATATAGCTCAGCACAATATACCCCACACCGAAGACCACAGCCGGGATGGGAATGGCGAAAAAGAGATACAGCATGTTGAAAGGGTAAAACAGGCAATAAGCCAGGATCACGCCCGACACCGCGCCGGATGCCCCGACCGCGCTGTAATTCAACTGATTGCGTTTCTCATACAACATCCAGGCGCTGGCCCCCAGAAGGGCGCCGAAATAGACAATGAGATAGCCTACCGGACCAAAGATCCGCTCCAGCACCGGGCCGAACATCCACAGGACGAACATGTTCATCAGCAGATGCGTCGGGTTTACATGCAGGAAACCGGAGGTCAGCGCGCGGTGATACTCGTTACGCCGCGTGATGTTGCCGATGCGAAACAGGTTCTGCTCATAGAAATCCGCATTGGCGAAAGCAAAGAAGCTGGCCACCAGATTGGCCGCGATAAGGGCACTGGTGATCGGATAGGAGGAGAGAAATTCCATGGCGCTTACAATTGCTTCATGATCTGCCCCCGTCTCTTGGCCGAAAGCGCGCGGCGGGGCAAGCGCGGGGAAACACCGTCAAGTGCCGCGTGTGTCGCCATGCAGGTGGATGTGCAGCCGGTCGGAGAAATTATAGCCATGGGCGAGGCAAAGCGGCTCCAGCCAGGCGGCGCGCGCACGCAGGGTGGCACTGTCGGTGCCTTCGGGCATCAGGTACACACGCGTTGCTGGTATTGCGGACTGAGCGACGATCTCATCGACCTCAGCAATGTCTTCCGGCGCGGAAATGACGAATTTGAACGTCGCGCGCGCATCGCCAGCATACCAGGCGAGCAGGTCTGGCTTCAGGGCGAGGGCAGCGGCATTGCCGGAATGGGCGAGCTTGGGCGAGACATTGAACTGGTCGATCAGCGGTTCGGCCTCGCCGGTGGGCGCGATGGTGCCATTGGTCTCGATTTCCACGTGCCAGGCCGGATCTGCAGCCTTCAGCGCGGCGCAGAGCGCGCCCAACTCGCGCTGCTGCAATAGCGGCTCACCGCCAGTAAGGACCAGCCGGCGCGGCGTGGCGGCCATCAGGCGCGCGGCGACGTCGGGCACATCCATGTCCACGGTTTCGCGGGTGCGGTCGAATTTCGTCCCGTCGCGATGGACGAATTCGGTCCCTTTGAAGTTCCAGGTGTAAGGCGTGTCACACCACACGCAGTGCAGATTGCATTGCGATGTGCGCAGGAATACCGAGGGCCGGCCCATGGACGCACCTTCGCCCTGCAGCGCCTCGAAGATTTCCGGGGTTCCGGGAGAGGTGACAGCCAATCGCATGAGCCTGCCTCTAGACCAAAACCTGCCCGACCAGAAGACCATCGTGCGGCGGCCTGTTTGGTGGTTGCCAATACCGGCGACAGTTCGTAGGTGAATTCTACCGATAATTGAGATCGGGGCTTTGTGGGGAATATCCAAATGAAAACGAGTTTGATCATCGCTGCCGCGATGACGACATCCGGTTGCGCATCGATCGTCAGCGAGAATACCTATCCGGTGACAATCGACAGCCTTCCGTCGGGGGCCAATCTGTCGATTACCAGCGAAGACAACACGAAGGTTTTCGAAGGCACGGGTCCGACAACCCTTACTCTGAAATCTGGCGATGGCTATTTCGACGGCGCCAGCTACAACGTGGTTGCAACGGCACCGACAGGTGAAGTCGGCCGAGGCCAACTGACTGCCTCCATGGACAGTTGGTATATCGGGAACATCCTCTTCGGCGGGCTGATCGGCTTCCTGATCGTGGATCCGGCAACCGGCGCCATGTACGAGTTGCCCGAAAGTTTTGTCGTGAACATCCCAATGAACGATACGCCCAGCTCGACTGAGGAAATACCCGTCGCCCGGCTTGACGGCGGCCAAACGATTTCGCTCTCGGATATTCCCGAGGAACTGCGCGGCCAACTCGTCCGCGTGGAGGAATAGACCACTCAAGCCTGGAGGGCGATGCGCTCCGGCCAGGGGCCTACCCCAAACACGGAAGCCCGGCGCAACGGCCGGGCTTTTCTCATGCGGAAAGCATGTTTCAGATCAGGCTGCAGCAATCGCCGGCTTGGCATCCTCAAATTGCGCCAGCAGGAAGTCCTCGAAGGCTTCCGGGCGCTGGATGAAGCGGTTGAAGGGCAGCTGACCTTTACCGATCGCGACCGGAGCGACATTGGCGCCGCAGCGGCGGGCGGTCTCGTTCACCAGTTCGCGCTGGTCGCTGGCCGAGACCACGGCGATGCGGTGGCTGCCCATATTCGCGATGCGCGCAATGGTCATGTCCGGGTCGAAGCTGTCCGGCAGGGTCAGATCGAGCATCACCAGGTCGAACCGCTCCAGCCGCAGACGGGCTTCGGCTTCCATCAAGGTAGCGGCCATCACGAGGTCTACCTGCACACGGGCGCGCGCGGCCTTGTCGGCGGCAATTGCCAGCATGTCGCGCACCGGCTCGTGATCTTCGACCCAAAGAACTTTCATGGCTCAGTCTACCTTTATCTGCCTAGCCTGGCGCAGGGCGCTCGATCTTCCCGTCCGTCTCCGGGCAAAGCGCGACTGTTCGGGCAACATGGTGGCCCGCACTCTCGCGTTTCCTTATCCCAGGACAGCAGGGCGTTTCTCGCGTCTGCTCCGTTGATAAGCCCAGTAAAAACATGGGGCTGGTTTCAGGGGAGTAAACCAAACCCTGCGCTGGAGTTAACTTTGCGATTTTTCGAAACAAAGGCGCACAAAACTTGAGTTGGGTGCGCGCGCGAGGGAGGCTAGAGCCTGTCGCATGTTCACCAGCCAGTGGAGTTACCGCGCCTCATGCAGTTCATCGACCTTCAGGCCCAGCGTCGCCGCATCGAAACCGAGATCAATTCCGCCGTACAGGCCGTGATCGAGCATGGCCGCTATGTGCTCGGCCCGGAAGTCGCCGAATTTGAGAAACAGATGGGCGTATATGGCGGGGCCGAGAAAGTGATTTCGTGCGCCAATGGCACCGATGCACTGGCCCTGCCGCTCATGGCCTGGAGCGTAAAGCCCGGCGATGCGGTGTTCTGCCCGAGCTTTACCTTTGTCGCCACGGCGCAGGTCGTGCCCTGGCTGGGCGCGGCGCCGGTTTTCGTCGATATCGAGCCTGAGACTTACAATATGAGTCCGGAAAGCCTGGAAGCGGCCATTCTGGACGTAAAGGCCAAGGGCGAGTTGACACCCCGTGTCGTCATCGCGGTGGACCTGTTCGGCCAGCCGGCGAATTATCCCGAGATCCGCGCACTGTGCGATAAATACGGCCTGAAGCTCATTGCCGACAGCGCGCAGGGCTTTGGCTGCACCCTTGCCGGTAAGCATCCGCTGCACTGGGCCGATGTCACCACAACCAGCTTTTTCCCGGCCAAGCCGCTGGGCTGTTATGGCGATGGCGGGGCTGTGCTCACCAATGACGGCGCCCTGGGCGACATGATCGAATCTCTGCGCGTCTACGGCAAGGCCATGCCAGCGGATATCGAGGCGCGCCAGTTCCGCCACGATCCGAAATACATGTCACTTCGGATTGGCATGAATTCACGCCTGGACACAATCCAGGCCGCGATCCTGCTGGAAAAACTGAAAATCTTCGAGGACGAAATCGCCAAACGCCAGGTGATTGCCGCGCATTATAATTCCGGGCTGGAAGAGCATGTGCGCCAGGAGCCGCGCGTCATCCAGGGCGGGCGCTCTGTCTGGGCACAGTACACGATTGAGGTGGAGCGCCGCGACGCCCTGCAGGACCATCTGCGCGAGAAGGGCATTCCCACGGCGGTCTACTATCCCATCCCGATCCACGAACAGGATTTCGCGGTCAATTACCCACGCAGCCCCGATGGCCTGCCCAACACCATGGCCGCCAGCCAGCATGTCATGTCCCTGCCCATGCACCCCTATCTGACAACGGATGTGCAGGACGAGATCATCGACGCGGTGGTGGGGTTTTACCGGTAAAGCGTCTTTAAATTTCAGCTCGTTCTCTTTCTCCGCGAACACCTGCGAAAGCAGGTGCCCATGGACCACTCCATCGACCGGGAGCGACTGGACCGCCTCTTTCGTCCATGGATCCCCGCTCTCATCCTGAGCGAAGTCGAAGGGCGCGGGGATTCGCGGACCTCTGAGTTTCCGGTAAAACTTATAGAGCGCTAAAAGAAGATCGCCGCGGCGAAATAGGCGAAGAACACGCCTATGGAATAAAACGCCACGCTGATGCCCCACATCACCCAGCCGGCCATGCGCAGCCTCGCGCAGGCGCGCGCCTTGGCCGGGTCAGCAGGACAGGGCAGCGTACGCGCATGCCATTGCCAGGCGCCGGCCGCCGCCAGCGTGACCCCGGCCACGCTGAAGGTGATGGTCTTGTACTTGCCGAGCCAGGTGATCCACGGCACGGTCTCGATCAGTCCGGCCATTACCGCGCCCATGCCCAGTGTAACCAGCAAAGCAGGCAGGGCACAGCAGATCAGCGTCGAGGTCGAGGTGAAGAGGGACAGGACAGCCGGCAGAATGCTCGGTGAGCGGACCTCAGGCTGGGGCGCGGCGTCCATGCTCATGCGGGCACGCGGCTCACTTCAACCAGGTCATATCCCGACTTGGTAACGAGTTCTTCCACACGCGCGTCGCTCATGCTGGCACCGGCTTTCAGCATCACATGAATTTCGCCGGAATCGAGGTCGACATGAATGCCGTCGACAGCTTCATCCTTGCCAAACATGGCCGTCACGGCCTGAGCACAGAAATCGCAGACCATGCCGTTGACCTTGGCGGTCAGTAGCGTCGCGCTGGCAGCCTCTTCCGTGGCGGGCGCTTCGGCGAGCGCCAGCGGCGTTGCCATGGCGCTGAGGGCCAGGGCTGTCATTGCAGCTTTCAACATTCTTCAACTCCTTGGGCTTGATCTAAAATCTGACAATCCAGTTGGCCATGAACCGCTCGGTTTCCGGCGTGTAGCCAATCTCCACGAGCTGTACGCCATAGAAAAAGCGCACCAGCGGCGTGACGGTGACAGGGGTTTCGGCTTCGGGGACATTCTCGACCTCCACCATCAGCCAGGTATGCAGGTCGCCGAAATCCCCGATATAGGGCGCGATCCCGGCGCGGGCGGCCTGACGGGCACTCTGGTCGAAGCCGAGATCATAGGCGCGGGCCTGGTATGAGAGGAAATAGCGCCGGGTTTCCCAGTCCGCAGCCAAGCCGGCAAAACCGGCCAGGTCCTGCTCACTGCCATCAAAGCTCTCGGCATATCCGGCGCCGAGATTGAGATAGAGATTGGCCTGCGAGCCGGGCGCATTCCAGCGGCGAAGGAGCCGGTTGTATTGCGCGCCGGCAAATGTGTAGTCATCGGCCCAGTTCTGCTCGACATATGCGCCAACGGAATCCTGGAAGGTGGGTGAATAGTGCAGGTGCAGGCTGGAAAAATCGCCCGTGTTACGCTGCATGACGGTCCAGCCGCCTGGATAGGAAACGGGGCGGGCCGATGCCGCTGCGGCGATGGAAAAACAAGCCACCGCGCATAACGAAAACCTGCGTGAGGTCATTTGCGCCGTCCTCCCAGAACAGCGACAAGCTCTTCCACTTTCTCCCGACGGTCCTCCAGATCATCAGAACGCAATGCAGTGTCCACGCAAGTTGCGAGATGATCATCCAGGATCACCGCCTCAAGACTCGAAAGGGCCGCTTTTACCGCCTGAACCTGACGTACAGTGTCGATACAATAGCGCCCCTCATCGACCATGCGGGCAATGCCACGCACCTGTCCCTCTATTCTGGAGAGACGCTGGAGCGCCAGTTTCTGTGTGTCAGCTTTCATACGGAATGCTCATAACCACATACCCCCCAGGGGTAAATGGTGTATCGCGAAAACATCCCTCGCGGACCCATCACAGGTTCGTTACTTTCAGCTGCGGGCACATATGAAGGAGCCCACAATAGCGAGGTGAATGACAGCCATGCTGGTGGCGCAAACGGGTCGCAGGGACATTTCCAGGCATCGGGCCTAATCAGCGCGGATCATGCGTAGCCTCGCGCGCCTCCTCCTCTTTCTCGCCATTGCGGCCTATGCCGCAAATGGGGCGCAGACCCATCTGCGCTTTTCCGCGGGCGAGGCGGTGGAAATCCCCATGTGCGGGCTTGGCGGGGACCGCACGATTTCGCTGCATCTCGGCGATGGTGACGGCCCCGAAAAGACCAGTGAAACCTGCTGTGGCGCCTGTATGGTGCCGGGCGCCCTGCCAGCAGATTCACCGCAGCTGATCACGGGCCCGCTGCAGCATGCCGCCTTGCCGGACACTGCCTATGTTCCGGCCATTCATCCCCGCTCCACCCTCTGGCCCGGCGCCCCGCCGCAGGGGCCGCCTCTCGCCCGCAAAGCCTGAACCTGAACCTTAATTCGCGTGGCCTCGGCCGCGCACCAAAGCTTTGCGAGCAACACACATGAAAACGCGATTTCTCCTCGCGGGCGCGGCCGCCGGCCTCGCCCTGATCCCCGCTGCCCAGGCCCATGAAGGCGATGGCGGCACTGTCACCTATGCCACCGACCATGCCCCGATCGGCGTGATGGCAGACCACCGCCACGAAAAGGGCGAATGGATGGTCTCCTACCGCTATATGTATATGGACATGGCCGGCAGCCGCGACGGCACAGACAGCCTCTCGCCAGAAGAGGTGATCACCTATCCCAACCGCTTCGCCAATCCGCCGATGATGCCGCCAAACCTGCGCGTTGTGCCCGACACCATGACGATGCAGATGCACATGGTCGGCGGCATGTATGGCCTCACCGACCGCATCACGCTGATGGCCATGGGCATGTATGTCACCAAGGAGATGGACCACATCACATTCCAGGGGCCGATGGGCACCACGCGTCTCGGCGAATTCACCGTTGAGACAAGCGGCATCGGCGACACATCCATCGGCGCCATATTCGGCCTCGATGATGGTGCGAAAGCGCACAACCAGACCAATTTCGCCCTGATGGTCTCGCTGCCGACCGGCTCTGTTGATGAAACGGCCGAGGTGCTGACGCCAATGAATATGCGCCCCACCCTGCGCACGCCCTATGCCATGCAGCTCGGCTCGGGCACGGTGGACCTGAAACCCAGCCTCACCACGCGCAAGCGCCTTGGCGACTGGAGTCTGGGCGGCCAGGTCTCCGGCGTGATCCGGCTGGATGAGAATGACGAGGGCTATGCCCTGGGCGACGTGTTCGGTGCCACCGCCTGGGCGGCCTATGAGGTCAATCCCAGCTTCAGCCTGTCAGGCCGGGTAAAGGCCCAGTCCACCGGCTCCATTGACGGCATCGACCCCGCCATCATGGCCCCTGTCCAGACCGCCAATCCGGACAATTATGGCGGCGAGACTGTCGAGGTCCTGATCGGTGCGAACCTTGTCGGCCAGACCGGCGCGCTGGCCGGTCACCGGCTCGGCATCGAGATTGGCCTGCCGGTCTATCGCGACCTCAACGGTCCACAAATGGAGACCGATCTCACCCTGACCCTGGGCTGGCAGAAAGCCTTCTAGGCCGCCCCCTGCCCCAACGTCCCCGCTCGCCGATGGCTGGCGGGGGCGTTATCACAACCGCGACATGGACATAATGGGGCACGCAAATGGCGAAGGGCGACATGCCGGTTCTGGTCGGCGTTGGACAGAAGGTTAGCCACTGGGACGGCTCAGCTGGCAGTGTGGGCGCACCCTCGCCACTCTCTCTGGCCCACGATGCCAGCCGCGCCGCCCTTGCTGATGCCGGCCTGTCTGAAGCCGATGTGATCGACACACTCGCCTTTGTCCGCATCTTTGAGGATTCGATTCCCTCTGCGCCGCACCCGCATGGCCATAATACCAATCTGCCCGGCACACTGGCACGTGACCTGGGAGCCAGCCCTGCCAACCTGATTTATTCCACAGTCGGCGGAAACAGTCCGCAGGCACTGGTCAACGAGTTGGCGGCCGCGATCCATTCCGGCGACATTGACTGTGCCTTGATTACCGGCTCGGAAGCCATAGGCGCCAGCAAGATTGCACGCAGAGCAGGATTGGAGCTCGACTGGGCGGACACATCGGATCTGACCGTCGAGGATCGCGGCCTGGGTGACAAAATGCTCACCCGCCATGAGATCAAGCATGGCCTCATCGCCGCGCCATATTTCTACGCGCTCTTCGAGACAGCCATCGCTGCGCGCGAAGGGCGCACGCGCTCGGCCCATCGCGCGGCAATGTCAGACCTATTTGCAACTTTCAGCGAAGTGGCCGCCACCAATCCTTACAGCCAGTTCCCAACTGCGCGCAGTGCCGACTGGCTCGCCACGCCTTCGAAAGACAATTACGAACTCGCCGACCCCTTCCTGAAATGGCACGTCGCACAGGATGCGGTACAGCAAGGCGCAGCGGCCCTGCTGATGGCAGAGAGCAAAGCCGACATGCTGGGCATCGACCAGGCCAAGCGCATCTATCTTCATGGCGGCGGCGAAGCGAGTGATGATGCCGTCTCTGCGCGCCCCCGCCTGGATGGCAGCTGGGCCATGGGGGAGGCGCTTGCGCGCGCGCTGACCCAGGCTGGAAAATCAGCTGACGACATGGCCTTTTTCGACATCTATTCCTGCTTCCCCTGTGCGGTCACATCGGCATGTGCGGCAATGGATATTGATCCGCTGACGGAAACCCGCCCGCTGACCCTGACCGGCGGGCTGCCCTTTTTTGGCGGACCGGGGAACAATTACTCTTTGCACGGCATAGCCAGCATGGCCGAGCGCCTGCGCGCCCAAGCGGGTGCATTCGGCCTTATTCTCGCCAATGGCGGCTGGATGTCCAAGGAAGCTGCAGGCATCTATTCCACTCTGCACCCAGACCAGTTCAGACCCGCCGCCCCCGCCGCAAAGCCCACTGAACGTGTGGAAATTGCCGAGGCCCCGACAGAGGGCACACTGGAAACCTACACCGTTCTGCATGGCCGAAGCGGGCCTGAGCGCGGTATCGCCGCCTGCCGTAATGGAGAGGGAAAACGCTTCCTTGCCCTGGCGACGCCCGAGGCAATTGCAGTGCTGCGCGAGGATGCCTGCCAAACAGGCCGCCCTGCTCGGGTAACAACACAAGGCGAGGTTAATACCTTTACCTTCGCCTAGGCTTCTGGGATGGGGAAAACTGGAGCGCGCCTTGCATGTGGGGGGGCGCCTGTGGCTCTTGGGGCCACACTGTCAATTTCAAACCGGCATCTGCCGGCCAAATGCGAGAGAGTGAGCTTCATGTCGATCAAGAAGGCTGTCCTGCCCGTTGCCGGTTTCGGCACCCGCGTCCTGCCCGCCACCAAGGCCATCCCGAAAGAGCTGATGCCGGTCGTCGACCGCCCGGCCCTGCAATATGTCGTCGACGAAGCCGTCGCTGCCGGGATCGAGCACATTGTCTTCGTGACGGGCCGCAACAAGGGCGCGATCGAGGACTATTTCGATGTCGCCTATGAGTTGGAAGACAGCCTCGTCAAGAAGAACAAGACCGCCATTCTGGACGAGCTGAAACGTATCCACATGCCCGCCGGCTCAACCAGCTTCATCCGCCAGCAGGGCGCGCTTGGGCTCGGCCATGCCATCTGGTGCGCGCGCGATGTGATCGGCAATGAGCCCTTCGCCATTCTCCTGCCGGACGTGCTGGTGAAAGCTGAGAAGAGCTGCACCGCGCAAATGGTGGAGGCCTATAATCAGGTCGGCGGAAACATCATCGCGGTGGACGCCGTGCCGGAAGACGAGGTCTCCAAATACGGTGTGATCGCCCCGGTGGAGAAGACCGGCAATCTCATCCGCATGTCCGGCATGGTGGAAAAGCCGGCGAAAGAGGACGCCCCGTCAAACCTGAAAATTACCGGGCGCTATATTCTGCAGCCGGAAATCTTTGACCTTTTGGAAACGCAAGAGCGCGGCGCGGGCGGGGAAATCCAGCTCACCGACTCCATGGCCAAGCTGATGGAAATGCAGGATTTCTTCGCCCTGGAATATGACGGCCAGGATTATGATTGCGGCTCCAAGCTCGGCTATTTCGAAGCCGTGCTGGCCTATGCGCTCGACCATCCGGAAATCAAGGATGGCGCGCTGGACCTGGTGAAGAAAGCGCTGGGTTAGAGGCAGCCGTTTCCAACTGGTCCGCTACAGCCCTCATCCTGAGCGGAGACGAGGGGCGAGGGCGGCAGTACAGACCGCTCTTTGTTGCATGCCCCATGGTTCGTCTCCGCTCACCATGAGGCTGGTCGCGCATTATTCGGATGAGCTAAATTCCCTACCCCCAATGCTCGCCGATCCAGGGGGTCGGGCGCACGGCCTTGTAGGTCTTCTTGTACCAGGGCGCCGGCCAGCGTCCGTCGCGCGCCTCATCCGGGTCCGGCTTGCCTGTGAACGCCACCACGCGGCATTCGGCCGGCAGTTTCGGTGTCAGGAAATGATTCAGCGGCCATTTCGGCATCAGGGAATGCTTGAAGGATTTGCACCATTCGCTCGGCCAGTAATCCATCTCCTTTATCTCGCGTGAGATATAGACCTGGCTGATCTTGTGCGTGTCCACCTTGGCCGCTGGGTCGGCCATGAGGTTGTCATAGAGATATGAGTGCGCGCCGACGCGGAAGCGGTAGCATGAGGTGTTGCCGATGCCACTGCCCGGCTGGGTCCAGTTCTCCGCGACAATGAACGTCTTCTCCGGCTCATAATCGAAGAAGGGGTCGATCGAGCCTGTGATGACGAGATCCACATCAAAGAACAGCACATCGCCGGTGATGTCCTCCAGCGGGTCCTGCCACAGGCCGATCTTGCGCCAGGGGAACCATTTCACCCGTTCAGGCAGGTCAATATGCGGCAGGGGCCTGGCCTCGATGCCGTCTTCATAGCCCGTGGCATCATCGGTGAAGCAGACAAAGCGCAGGGGCCGCGCGGTGTTCCGGCGCACCATGCGGTGCAGCCGATTGACATAATCGGCGCCATAGCGCGTGCCCCAGCGCATGCAGATCACGGTTTGCGGGCTGTTCATCTTGGTCTGGCCTCACTGATTTCGATCTGCCCCTACCCCATCCGAAGAAAATGTGGAACCAAGCACCTGTTACGGGGCTGGCCCCGGGCTTGCAGTTTTGGCAGGCTCGGCACTCGGCAGATGGGAGGATGCAGATGGTGGATGACGGCCTGAAGGCGCGGGCGATCAAGGCGCGGGACTGGATGCTGGAGGCCTCCTTCCCGTTCTGGGCCGACCATGGCGTACATCCCGTGCTCGGCTTTCGCGAACGCCTGACCATGGCTGGCGACCCTATCGAGGATTCAGACACCCGTGTGCGCCTGCAGGCCCGCCAGACCTTCTGCTTTGCCTTCGCGCAGCTCATAGGCTGGCAGGACCCGCGTGCAAAGGACCTCGTCGCGCGCGGCATCGAGACGCTGACCACCCATTGCCAGCGCCCGGACGGGCTCTATGGCGCGCGCATGGCCTATGCCGGCGGGCTTTCGAATGCCTCGGCCGATCTTTATGACACCGCCTTTGCCCTGCTCGCCTTATCCTGGGCCACACGCACCGGTGCGAACGGCGCCGCTGAAGCCGCAGCTGCCGCGTCGGCGGCCATTGAGAGCGTGCTGAAACGCCCCGCCAGCGAAGGCGGCTATCGCGAGGCCCTGCCAGCACCGGAACTGCGCCTGCAGAACCCGCACATGCATTTGTTCGAAAGCTCGCTCGCCTTTCACGAGGCCACCGGCGATGCCGACGCGCTGGCCCGCGCCAAGGGGATTGAAAGCCTGCTGGAAACCCGCTTCCTGCTGCCCGAGATCGGCGCCCTGCGCGAAGTGTTCACGCCCAATTGGGGTCCGGCGCCAGGCGATCGTCTTGAGGCCGGCCACCAGTATGAATGGGTCTGGCTGATGGCCGAGCGCGCCCGGCTCGACGGCAAGCCGGTCTCGCCCGCTGCCGAGGGTCTTTATGCCAATGCCCTGAAACTGACCGGCTCGGACGGCGCGGTCGCGCTGTCGCACACGCTGGACGGGCAGGTCCTCGACGCCACCGAGCGCACCTGGGGTCTCACCGAAGCCCTGAAGGCCCATCTTGCCCGCATCGAGCAGGGCGACGGCGCCGCCACCGCGCATGCCATCCAGAGCTTCGACCGCATGTGGGCGCGCCATGTCGACCCCGCCCCGGAAGGCGGCTGGCTCGACAAATACGGGCCCGACGGCCAGCCCGACACCGCCGACATGACAGCGGCCACCGGCTATCACATCTATGTCGCCATCGCCGAACTGATGCGCGTGGCAGAGATCTGAGGATCACTGTTTCAGCCTCCGCAGACACCTGCGAAGGCAGGTGTCCATCACCGGTTATTTCAACTGGGCGCACCCGGCCGCTTCTTTCAGAGATGGATGCCTGCCTGCGCAGG
Organism: Hyphomonadaceae bacterium; assembly: GCA_022760335.1. Taxonomy (GTDB): domain Bacteria; phylum Pseudomonadota; class Alphaproteobacteria; order Caulobacterales; family Hyphomonadaceae; genus UBA5336. The sequence goes on from JALEGE010000142.1 coordinate 33,705, forward strand.
CATCTGCGGCAGTAAGTTGCGTCCTCGACCTCAAGTAATCCCGACAGGTTTCCCCAACGGTGCGGCTTGCCGGGCTCGCGGCCTGCCCGCTAGTCTTTGACAAGACACAACAACACTCGTAGGAGCCCCCATGTCCCTGTTCGATCTAACAGGTAAATCAGCCATCATCACCGGCTCGTCGCGCGGCATAGGCAAGGCGATCGCCGAAGCCATGGCCGAGCAGGGCGCACATGTCGTGATTTCTTCGCGCAAGCCAGGCCCCTGCCAGGAGGTCGCCAGCGCAATCAATGAAAAGCATGGCGAGGGAACGGCCATCGCCGTGCCGGCAAACATCTCGGAAAAAGCCGAGCTGCAGGCCATGGTCGACGCCACGAATGAGGCCTTCGGCAAGGTCGACATTGTCGTCTGCAATGCCGCCTCCAACCCCTATTACGGGCCGCTGGAAGGCATTTCCGACGAGCAGTTCGAGAAGATCCTGTCGAACAATATCATTTCCAATAACTGGCTGATCCAGATGTGTGTGCCGCAAATGCGCGAGCGCAAGGATGGCGCGGTCATTCTGGTCTCCTCGATTGGCGGCCTGAAAGGCTCGCCTGTGATCGGCGCCTACAACATCTCCAAGGCCGCTGACTTCCAGCTCGCGCGCAACCTCGCCACCGAATATGGCAAGGACAATATCCGCGTGAACTGCATCGCGCCGGGCCTGATCAAGACCGATTTTGCCCGCGCCCTCTGGGAAAACCCGGAAACGCTGAAGCGCGCGCTGATCACCACGCCCATGGCCCGCATTGGCGAGCCGGTGGAAATTGCCGGCGCGGCGGTTTATCTCGCCTCGGCGGCCGGCGCCTATATGACCGGCCAGATGATGGTGGTCGATGGTGGCGTGACCATCACCTGATCCACAGATGACCATCCAGATCGAAGAGGGCGACTATACGCCCTGGTTCCGCGCTTTCCTGGACGGCGTCCAGCAGGGTGATTGGGCTTTCAAGCCGACGGCCCTGAAAACGCTGGGCATCATGCCGGAGCTCTGGCTGAAAGAGGTCGGCCCCGGCCGGGTGCGCTATGTCTGGCCGAATGACGGCTCACGCGACATTCAGGGCGGGCGGGTCTTCGGCGGCTGGGTCGGCGCGCTATCCGACCATGTGGTTTCAATCTGCATGTTCTCCGCGCTGACCGGCAATGAGGGCTTCACCACCCAGGACCTGCAGATCAAGCTCTTCCGCCCGGTGATGGGCGAGGAGATCGAGATCACGGCCAATCTTGTGAACCGCTCACGCACCACTGGCTATGTCGAGGCCGACTGGCGCCTGCCAAACGGCAAGCTGGCGGTGAAGGTCCTGGCCTGGAAGGCGATCCGGGATCTGGAAGCGTTGGCGGCGCGGGGCTGACGGCCAAGTGCCCCCTTCGACCTTCGCCTGCGGCGAAGCCCACTTCCCCCGCAAGGGGGGAAGATCGCGAAACGACAGAGCAGTTTTTCTTCCCCCGTTCACGGGGGAAGTACCCCGAAGGGGGGATGGGGGCGTGCGACGTCTCATTTCATTCCAAATCTCCGGGCAACACCCATATCCCCGCAATGGACACCTGGATCCTCAGCCATGCCAATGCCCTGCGGATGAGCACCTTCCTCGGCGTGCTCCTCGCCATGTGCGCGCTGGAGGCAACCTTCCCCCGTCGCCGGCGCAATCAGACGCGATCAGCGCGCTGGGTCACCAATGCCGGCATGCTGGTGCTGGCCACGGCGCTGGTGCGCGTGATGGCCTTTCTGGCGCCGGTGCTGGCCGGGGTGGCGGCGGCAGGGCTCGCCGCCGAACAGGGCTGGGGCCTGTTTCACCAGCTCGATTTTGCCGGCTGGGGCGCCGTGCTGGCCGGCATGATCTTCCTCGATTTCGCGATCTGGGCCCAGCACTGGGCGACCCATCGCATTCCCCTGCTCTGGCGCCTGCACCGGGTCCATCATGGTGACCGGGATCTCGATGCCACCAGCGCGCTGCGCTTTCACCCGCTGGAGATCGCACTCTCGCTTCTCCTCAAGGTGGCGCTGGTGCTCGCGCTTGGCCTGCCGGTTCTGGCCGTGCTGATCTTTGAAGTGCTGCTGAATGCCTGCGCCATGTTCAATCACGCCAATCTTGCCCTGCCCGGCTGGCTCGACCGCGTGCTGCGCCCCATCCTCGTCACGCCGGACATGCACCGGGTGCATCACTCCATCCATCGCGACGAGCATGACACCAATTACGGCTTCTGCCTCTCGCTCTGGGACCGGCTGTTCCGCACCTATACGCGTGAGCCGCGCGGCGGGCATGACGGCATGGTGCTGGGCCTGAAAGGCCCGCCGGGCGAGGCCAGCGAAAAGCTTGGCGCCAGCCTCACCCGTCCCTTCGAGCCACTATAGTATCAGCGACTCGATGAGCGCCTTTTCAACCGCAGATACCTGCGAAGGCAGGTATCCATGGACAAGTATTTCAACCGGGAGCACTGACCCGCGTCTTTCGTCCCTGGATGCCTGCCTTCGCAGGCATTCGCGGAAAATAAGAAATCTGGTGTTCATATCATCCCTCGACTTCGCTCGGGATGAGATTCCATTCTTACGGCTCCACCACATTGAACCAGAAGGGCGGGGTCTCCAGCGCGCCGAACCAGGCCATCAGGGCAGTTGGGTCTCCTGCCAGCGAGACCTCGCCCGCCGCCATCAGCTGCTGAAAAGTGCGAGCACGCAGGATCAGGTCATTGAACGCCGTCCGCGAAAGGGTCAGCGTCGCGGCCGCCTCTTCCTCAGGCGCGCCCAGGCGCGGCATGGTCACCGCCGGGCCGACATCCAGCGCGATGGTCTCGCCTGTATCGGTGAATTCGAAAACGAGCAGGAAAGGCTCGCGCCCGAGTTTTTCCGGCGCAAACCGCACCGCCATGGCATCGAACAGGTCGACCGTCGGCACGCCCTGGATGAAATCCCTGCTGCCGGTCTGGATATCGCCGACATCGGGCACGCCATTGCGCAGCTCCTGCGCGCCGGTGAGAAAATAGGCCCGCCAGGCGCCGCTCTCGGCCTGGAAGCCCATCTGCTCATAGCTCGCTGCCAGCCAGTCGCGCGCCGCGGCGTTTTCCGGCTCGGCGAACACCGCCTGGTTCAGCACATCGGCGGCCCAGCGATAGTCGCCCTCCTCGAAGGCGCGCCGGCCTTCGGCGATGACGGCGTCCACCCCGCCCATGGCGGCGACAAAGCGCCTGGCGCGCTCGACCGGCGGATGGGCGTGGTAATTGGCCGGCACGCCGTCCCACCAGCCGAAATAGAACTGGTAGACGGCCTTGGTGTTGTGATTGAGCGTGCCGTAATAGCCGCGCGTGTCGAAATGCTCGCCCTGCACGCCGGGCTCTTCGATGTCCTCGGCAATCTCCACCGCCGTGCCGCCGGCATTGGCGCGGCGCAGGGCCTGGTCATGGGTGTAGCGATAGATATCGCGCTGGCCGCGCAGGAAGCTGGCGACATTCGCCTCGCCCCAGGTCGGCCAGTGATGGGAGGCGAAGACGACGTCCGCATCGCCATATTCCACCAGCACATGGTCGATGGCCTCGCTCCAGGCGAGCAGGTCGCGCACCTTTGCCCCGCGTGGGGTCAGCGCATTGTGGAAAGTGGCCGTGGCGACTTCCGCCGTGCACAGCGCATCGAATTGCGGCAGGTAGAACATGAATTCCGCCGGGGCCTCGGTGCCGGCGGCATCGACGAATTCGAAGACAATGCCATCGATCACCCGCCGCGTGCCGCGCCCGGAGATTTCCTCGGTCGGCGCGATGAGGCCAATCGTGCCCGCGCTAAGGCCAGGGCCAAGGCCGATGGAGACCTGTCCTGTGGGCCCATGCGGCAGCGTGTTGCCGAACATCAGCGCCGCGCGCCGCGACATGTGATTGCCCGCCAGCAGGTTCTCGGCCACCGCAGACTCCGAAAACCCGATGGGCGCGAGCACGGGGATGCCGCGCGCTTCAATGTCGGCCTCGCTGATCACCCCGCGCACGCCGCCGAAATGGTCGGCATGGGAATGGGTGTAGATGACGCCGGTAACGGGCCGCGCGCCGAGCGTGTCATTGACAAGCTTCAGCGCAGCAGCGGAGGTCTCCGATGAGAGCAGCGGATCGACAATGATCCAGCCGGTCTCACCGCGAATGACGCTCATCACCGCCAGGTCATAGCCGCGGATCTGGTAGATCCCGTCCGTAACCTCAAACAGGCCGTGCATATTGGTCAGTTGGGCCTGGCGCCAGAGCGAGGGGTTCACCGTGTCGGGCGCGGCGCCGGTGACCGTGTCATATTCGGCAATCGGCCAGATCACGCTGCCGTCTTCTGCATAGATCGCATCGCCGTCGATCTGAGCCAGCAGGCCCTGGGCGGCATCTTCAAAATCGCCCTGGTCCTCCAGCGGCAGGCGCTCGGCGAGGGCGGCATTGGCCGCGCGCGTCGCCTCGGTGGCCTCGCCCACCGGTGGCGGATCGGCGACCTCGCCCTCCGGCAAACTGGCCGGCTCCCCGGAACAGGCCACGAGCAACAAGGTTGCAGAAAACAGATATGCAATGCGGTTCATCAATTTGCCTCCCAGACTGGCCCGTCTTGAGCAGGCCTTTGCCGCGCAAGCTATCAGCGCGCCGCGGGAGCGTCATCTCGGACGTTGGGGAAACCAGCCTTGAGCGCGTCTCATGTGAGCGAAGCGATACGGAGAGAAACTAGAAAGCCCTGAGCGCGATCCATGTGAGGGCGATAGCACGATCCGGGATGAGAACAGGAAAGCAGCCTTGAGCACGCTCTATCGCGCAGCGCAGCGAAGCGGAGAACAAACAAGAATGGAGCGGGTAGACGGAATCGAACCGACATCCTCAGCTTGGAAGGCTGCTGCACTACCATTGTGCTATACCCGCGCCGGATTGGCGGAGATACTGTCTGAGCGAGCCCGATGCAAGAGGCCGTGTGAGACAAAGATCTTGTGGAATGGCGCTGTAAACACCCGGGAGACTTCGCCTCCTACCGCGCCGCGCTCAGCATCGCGTCGATGTCGACCACTTCCTCCACGCCATCGGCAAGTCTGTCGATGGCCAAGTCAACGGCTTTCGCATGGTGGTAGTGAATGTCGGCGCGCCCGCCGACATGCTCTAGCCAGGCTTTGCGGAACGCATCACTCGCAAAGGCGCCATGCAGATAGGTGCCTTCAACCCGCCCATCCGCGCTGCATGCACCATCGGGCCCACCGGCGAGCATGAAGACAGGCCGGGCCGAGTCCGGGCCGGTGGTGCGGCCGGTGTGGATCTCATAACTGGCGACGGGCACGCCGCTTGCCACGCAGGTGCCTGCGGCGGGCGCCACGTGCTTTTCGTGCGTCATCACAGTGTCCACATCGAGCAGGCCGAGCCCGGTTGCCTCGCCCGGCTCGCCGTCGACGCCCTCGGGATCGGTAATCTTTCGCCCCAACATCTGATAGCCGCCGCAAATGCCGAGCACGCGGCCTCCTGCTCTGGCATGCGCGAGGATGTCATGATCCCAGCCCTGGGCGCGCAGGAAGGCGAGATCGCCGAGCGTGGATTTGGTGCCGAACAGGATGATGATGTCGGCATCGCGCGGGATGGGCTTTCCTGGTGCTATCCAGTGGAAGTCCACCCCCGGTTCCTGCCTCAGCGGATCGGCATCGTCGAAATTGGCCATGCGCGAGAGCATGGGCGCGGCGATCTTCAGCGCGCCGCCTTGGGATTGAAGCGGGCGGTCCAGCACCACGGCATCTTCGGCAGGTAAATGCGCGGTGGCGGCCAGCCAGGGGATGATTCCGAAACAGGGCCAGCCGGTGCGGGCCTCGATTGCCTTAACGCCATCCTCGAACAGGGCCGGATCGCCACGGAACTTGTTGATCAGGAAGCCGGTGATCATTGCCGCATCCTCCGGATCGAGCACCGCTTTCGTGCCGACAAGGCTGGCGATCACGCCGCCCCGGTCAATATCCCCAATCAGGCAGACGGGGACGCCGGCACGCCGGGCAAAGCCCATATTCGCGACATCCCGGGCGCGCAGATTGATCTCCGATGGACTGCCCGCGCCTTCGACAAGGACAAGATCATGGGCAGCGGTGAGGCGCACAAAGCTTTCCATCACGCGGTCCATCAACTCGCCGCGATGGGCCATATAGTGCGCGGCTTCCATGGCGCCCACGGCCTTCCCATGCACCACGAGTTGGGCGCGCCGGTCGGTTTCCGGCTTCAGGAGCACCGGGTTGAAATCCACATGCGGCTCCAGCCCGCAAGCCAGCGCCTGGAGCGCCTGCGCCCGCCCGATCTCGCCGCCTCCAGGACAAGCCGCAGCATTGTTCGACATGTTCTGCGGCTTGAAGGGCGCAACGGAGAGCCCGCGGCGTTTGGCGATGCGGCAGAGCGCGGCGGTGAGCACGGACTTGCCGACATCCGAGCCGGTTCCTTGCAGCATGAGCGCGCGGGCGGTCATAAGGCCCCTTCGATCTCCACGGTCCGGCCAGCTATACGCGCACGCACACCATAGACATCCGCCATACGTTGCTCCGTCAGAGTTTCTTCGGGCCGACCATCAGCGATGATCCGGCCCTGCTTCATCCAGACCATGCGGGATGCATAACGCGCGGCCAGGGCGATGTCATGCAACACGACGAGGGCGCCGCCGCCCTTGGCGACGAAGTCCCGGACAATGTCCATCACCCGGAACTGGTGGCGCGGATCGAGCGCGGCGACCGGCTCGTCGGCGATGAGCAGCGGCGTTTCGGACGCAAAGGCGCGGGCGCAGTGGACACGGGCAAGCTCGCCGCCCGAGAGCGTGTCGGTTTCCCGCCCGGCCAGATCGCTGAGATCGCATTGCGCAATCGCCGCCTCGACCGCGGCAGCATCGGCCGCGCTCAGCCGCCCGGGCGCCGCGCCATAGGCATAGCGGCCAAGGGCGACCACGTCGCGCACCGTGTTCGGCCAGGCGAGCGGGCGCTGCTGGGGGAGATAGGCGACGAGGCGCGCGCGCTGCATGGGCGAGAGATGCGCGGTGTCCGCCCCGTCCAGGGTGGCTGTGCCGCCAGCGCGCTTTTCCAGGCCGAGCGCAGCGCGCAAGAGGCTCGTCTTGCCCGCGCCATTGGGCCCCAGCAGGGCGATGAGTTCACCCGGCGCAAGCCGCATGTCTGCCTCCTGCACAAGGACGGCATCTGCGGCCTTCACGGTGAGATCGCGTGTGATCAGCTCAACCATTCAGTGTGCGCCTCCGCATCGCGATCCAGACAAAGGCCGGCGCGCCGATCAGGGCCGCGACCACGCCGAGCTTCAGCTCATTGGTCGTCGGCAGGATACGCACACCGATATCGGCAAGCACAAGGATCAGCCCGGCCAGCAGCGCCGAGGGAATGAGCGAACGGGCTGGATCATGCTTCACGAAGGGCCGGATAATATGCGGCGCGACAATGCCGACAAAGCCGATCGCACCGGCAAGGGCCACCGCGCCGCCTGTGGCAAGCCCCGCGCCAAGCACTGTGAGGATGCGCTGGCGGCGGAGATCCAGGCCGATCCCGCTGGCGGCTTCCTCGCCGAGCGTCAGGGCAGAAAGACCGCGCCGGAAGAAAAGCAGGATGGCCGCGCCTGCGATCAAGAAAGGCGCGGCGAGGCCAATATCCTCGAAACTGCGATTGGCAACCGAGCCGAGCATCCAGTTGATCATGTCCGATAAGGTGAAGGGATTGGGCGCGAGATTCATCAAGAGGCTCATGGCCGCGCCTGCGAAACTCGACAGGCCAACCCCGATCAGGATCAGTGTGACGACCGAGCGCGTGCGGATCGCGGCCAGGGCGATCAGGGCGGTTGCCGCCAGCGCCCCCAGAATGGCGGCAATCGGGAGCAGCCAGGGCGAAAGCGCGGCCAGGCCGTAATAGAGCGTAAAGGTCGCCGCCAGCGAGGCCGAGGCCGAGACGCCGAGCACGCCGGGCTCGGCCAGTGGATTGCGAAGCAGGCCCTGCAGCGCCGCGCCGCTGACGCCCAGTGCTGCCCCGACCAGCCAGGCGGCGAGCGCGCGTGGCAGACGGATCTGCCAGACCACCAGCCGGTCTGCAGCATCCGCACCGCCAAACAGGGCGGCCAGGACACGTCCGGCCGGCATCGGCGTGGAACCGAGCAGGCAGGCGGCAAAGAGGGCCGCAAGCGTGGCGACCACCAGGCCCGGGATCAGTATTCGGGCAGCGGTCATTGCGCCGCTCCTTCAGCCAGGGCCTCAACCGCGTCCAGGATGAACCAGGCGCCACAGGCGGTCCATGCGCCATCCAGTGGCACCACCGGCTTGTCCGTTATCTGGTGGCGCGCGACGGGATGCTTCATCGGGCTCCAGGCATCGCGGGCCGTGTCACCGCGCCCGAAAAAGGCGGCGGCGATCAGGTCGGGCTGTTCATAAGCAAGGCGTTCCAGCGGGATGGCATGCCAACCGGGGCGGGACTCGAAATTCTCATACCCGGCCTTGAGCAGCATTTCATGGATCAGCGACCCTGACCCGGTCGTGACCCCGGAAGAGGTCATGTAAAGGGCTGCTCCGCCTTCGGAGCGCTGTTCAAGCGCGTCGAGGCGCGCGGTGAACTCGGCCACGAGCGCCTCCCCGCGCGCGCCCTGGCCGAGGCCGTCGGCCATATGCCCGATCAGATCCGGGATCGAGCCTGGCCCCGAACGGCCGAGATTGGAGGTCCAGCCGACCTGCAGAACCGGCACGCCGGCGCGCTCGAAAAAAGCTCCCGCGTTCGGCCCACCGCCATAAGAGCGCACGATCAGGTCTGGCTTCAAAATCAGGATATTCTCCGCGATCGGGCGCACGGTGGGCACGCTCTGGGCGGTCTCACGCATATAGGAAAACGGCTTCACCGCATCCGGAGAGATGGCGAGGATCTGCTCGCGGTCCGCGAGTTTCAACACATATTGGTCGGCACAATAGTCGAGACTGACAATCCGCATCGGGCGGCCCACATCGGTGGCCTGCGGCGGGGGAGACCCGCCACAGCCTGCAAGGCCGAAAATGAGGAGAAGGACCGCCAGTCTCGACATGGGGCTAGTAGCGCAGTCTCAGGCCGAGCGAACCCGACAGGCCCGGCGTGCCATAGCCGAGGATCTGCTGATAATCCTCGTCGAACAGGTTCTCGATCCGGCCATAAAGCTCGACACTTTCATTGATGTCATAGCTGGCGGTGAGATCGACACGGGTCCAGCCGTCGAGGCTTGTGCCGTCGGTATTGGCCTCCTCGCCATTATAGCGCACCAGAACCGCGCCCGAGAGCGGGCCATCCGGGTCGAGCGACAAGGTCACGTCACCGGACTGTTCCGGCAGGCGGCTCAGTTCATTGCCGTTGCCATCCTCGGCATCGATGTACGCGTAGTTGGCAGAGATGCCGAACCAGTCGGTCGCCTGGAAGCTGCCTGCGAGTTCGACACCCTGGGAGTTCACCATCGCAATATTGGCGTAGCCCGCCGAGAAATCGAAATCGATCATGTTCTCGGTCTCCTGGTCGAACCAGGTGATGGAGGCGGTCGCGCGGCCATCCGGGGAGAACCAGTCGAGGCCGATATCATAGGCTTCCGACGTTTCCGGCTTCAGGTCCGTATTCGGCTCGGTGAGGCCGCAGAAGGTGCAGATATAGGTCGACTGGAAGATGCTCGGCGCCTTGAAGCCCTGGCCCCAGCTTGCCCGCAAAACAATCTGCTCAGTCGGCTGGAAAGCGGCGGCGAGCCGGCCTGTGGTTTCCGAACCGAACGTGTCATGCTCGTCCATGCGCAGACCGCCGGTCAGGGTCAGGCCCTCGACGGGCTTGACCTCATAGAGACCGAACAGGCCATCAATGGAGGCGTCCAGGCCATCGGCCGTGGTCTCCTCGCGCTCCGCCCCAAAGGCGAGCTTGTTCATCTCATTGAGGGTAAACGTGCCCTGGTAGCGGTAGATCTGGCGGTCGCCTTCCGCGGAATAGCTTGAGGCGCCATTGGTGAAGTTTTCCCGCTCAATGTCGGAATAGCCAACTTGAAACGCGTTTTGCAGGCGCTCGCCGAAAAGAGGGACCAAGAGACGGAGATTGCCCGAAAGCGTCTCGTTTTCGGTGCTCTCGTCGCCGTCGCCGACACTTCCCTGCGCGCCGAAGACATAGCTGTCAAAGTCGGCGTCCGCCTGGTTCCACAGCACCGTGCCGTCCAGGCGGATATTGCCTGGCAGGTTCAGCCCGCCCTTGCCCGACAGGGTCAGGGAGTCATAGCCATCTTCTTCGGAGTTGCCATTGGCCTCATCGGCCTTGGAGATGCCATCACTGGTGATGGCCGAGGCCGAGAGGCGAAAGTCCCCTGTCTCGTTGCCGCTGCCCAGCGAAGCCCCGCCACGGAAGGTGTTGAACGAGCCATACTCGCCGAACACACTACCGCCGAGGCCTTCATCCGGGCGTTTGGTGGTGATGGAGACCACCCCGCCAATCGCGTCCGAGCCCCAGAGGGTCGATTGCGGGCCTTTCAGCACCTCGATGCGCTCGATATCGGCTGTATCCAGATAGGCAAAGTTGAAGCCGCCATCGGTCACTGACGGATCGCCCACTGGCACGCCGTCCACCAGCACCAGGGTCTGGCCGGTGGAGGCGCCGCGAATGCGCACGCTGGCCGCGCCGCCATAGCTGCCATTCTGGTTGATCGTCACGCCCGGCGCAGAGGCGACCGCATCGAGAGCGAAATCAAAGCCGAGTGTCTCGATTTCCTCGCCAGTGATGATGGAGACCGACGAGCCGATTTCGGCCTCGGTCTGATTGAGGCGCGAGCCTTCCACCGTGACGGTGCCTAGCGTGACGGTCTCACCATCACTGTCTTGTGCGAATGCTGGCACGGCGACGCTGATAAGCGCAGCACCGAGCAGGACGCTCTTATAGGAATTCATCTTTTCATTCCCCTTCGCACCCCGCCGCCCGAAAGGCAGGTGCAGGTCATAACGACGTATGGCCCATGGAACCCATGCGGGCGGCCAGCCTGTTCTCACGGTCGCTACAAAGGAGAGGCATGGGTGCCTTCCCGCCCGCTGAGACTTTCCCCGGTCTCCGGACGAACGACGCGATGGCAGGTCTCCTGGCTCACCGATCAACGCGTCTGGCCGCCTTCCCAGAACCCGAAAGTTCCAGTGGCTTGATTGGCCATCAGCTCCTGGCTGACAGTTGCGGGTACAGCGCCGGATTTTCGCCGGCTTCCCTCTTAGCCCCCGGTTAGGGGAGCACCATCTGGCTGCGCTTTTTGATGCAGGTGCGAGATCTGTCAATAGGGCCAAAAGGCTCTGACATGGCACAGCAGTCCATGAGCCGATGCCAGGCGGGACTTTGTCCGGGTGCGGGATCACAGTCACCATCGACGCGCATGCAAGCTTCTGCCAAGCTGTGGGTTCAGCGATTGGTGGAGCATTCGCTATGAGTGATCTCTTTCGGGAAGAAGCGCTTGATGCGCAGGCGCGTGGCGCTGGCGTTTATGGGCGCCCGACAGGTGTGATGCCGCCCGCCTGGTCGCGCATCACCTGGCTTCTTACCTTCTTCATGGCCGGGGTGATGATATTTCTCTTCACAGTAGAGCTACCACGTACCGAGACTGTTCGTGGCAAGCTGGTGCCGGTGGCAGGCGAGACAAAGGTCTATGCACAAGAGCCCGGCATCGCCACACAGGTCTATGTTCACGATGAGGCCTTTGTAGAGCTTGGTGATCCTTTGATTGAGCTGACCAGTGAGCGTTATCTGGTGGACGGGACGGCGCTAAGTCAGGCGACGGTCGCAGCTATCGACGAAGAAATTTTCAGCCTGGAAGCACAACGGGCAGCCACAAGATCTACGGCTGAGATCGCGCTTCGTGATATTGAGGCCCGGCGACGCGAGAGCGACCTGGAGAAGGCCGATGGCCAGGCCCAACGTGCCCTGATCGCTGAACGGTTGAATACTGCACGTCAACGCGAGGCGGCGTTGACGGAATTGTTGGACCAGGGGCTTGTGGCCGAGACGGAGTATCACCAGCGTCGCGATGCGCGCCTACAGCTTGAGAGCCTGCATGCTGAAACGCTTGCGAGGATTGAGCGGGCGGAGTTGTCACAAACACGCCTCGATATTGAGGCAGAAAGAATTCGCAGCGACCTGGAACGCGATTTATCCGGTTTGGCGCAACGCCTGACCCAGGCGAACCAGCAAAAGAGGCAGACGACCGCAGGCGCAAGACACACCATACTGGCATCCATGGCGGGGCAGGTCTCAACCCTCCAGGTCAAGCCTGGCGAGGCGATTGAAATCGCATTGCCACTTATGAGCATCTTGCCTGGCGATGCCGAACTTGTTGCAGAACTCTACTTGCCTTCGCGTGCAATCGGCTTCGTTGAGCCAGGACAGGAGGTGAAGATCAAGTATGATGCGTATCCTTACCAAAAGTACGGCGTGTTTTACGGTACTGTGGAATCATCATCCCCGAGCGCCCTGCGTCCAGACGAACTTGGCATCATGACGCAATCACCTGAATTGCTTTACCGCGTGGTCGTCTCCCTGGGGGATGAGAGCGAAAGGCCCCATAAAGGTTCAATCAGCCCTCAGTCGAACATGGAGCTTACGGCAGATATTGTCCTGGAAAAGCGACGGCTTTGGGATTGGCTGCTTGAACCGCTCAGAACCGTACAATAACCGAGCTATGAATAGTTTTGCGCGAGTTGAAGCGCCTTCTCAACAATCATCATGAGGCGCGCAATAAGCAGCTCGTCCTGGCCTGCTGACGCCCGTATCGCGGGTCCAATCGCGCGACCATTGGCGAACAGGGGAGCAGAAACGAACACTTTCGGCGCCTCGACCAGGCCAAAATTCCGCAGAAAGTGATTGCTCAAAACACGCGTCAGTCTTCCATTGCCATCCGTAAAGGGATGCAACCGATACAAAAACAGCCAATTGATGACAGCGGAGGCTACAGGGTGAGTGGCAAGCACTGGTTTGTCGGTCAATTGGGCGACTGTCTCCAGATACTTGGGGAGATCATGTGGGGAAGGGTACTTGTATGTGATCAGGCCTGTTCGCACATCGTAAGCGCAGGCGGCATCAGGGCGCAACGACATTGGCTTTGCGTTGATTATCGACGCGATCTTTTCAAGATCTCGCAATAAACTGCCCCCTGTGCAGGGCAAATCCCAACTTTCACGCGCAACGCCCACAAGGCAACTCTGAGACTCTATGGCGAGCAAGCTCGAACTCGGCGGGGCCTTACTTGGCCCAGCCGAGAACAGTGGATCATCGATTTTCAGCTCACATAAGTCCAAGGCCGCACACCGGATCTCAAACCCAGGCTCGGGAACCGGGGATAAGGCGAGGAGATCTTGAACGCGCTCTTCCAGTTTCGACAGCAAAGCAGATCGGCCAAGCTGTTCGAGATCGAGACGTCTACTCAAAACTTCTGGATCCCGCACAAAGAGGCACAGACAGCTTGCCACGCCACGGACCCCCGGAAACAGCTCATTGAGCGGCTTCCAGCCTGGCTGCGACCTGATCTCGATGCTCTGCCAGCCCCGCCGCGCGTTCTGCGTCACTGCACGGGTACACTCTGTCTCCACAGGTGCTGCCTGTTTGAAGCGTGCTTCTGTTGGCTTGTATGACGCGGGCATCATCGGAATGAAGCTTCAGTGTTGCCCTCAGATCTTCATCGCCAACCTCTAGAACAAACTGGTCGCTGCTCTGGGCGATGATCTGGCCGTTAAAATCCGTTTCCCTGAGGACCTGGACGCGAACCCGAAGAAAACCGGCCCCACAGAAATAAGATACTGTTTGCAGGAGCTTTGCGTCCTCCAACAGGTCAGAGATACAAATATCCGCGGCGATCTCAGATGAACCCGAGCCAATTCGGTATGTTTGAATATTCCGGTCACCAAGTTTCAAAATCCTGCGCACCGGCGAAGAATCAGACCGGCACAAGGTGCCTTCAAGCTCGTCTTGTCGCGTCACCGGAAAAGAGATTTCATACCTGGTCTGAGAACATTCAAGCGTTGCAACTGGGGCCTCTGCCACATGCCAATCCTGCCGGGTGTCGAGCGTGGTCAAGGCTGGCACCACTGCACTTTGATAGAACATGAAGCGTATCTGTTCGTCAGTCCTGAGCGTTGGATCACGCAAGACTGGAAGTGAGATATCTCTCGTCGTGTCCTCATCCTTGTCTGTCAGATCAATTGGTGGGGCCTGCTCATGACTCTGCGGCGCCGGAGAGGACTGTGGCTCTGCAGTACATGCCGCAAGCAGCCACAAGGTGAGTGCGCCGAGAGGCGTCAATACGTGTCTGGTGTCCATCCTGGCCCACCCACCTTCCTTGCCGAGACTAGATATTGCAGCCCGATGAACCGTCAGGGTTTACGCGCGTTCCATCCTGCGTGCCGTCGGGATTATACGCATCATCGGTGAAAGCGTAGAGTGCCTCACTCTGTGTGGGACCATTCGGCGTTACAGCAAAACTTGATACGCCCACATACAGGACCAGGTTGGAGTCAACAAAACCGGTCGATGAGAAAGCAGTCAAAGCCTGCAGGGTTGAATAGTCGCCCTCGCTTGGCTGTGGGTCGCCACC
>JALEGE010000143.1 GCA_022760335.1 Hyphomonadaceae bacterium
GATGCTGTGACGGCGGTCCATGTGAAACGCGGATACATCGCCGTGATGGTGGATGGCGCGGATGCGCTGGTCATCCCCGATCGTTGGTTCGCGGGCGACAAGGACGCGCGAACTGCATTTCTAGAGTGCCTCAGCGCTCGCGGCCTGGACTGATCCGTCCTATATTGCCTGGATGCCTCGAAACACGCGATCCAATCCCGCCGGAAAACCGCCCTCCCAACGCCAGCTTCGCGCCGGCGAGCTGGTGCGTCATGCCCTTGTCGATATCCTCTCGCGCGAGGAATTTCGCGATCCCGCGCTGGAGGATGTCTCTGTGACAGTGGGCGAAGTGCGCTGCTCTCCTGATCTCAAACAGGCAACTGTGTTTTGCGCGCCGCTGGGTGTGGATGATGCAGAGCGGCGCAAGACGGTGACGGAGGCGCTGAACCGTGCCTCACGCTTCCTGCGCGGGCGGTTGGGGCGTGAGATCGACATGAAGTTCACACCCGAATTACACTTCGTTTCGGATGATAGCTATGACGATGCGGCGGCCATTGACCGCCTGCTCGATAGCGACCGTGTGAGGCGCGATACGCGCTAAAGACTTTGCCATGCATACGTGAAAAAGGCATTTCCACTTGCGCTGGCCAGGATATTTCCTACAGACATCTTAGTGGAAAGGCGTGGCATGGATCGCTTGAATCTCGATCAGACCGGCGCGCGGCGGGGCGAACTCTTTCGTCATTCGCTGCAAATGGGCGATGATACGGTCACGATCGAGAATATCGCCACCATGGCGATCGAGGATGAAAGCTTCCTGCCCTACCGCACCGAAAAGAACCGCCAGGCCACGGGCCTGTGGGTTGGGCTCGGCCTGATAAGCTTTCTGATTTCGATGATCTGTTTCGCCATCGTGGCGGGTGGGGCCGGGTTTGTCTCGATCACCAGCCTGGTCGCCTGGGTGACGCTGATTGCCTGTCTGGCGAGCGCCTGGTTGGCGGTGCAGCTGGCCATGGCCATGCGCAAGGTGGAGGTGTTTCATCGCCTGCGCATCGGCGCTTCCGATGGCCGCCAGGTCGATCTGGTGGATGACAATCGCGCGGTTCTGGAGAAAATCCGCGACACGATCCGCACCAAGATTGACACGGCTGACTTCGAGATTGTCGGCACGTTCGATCTCGATACCGACACTGTCAAGCTGAGCACCGATCCGCCGGAGCCCGAGCCTGAGGAGGTTGCGGAGACCGATGAGGTCAGTTCTGAGGATGCGCCACCTCCAGACGAGAAACCGGACCCCTATGCCGAGGAAGGCCCGGAATTCGAGCCTGAAGATGAGATCGTTCTGGGTGAGGAAGAAGACCGGGAGCTGGAGGAAAAACTCGCCACGCTCCTGAAGGGCGAGAGTTGAAATAAAGCCGCGCTAAAACCCTGCTCCGGGTTGGGCCAGATAAGCCTCTTCTTCGGCGGTGCTTTCCCGGCCAAGTGCATGATTGCGGTGTGGGAAACGGCCATAGCGGTCAATCACCGCCTTGTGGCGGTAAGCAAAATCCAAAGTCTTCTCGGCAAACGTCTTGAAGGCGGGCCGCGCGCTGCGGGCGAGTTTCTCCATCAGGGAGACGCATAGTGCCTGGTCGGCCTGACTCTCGGAATGCTCCAGCGGCAAGTAGAAAAAGACCTGCTCCGGTTCAGTCAGCTCCTCATCGGCATGTGACATGAGCCCGTCCTTGACCACGCCAAGGGCGAGCCGGTCATAGGCGAAGGCGCGCGCTGTGCCGCGGAAGATATTGCGCGGGAACTGGTCGAGCGCGATGACAGCGGCAAGCCGCGTCCGGGGCCCCCGCCCGGCCCAGTCCTCAGCCAATCCGTCCTCAAGATGTTCCAGTGTGGGCAGGAAACGAGCGCGTATTTCAGCGTCCACGGTGTCGGATTTGCCGAACCAGAGAGTCATTCGTTCCTCCAGCGCGGTCGCATCATGGCCAGCCGAACCGATCCAGAAGTCGAGAATTTCGTCAGGGCGTACATGGCTCATTTCGGGCGCCTCGCCTGTATCATGTAATTCACATCCGTATCTGCGGAGAGGCTCCAGCGGTCTGCCAGGGGGCTATAGCTGACCCCCTGTGGCGGGTCGGTCTCCAGGCCGGCGCGTTCCAGGGCATCGTTGACAAAATCCGGCTTGAGGAATTTTGACCAGTCATGGGTCCCGCGCGGCAGCCAGCCAAGGACATACTCCGCGCCCACCACGGCCAGGGCAAAGGCCTTGGGTGTCTTGTTCAGCGTGGCGACAATCATCAGTCCGCCTGGCGCAACAAGCCCAGCCGTATCGGCCAGGAACCGGCCAGGATCGGCGACATGTTCCACGACTTCCAGATTCAGGACGATATCGAAGGGGCCGTCGCCCGCCTCGATCAGGGCCTCGGCGGTGCCGGCGCGGTAATCCACCTCCAGCCCGCCCTGCTCGGCATGGGTCATCGCGGTCTTGATATTGGCCTCTGAGGCATCCACGCCGGTCACGCGCGCGCCGAGCCGGGTCATCGGCTCGCTGACCAGGCCGCCGCCGCAACCGATATCAAGCAAGGTGAGCCCGTCCAGGGGCCGACGTGCCGCCGGATCGAGCCCGAAATGCGCCACCGCCGCATCGCGGATATAGCCAAGCCGGACAGGATTGAATTTATGCAGCGGTCGAAACTTGCCTTTCGGGTTCCACCAGTCCGCCGCCATGGCCGTAAATTTTGCCACTTCCTCTGGGTCGATGCTGGGCGTATGGAGGGTGTGCAGGCGTTCGGTGTCGGTCTGACCCATTGGTTTTGCCTTCCGGTTTGCTAAAGGCCGCCTGCGCAGCCTAGAAAGCGTGATGCGCTAGACATGGGAGGTCCGTGCGAAAGAGCAATGCGGCGAACAGTACTGAAATTTGGCGGCACCTCCGTCGCGGACCTGGACCGGATCGCCCATGTGGCTGATCTGGTGGCCGCGCGTGCCGCAAAGGGGGAACACCTCGCGGTCGTGGTCTCGGCCATGGCGGGCGAGACCAACAAGCTGGTTGGCTATGCCCGTGGCGCAGCAGGCGAGGCGCTGATCGCCGACGGGTTTGATGATGAGTATGACGTGGTTGTCAGCTCCGGCGAGCAGGTGACGGCGGGACTGTTGGCGCTCGCCCTGCGCCGGCGCGGCCTGAAAGCGCGCAGCTGGCTTGGCTGGCAGCTGGAGATGCGCACCAATCCGGCCCATGGCCGCGCGCGCATTGAAGGCTTTGTGGAGTCTGGCCTGCCCGATGCTGTCGATAGCGGCGAGATCGCCGTGGTCGCCGGGTTCCAGGGCGTGACCGAGGAGCGCCGCATCTCCACGCTGGGCCGTGGGGGCTCTGACACAAGCGCGGTGGCGGTGGCCGCGGCGCTGGGCGCCGATTGTTGCGATATCTATACCGATGTGGACGGGGTCTACACCACAGACCCGCGCATCGTGCCCAAGGCGCAAAGACTGGAACGCATCTCGTATGAAGAGATGCTGGAAATGGCCTCATTGGGGGCCAAGGTTCTGCAGACCCGGTCTGTGGAGCTTGCGATGAATCATAATGTCCCGGTGCGGGTGCTTTCGAGCTTCCTGGCGCCGGATGCCCCCAATCCGGGGACGCTCGTCTGTTCGGAGGATGAAATCGTGGAAAAGCAGGTTGTCAGCGGCGTGGCCTATTCGCGCGACGAGGCCAAGGTGACCCTGTTCGGTGTGGCCGACCGGCCCGGTGTGTCGGCGCGGATCTTTTCCCTGCTGGCGGCCAAGGGCGTGAATGTCGACATGATTGTCCAGGCAAATGCCCGCGGGGAAAATCAGGCGAACATGGTTTTCACCTGCACGGATCGCGACAGCCAGATTGCGGTGGAAACCCTCGGCGCGCATCAGGCCGACATCGAGTTTGAGCGCCTTGAGGTCAATCGTGACGTGGCCAAGGTGTCGATCATCGGCGTTGGCATGAAAAGTCATACCGGCGTGGCCGAGACCATGTTCCAGGCCCTGTATGAAAAGGGTATCAATATTGACGTGATCGCCACATCGGAAATCAAGATCTCCGTCTTGATCGAGGCGGCTTATACTGAACTGGCTGTGCGTGCGCTGCACACCGCTTTTGAACTTGACGCGGCCTAAGTCGCGTCCCCACATCACGACAGGACATGCCAGAGACCTATTCTGCCCCGCGCCTTCTGATGAACCGCCTGCGCCAGATGATGGCCGCGGGCGGCGATGCGGAAGAGCGACTGGCGAAGGTGGTCAAGCTGGTGGCCGGCACGATGGTCGCCGATGTCTGCTCGATCTATCTGCGCACCGCCGACAATATGCTGGAGCTGGTGGCGACGGAGGGATTGCGCGCAGAGGCGGTGACGCGAACGCGCCTGCATCCCGATGAGGGGCTGGTTGGTCAGATCGCGGTGTCGGCCCAGCCTCTGGCGATCCAGGATGCTCCGCGTCATCCGGCGTTTTCCTACAGGCCCGAAACGGGAGAGGACCCGTATCACGCCTTTCTCGGTGTGCCGATCCTGCGCAATGGCCGTGTCACCGGCGTGTTGACGGTCCAGAATCGCACAGAGCGCGCCTATGGCGAAGATGAGATCGAAACCCTGCAGACCATCGCCATGGTGCTGGCCGAGGTGCTTGCCAATCTCATCGAGACGCGCAAGGCGGCTGAGGCCGATGAACAAAATGGCCGGCCGAACACGCTGGGCGGACGTTCCCTGTGCGGCGGCATCGGGATTGGGCGCGCGGTATTCCACGACCCCGTGGTGCCGGCCGCGAAATTCTTCTCCAGCGATAGCGAGGGCGAAAGCGAACGTCTGAGCAAGGCCCTTGAGCAGCTGCGCGTCTCTGTCGATGCCATGGTGGCGATCGATGCCGGCGCGCTGATGGGTGAACCGCGCGAAGTGCTGGAGACCTATCGCCTGCTGGCCCATGATCCGGCCTGGACCGATCGCTTGCTAGAGGGTGTGCAAGGCGGGCTGACCGCCGAGGCGGCCGTCGACCGCGCCCGGCGTGAACACCGCGCACGGCTGGAAAGCGCCACCGATGCCTATCTGCGCGAGCGCTTGTTTGATCTTGAGGATCTCGACAACCGCTTGCTGCGTATTCTCGGTGGTACGGAAAAGATAAAACTTGAGGTCAACCCGGAGGGCCCGCCGCCGGTGATCATCGCACGCCGGCTCGGCCCGGCGGATCTCCTCGAATATCGCGGCAGCGGTCTGGCCGGTATCCTGATCGAGGAGGCTTCGGTTTCGTCGCATGCAGCCATCGTGGCGCGTGCCCTGGAGATTCCGACCCTGGGCAATTTGCCGGGCCTTACCACGCTGGTGGAAGAGGGTGACCCGATCATTGTTGATGCTGAAGAGGGCCAGGCGCATTTGCGTGCTGATGATGCGCTCAAGGCCGCCTATGCCGATCGGATTGCCCTGCGCAGCGAGCGCCAGGCGGTTTACCGGGCCATGCGCGATTTGCCGGCGGTCAGCCTGGATGGGCAGCGCATCCAGCTGATGGTCAATGCCGGTCTGGCGCTGGATCTGGATACGGTGGAAGATGCCGGCGCCGATGGTATCGGCCTTTTCCGCACCGAGTTCCAGTTCCTGGTCTCGGAAACCCTGCCGCCGCTTGGCGAGCAGATCTCGCTATATACCGAAGTCCTCGACAAGCTGGGCACCAAGCCGGTGATCTTCCGTACCGTGGATCTGGGCGGCGACAAGATGTTGCCCAATCTCAATCAGGCGCGCGAAGAAAACCCGGCGCTGGGTTGGCGCTCGATCCGGTTCGCGCTCGACACGCGCGGCCTGTTCCGCCGTCAATTGCGCGCATTGGTGCGCGCGGCTTCGGGCCGGGAACTGCGGGTGATGTTCCCCATGGTGACGATCCCGGAAGAGTTCTTCGAGGCCAAGGCCCTGTTGATGCAGGAACTGGAATGGAGCACGGCGCGTGGCTTTGTCCCGCCGGAGACGCTGAAAGTGGGCGCGATGTTGGAAGCGCCCTCATTCGCCTACTGCCTGACAGAAATAGCCGGAGAGGCCGATTTCGTTTCGGTCGGGACCAATGACCTGATGCAATTCTTCTTCGCGGCAGACCGGATGACCCCGAAAGTCTCGGAAAGGTACGATATGGTCAGCCGGCCGGCCATGCGTTTCCTGGCCGAGGTGGCTGAAACCTGCCGCAAGCTTGATCTGCCGATCTCGATTTGTGGCGAGGCCAGTGGCGATCCTGTCCAGGCGCTTTGCCTTGCGGCGCTGGGGTTTCACACGCTCTCCATGCCAGCCGCTCAGATCGGGCCGGTCAAAAAGGCGATACGCTCGGTCCATCTCGCGCGATTGGGGCATGCGCTTTGCACACTTCTCCCAACAGGTCATGGAGACCTTCGTAAGGAAGTGTTAGCCTTGTTTGACGATTTAGGTGTGGATGCCTCTCTCAATTGATTGCCACACTCGCGTCGTATAAAAGCGAATAGGGCTCAGGGCATAAACTGGCGCACTGGTGTGCGTCCTACAGGATTTCGCCGCAAAAGCGGCAAGGCGATGCAGATGTCAGACGAGCGCCAGAACGCACACACCCCATTCCCCCCGGCTGCGGAGTCCCAGCCTGAGAATGGCGGTACGGCACGTACAGACTTGCCTTCCCAGCCGCACGCCTTCGCAAGTGAGACGCCGGAGCCAGCCCCTGCGCCACTCACAGCGGCCGAGTTTTACGCCAAGCTGCGCGCGGAAACTTCAGACCTTCGCATCGGTCAGGCCCTGCGTCAGGTGCGCGAGCATATGGGGCTGAGTCTTGAGGCGGTGTCGCAGGAAATTCGCATCTCCAAGCCCTATTTGATGGGTATTGAGCGGATGGAGACCAGCACGCTTCCATCAGGCTATCTCACGCCTTTCCTGCGCGCCTATGCCAAGCGTCTGGGCCTGGATGGTGACCAGCTTGTGAGTGAATATACCGGCGATTGCGGCGCGGTTGCCACCGTTACCAAATCCGCGCCGATTGCACCGATCGAGCCGCGTGTGGCGCGTCAAATGAATTGGCGCATGCCGGCGCTGGCCGCTGTTGCGCTGATGGGCTGTGGCCTGGCGGGCAGCCTTGTGTTGCCACTGATGAACTCTGACAGGGAAACAAGCCCGCAAATACAGGCTGGCGAACCGTTGAACGGCGCGCGTGAGAGCCTGTTTGCCGATGTGCCCCTGCCCGAACGTCTGGAAGTGGAGAGCCTGGAGCTCATCCTGGTGGCTGTTTCCGACGGATGGGTCGAGATTCGCGGCGCCGATGGCACGCTCTATCGCTCGCGCGTGATGCGTGCAGGTGAGACCTATGCACCGCGGATTGGTGCCGGCTGGACGATCAATGCCCGCAATGGCGCGGCCTTTGAGTGGCGGGTCGGAGATCTTGTGATTGGTACACTGGGCCCGGCGGACACAGCCGTATATGCCGCCAGCGTGGACAGCGCCGCGGCCCGCGCGGCAGAAGTGGCGACCCCGGCCCTGGCCGCGGCCGGCGCCGGACAGCCCTCACGTTAATGCGAGGTGCGGCGCGGTGCTGCGTCGCCTTTACCCCGGCGCAATTCCCCCTCACACAAGGCCTTAAGCGATGAGGCCACAAAGGTGAGATCCAAGCCATGAGCCACAATCCCATCCGCCCCTGGCGCAGTATTGAGCGGCGAAAGTCCCGCCAGATCATGGTCGGCCGCGTTCCGGTGGGGGGCGATGCGCCTATCGCCGTGCAGACCATGACCAATACCCCGACCGAAGACGCTGTGGCCACGATAGATCAGATCAAACGCGCCGCCGAAGCCGGGGCCGATATTGTCCGCGTCTCCTGTCCGACGGTGGAGGCCACCGCCGCAATGTCTGAAATCTGCCGGGAGAGCCCGGTGCCGATCGTCGCTGATATTCACTTCCACTACAAACGCGGCGTGGAAGCCGCCGATGCCGGGGCGGCCTGCCTGCGGATCAATCCGGGCAATATTGGTTCGCAGGACCGCGTGAAAGAGGTTGTCGCTGCGGCGCGGGCCAATGGCTGCTCGATCCGGATCGGCGTGAATGGCGGCTCTCTGGAGCGCCATCTGCTCGAAAAATATGGTGAGCCCTGCCCCGATGCCATGGTGGAAAGCGCGCTCGATCATGCCCGCATTCTCGATGATCTGGACTTCCATGAGTACAAGATTTCGGTGAAAGCCTCCGACATGTTCCTCACCGTGGCGGCCTATCAGCAACTCGCCGAGGTCACCGATGCGCCGCTGCATCTGGGGATCACCGAAGCCGGCGGGCTGCGCACGGGAACGGTGAAATCCTCCATCGGGATGGGCGCGCTGCTTTGGGCCGGGATTGGCGACACGATCCGTGTTTCGCTCTCTGCTGACCCAGTGGAAGAAGTGAAGGTCGGCTTCGAGATGCTGAAATCACTCGGCCTTCGGACGCGTGGTGTGAATATTGTCGCCTGCCCCTCCTGCGCGCGGCAGGGCTTTGACGTGATCAAGACCGTGGAAACGCTGGAAGCGCGCCTGGCGCATATCTCAGAGCCGATTTCGCTGTCGATCATCGGCTGTGTGGTGAACGGCCCCGGCGAGGCCTCGCTGACCGATCTCGGCTTTACCGGCGGCGGCAAGGAAGCTGGCATGATGTACCATGCCGGCGCGCCGCATCACAAAGTCTCCAATGACGAAATGGTCGAGCATATTGTTCGCGAAGTGGAAGCCAAGGCAGAGACTCTGCGTGCGGCCCGCGAGGCGGAGAAAACGGCCGCGGAATAAGGCCTGAAATCTCCAAAAGCGAATTTCGCTGGCGCGGTTGGCGCCTCACCTGTAAATTTGCGCACATGCTGCGCAGCCTTTTGCTTCTAATGGTGTCTGCCCTGGCCGCCGCCTGCGCCGCCGGGCCGACACCCCTCCCCATTCCCGACCCGGAAGAGGTGGTCGAGGATGTCCTGCCGCTTGCCTGGCTGGAGGGCTGCTGGATAACCGAGGACGGGTCCTATCGCGAGGTGTGGCAGCGCGGCGGGAAGAACTTACTGTTTGGCTTCGCCACCATGAGTCAGGACGGCGAAGTGGTGTTCTTCGAGCAGACGCGGATCGAGCTGGAGACGCCTGCCTTCTATGCCTATCCGGCGGGTGTCGGGCCGAGCCCGTTTCCAATGGTATCCATGTCCGAGGGTGAAGTGGTGTTCCTCAATCCGGCCCACGATTATCCCCAGCGCATCCGATATGCCCGCGAGAGCGATGCGCTGGTGGCGGTGATTTCACTTGCCGATGAGACGCGTCAGAACAGCTGGCACTTCGCGCATTGCAGCGAGTCAACGTTCTAGTTCACGCCTTCCGCACGGACCTGATTGCGCCCGCAATTCTTGGCTTCATACAACTTCTTGTCGGCGTGCTCGATCATATCGCGGGCCGTCATGCCCGGTTCGAACATGCTGATGCCGAAGGAGGCTGAGATCTTGCCGAGCGTTTTGCCGGAATTGCGCAGGACCAGTTCCTTGCTGAAGAACTCCACACGGATCTTGTCGATCAGGTGGAAGGCTGCGGATATCTGCGTCTTTGGAAGGATGATGGCGAACTCTTCCCCGCCATAGCGGGCGGCATGGTCCTGGCCCTTGATGTTCTCGCCGATGACCGAAGCGAAGATGCGCAGCACTTCATCGCCAATGCGATGGCCGAATGTGTCGTTGACGCGCTTGAACCGGTCAATATCGGCCAGGGCCAGGCAGAGCGCGCTGCCGCTGGCCTCGGCCTGGGCGAGCTCCGCATCGATCCGGGCATCGAAGGCACGGCGATTGGCAATGCCGGTCAGGGCATCGCGCATGCTGAGATTGCGCACATCTTCCAGCTCGTCATTGAGCTTTTCGATCTGTTTCTGGGATTCGCGCAGGCCCTTGTTGAGCTCCTGGGTCTGGCTCACCATGCGCTGGTTTTCAGCCATCAAGCGCGAGAGGAGCAGTTGCACGCGGTCGGGCGCGCCGGCCTCTGGCAGGCCCTCCTCAATCTTGCCCAGTGCGGCCTGGAACTTGTCACTGCTGTCGACGCTTTCCTGGATGAGGTCCAGAACACCAGCCAGCTCGTGCTGAAAGTCGCGGCTGATTTCCTGCTGGGCTTCCTCAGCTTTGCGATCGCTCAGATGCGCCTTGCACATCTCGTTGATTTCATAGGGGCTGGGCACAGATCCACGCTTGATCATGTCGTCGACACTGGTGACCAGACTTTCATTGGCCTTCGAGACATACGCATACCAGAGCGCGAAAGTACTCGGATATGGCGGGGTCTTGTGCTGGTCGATCAGTTGGAACGCTTCACCGGCGTAAGCATAGACCTCCCGGTGCTGCGGATCGACCTCAGATGTATTCAGTCCTGACTGTGTGTCTTGTCGTTTTACTGCTGCGCTCATTGTTTTGGCTTTCGCACTCTACTCATCTACCCATGTCGCATATAGACCTGATAATGTTCGATATTTGGTTAAGGCGCGTTTGCCATATTCGTTCCTGGCCAATTTTTTGGGGCTAGGAGGGCGTGATGAAGGTTGCGATTGCCGGAGCGGGCGTGGGCGGGCTGGCGGTTGGCGCACTTCTGGCGCGCGAGGGATATCAGGTTGAGATCTTCGATCAGTTCGAGACGCCTGCGCCCGTTGGCTCAGGCTTGATGCTTCAAGAGACCGGCTTGACGGTTCTCGCCGCGATGGGCTTGCGGGCGCAAGCGGAAGCCCGAGGTTCCGTGATCAATCGCCTGTTCGGACGCAGTGTGCCTTCGGGGCGGACTGTTCTTGATGTGCGGTTCAAGGCCCTGAGTGCGAGCCTCTGCGCGATCGGGATACAGAGATCGGCCCTTTTTACGTTGCTGTATGAGGCTGCCTGCACGGCGGGTGCGGCTTTTACGGGCGGTGTAGACATCACGGGTGTGGATGCGCAGGGTGGCGCTCTGCTTTGCCGTGCAGGCCGGCGGCTCGGCCCGTTTGATTTGATTGTAGACGGGCTTGGAGCGAACTCGCCTTTGAGCATGGATGTGAGCACCGCTTTGCCCTTTGGCGCGCTTTGGGCCAGTGTCCCCTGGCCGCAAGGGGAGGCGTTCAACGATACGGCATTGGAACAACGCTACCGCACCGCGCGCCAGATGACGGGGATCATGCCATCCGGAGTGCCAGAGGCCGGCACGGGTCCGACCGCGACCTATTTCTGGTCACTGGAAGGCGATGCATATGGCGAGTGGAAAACGCGCGGGCTTTCGGCCTGGCAGGCGCAGGCGGAAATGCTCTGGCCGGAAACGGCTGAGCTGGTGAGCGAACTCGGCATGGAAGATCTGACTTTCGCGCGCTATCGCCACCGCACCTGGCCGCGTCCGGTTGAAGGGAAGCTCGTCCATATCGGTGACAGCTGGCATGCAACCTCGCCACAATTGGGCCAGGGGGCAAACATGGCGCTGCTGGATGCGTATGGGCTGTATCTGGGTCTGCGCGCCCATCCCGGGAATCTGCCAGCCGCACTGGCAGACTATCTCGACCGGCGCAGCACGCATGTGCGCCTCTATCAGGTAATGAGCTTCCTGTTCACACCGGTCTATCAGTCGCGCGGCAGCCTGTTGCCAGCCTTGCGCGATTGGGTGGCCGCCCCGCTTTCAAGGGTGCCGCCAGCCCCGGCGGTGCTCGCGGCCCTTGTATCAGGAAGCGTGGGACGGCCCCTGCACCGTTTGAAACTCGTCTAGGCTTTGTCCGCGCAGCGGTTTGACCATTTCGATCTCGGTGCCGCTTCCGAACCACATGGGAGCGGTTTCTTCCCGGATCGTCACAAAACCAAAGGCGGAATAGAGCGTCCGGGCGGCAGTCAGCCCGTCCACGGTCAAGAGATAGATGTCTGAGAGATCCAGCGCCTTGGCGTGTGCCACGGCAAGTTCCATAAAGCGTCGGCCGAGCCCCCGGCCGCGCGCTTCCGGCAAGGTAATCACCCAGCGCAACTGGCCGCGATCGCCCCGTCGCAATAGCGCGGTGCAGCCCACAGTCTTGCCGCCCAGTTCGGCGAACCAGACCCGATGGTCTGAGACACTGGCGAGATCGACCTCATCCAGCATGCGGCCGACGCTCTCGGTCATGGCGTCGATATGCGCTGGCGAGAAGCGCGGATCATGATTGAGATATCCGCGCCGGTGCAGATCCATGACCAGCTCACGGTCTCCCGCGCGCCAGTCATGTCGAATTGTGAATTCGGTCAGTGCCATCAGCCCTATTTCGGGTGGCAGATCACCGGCATCCAGGTGTAGCCCTTCACGAAGGCGCCGGAGGTGAGGCTCGGCTCGTCCAGCACTTCGATATGGGAGAAGCGCGCCATGATCTCTTCCCACAGGATGCGCAGCTGCAATTCGCCCAAGCGGTTACCGACACAGCGGTGAATACCAAAGCCGAAGGAGAGATGGTTGCGCGCCTGGCGGCGGTCGATGATCAGACGGTTGGGATCTTCTTCCCAGAAACGCTCGTCGCGGTTGCCGGAGACATACCACATGGCGATCTGGTCGCCTTTCTTGATGGTCTGGCCGTGCATTTCCACGTCTTCCAGCGCGGTGCGGCGCATGAAGGCGAGCGGGGTCTGCCAGCGGATCACTTCTGATACCATGTTCGGGATCAGCGAGGGGTCGGCCTTCAGCTTGTCATACTCACCGGGAAACTTGTTCAGACCATAGACCGAGGCGGTCATGGAATTGCGCGTCGTGTCATTGCCGCCCACGATGAGCAGGATGACATTCCCGAGCAGTTCCATGGGCACCATGTTGCGGGTCTTCTCGCCATGGGCCAGCAGGCTGATCAGATCATTCTTCTGGGGGTTGCGCTGGCGGTCCTGGAAGATCTCCATGAACACGGTCAGGCATTCCATCAGCTCGGCTTTCCACTGCTCCTCGCCGCCTGGGCAGATATCCGGATCCTGCTGGTTGGTGGCGACATCTGACCAGCGTGTCAGTTTGCGGCGATCCTCGAAGGGGAAGTCGAACAGGGTTGCGAGCATCATGGTGGTCAGCTCGATCGAGACCGTGTCGACCCAGTCAAACGGCTCGCCCACCGGCACGCTATCGAGCAGGTCCTGGGTGCGCTTGCGGATCAGCGGCTCAAATTCCTTCAGCATGTTCGGCGCAACGGCGGGCTGCACGGTCTTACGCTGCTCGGAATGGCGCGGCTCATCCATGGCGATGAACATGGGCAGTTCGAAATCGGGAATGGATTCGCCGAGAACAATGCCGCCATGCTCCCAGCTGGAAGAGAAACGCTTATGGTCGATATCCACGGCCCGGATGTCTTCATAACGGGTGACCGACCAGAACGGCCCGGAGAAACTGTCCGGGGTCCAGTGCAGCGGTGCCTCATCACGCATGCGCTTGAACCGGTCCCAATAGGCGCCCTGACGCCAGATCTCCGGATCAGTGATCGTCAGCCGGTCGATCGGAACGGAATAGGCATCCGGTACAGGTGCGCCGAATTCCAGGTAAGTCTCGTGCAGCGGTGGGCGCTTGGAGATTACCGGGCGCTCAAGCCCATGCTCAACCTTGTGGATGGTATCCGCCATTTCAGTCCTCCTAAAATCCTGGCGCAAAGGCGCGCTTCGTGCAGCGCACTTCTCTTTCCAGGGGAACCTAGCACACAGTTTTGAGAAAAACTATGACGCCGGCGTCATTTTTTTGTTTTGCGGTGCTCTTACCTGTTCGGATCAGGCCGAATGGCGCTCTGACCGCGCGCGCTGAAGCGCATTGCGCAGGCCTTCGGCGAGGGTTTTGCGCTCCTTCGGAGTCAGGAAACGGCCGATGATATAGGCAGTGCGGCCGTGCTCGATGCGCAGCCAGCTGGTCGGACGCACTGGCTCGTCGAGTTCCACCCTTGCGAAGGCAGAGGGAATTTCCGCGCGCTTTTCCCGCCCCTCACCATCGCGATGATGCATCAGGATACGGTTTGCGGTGACGCGCACACGGGTTTCCTGGCGCGCGCGGCGGCGCACCCATCGAAAGGCGAACCAGATCGCGAAGAGATCCAGCGCGAAAAACCCCATCACTGGCCAGGCGCCCATGGGCGTGAACATCAGGCTGGAGACAAGACTCATGGCGATGGCGAGCCCCATGACCAATCTGAACGCATGGGGGCTGAGCGAGGCATTCGGCGTCAGCACCGCATCCATATAAATGATTTCGTTGGCAGGCTCTGTCATCGTCATCAGTTTAGGCCAGCACGGTGCGGCGGCAAGGCGCATTCACGCATGGCTTGCCCCTTTCGCACGGCGCTTTACACCCATGCCCCATGGCAAAGTCTCCGGCATCTCCAAGAAAGAAGAAACGCGCGCCGCGCACCATGGCCCGCGACAAGGCCCATGCCCTTTATCAGGCGCTTTCGGCCGACCGGCCCGATCCCCATACCGAACTGGAGTTCGTGAACCCCTATACGCTGGTGGTCGCCGTGGCGCTGTCGGCCCAGGCCACCGATGTCGGGGTGAACAAGGCAACGAAGAAACTGTTCGAGATCGCCGATACGCCGGAAAAGATGCTGGCCCTCGGCGAGGACGGCGTGGCGAGCCACATCAAGACCATTGGCCTGTGGCGGAACAAGGCCAAGAATGTCATCGCGCTAAGCGAAATGCTGTTGGCAGAGTTCGGTGGTGAGGTGCCCCAGACGCGTGAGGAGCTGATCCGGCTTCCCGGTGTCGGGCGCAAGACCGCCAATGTGGTGCTGAACGAAGCCTTCGGTCAGCCTACCATTGCAGTGGACACGCATATTTTCCGCGTCTCGAACCGCACAGGGCTGGCGCCGGGCAAAGACCCGGATGAAGTCGAGCAAAGCCTGGAGCGCGTGACGCCAGCGGAATTCAAACTCGGCGCCCATCATTGGCTGATCCTGCATGGGCGCTATGTCTGCAAGGCGCGCAAGCCGGAATGCTGGCGTTGCGTGATTGCGGACCTGTGCAAATTCAAGCCGAAAACGCCGGATCCGGCGACCCAGTCGAGTCTGGGACCGAAGGGCCCTTAACCCTCCGCCCGCACGCGCTGGGCCATGATGATAATCTCTTCCTCATTCTGTGCGACGGTGAGTTCCGCACCGAGGCCCTCGGCGATCATGCGGGCGAAGAGCGGCTGGATATTGCGCGCTTCCCAGCCACCGGACGGGGTTTCCCCGGCCAGGGCAAACCGGGTGTCGTCGCGCAGACGCGCACGCAGGCCATTTGCCTTCACGGTGATGGTCATGCCGGCTTGCTCGTTGCGGATGCGGACATTGATCACGCCGCCACGCGCCAGGCTTTCCACTCCGATCAGAACGAGGTTCATCATCAGGCGAACATGGGAAAAGCTCAAATGCTCGGTCTCGATATCCCAGGTCACGGACGGCTTGTGGGTCGCCACAAACTGTTCGGTGATCTTCTTGGCCTCATGAATATCGGCCGCGCCATCCGAGAGCCCGACCGAACCAAAGGCATAGCGCAGGAATTGCAGCCGCACCGATGCGCTCTTGGCGCCATCCTGCAAAAGATCCTGCGCCATCTGGCGCATATCCGGATCGGTGGGGGAATCGATCATGTCCAACGCATTGGTGATGGACGAGACCGGCGAGACCAGGTCATGGCAAATGCGCGAGGCGACATAGGCGGACAAGAGAGCAGAATCGATCATGGCTTGAGCCTTCTTTCTGAATCACTCAACAGCTCTAACAGATTCTCTGCCCGGCGCGTCCAGTCTGGATGAGAATTAACCTGTGGGACCATCTTCGGGCCGGTCGATATCATCATATCCACTACGGGCGGAGTAGAAGGTCAGGACAAACAGGCCTGCGCCAACCGTGATGGTGAGAATGGTCCCGACCCCATAGGCAAGCCACAGGCTCATGGGCAGGCCGCCCGTGCCGATGCCGCTGGCGAGAAAAGCGCCGACGGCGCAGATCAGGAACAATGCTACTGCGCCGATGGTGAAAACGATGGATGCCTTCACGGTGATTTTTGCTCCCAAATGCCGTCTGCATTCAGGAAGAACTGGCCTCCCGGCGTGCGCTCGATCTGTTTTTCCCCGGTTAGCCGGGCAACCTGGGCGGTGGTGACATTGGCATCGCCTGCCAACTCGTCATACACCGCGCGGCGACGGGCATTTATCTCGTTCACCCGCCGAATGAGCGAGGCATCCACGGGCCCGTCATTCACAAAGCCGAGATAGCCATCGATTTGCTCGCCAACAACGCCGGCGGACTTGGCCGCTTCTATTTCGGCACCCTGGGCATGGGCGGGACGGGTTGTGGCCGTCAGCGCGACAGCGACCGAGCCAGCAAGGGTGAGCGCGGCAAGCGCAATTCTAAGATATAGCATTGTCTTATTCCCCCGTGCCAAACAGGTCCGGATTGTCAGCGATCAGATCCTCGACTTCCTTGTCGAGGCGAATGCGCACTTCCTGGTCGATCTTCACATTCAGATTGATCGTAATCGGCTCTTCGGGCGCTTTTACGGCAACCGTGCAGGCGGGAAGTGCTGCCGCCGTGCTGAGCAGCAATGCCGCAAAGAGGGTGCGCCGCAGCGCAGGGGAGTTTTCAGGCAGGTCTCGCAAGGACCGGTCCTCCAGGGTCAGTTCGACGCGAGTGTGCCCGAACGGGGCTGAACGTCAATTGAATGTCTCTGACACTTACTCATCAGACTCTGCCTCGGCCTGTTGCGCGCGGATTTCCGCCAGCCAGTCCGTGCCGGTCAGTTGCCGCGTGCTGGAGAGCAGCTGGCCGAGCTTGCTGTCGACCGAGACATTGAAATTGAAACCCTGCCCGTTCAGCACATCCGGATTGTGGCCCTGCAGGCGTGCGCTCAGAACGATGTCATCGGCGAGATTTCCGTCCGCGCCGATTTCCAGCACTGTAAAACGGAAATCCCGCAAGGCCCGGAAGGCGAGGGCAACATTCTCATTGGTCTGGCCCGCGCGCGCGCCGACATCGCCGGTATAGCGCAGGGTGCCGCCTGCTGCATCGGCCGCCAGCCGGGCATCGCGGATATAGGCATCGCCGGCGGAAAACTCGATCGGAAACCGGCCCGAGACAGTGCCTTCTGCGGAAAAGCCGGGCATTTGCAACACTTCGGTCAGCTCCGCCAGCCGGATCCGGTCCGCGCGCACGGTCAGCCGGCGCGAGGGTGCGCCGATCTCCCAACTGGTGGGCTGCACGGCCAGAACGCCGCCGGCAAATGGCCAGAGCGCGCTTTCCAGCCGCGCTGATCCGCCGCCGGTCAGCTGGAATTTCACTTCGCCGTCGGTCAGGGGCAGACCGGGATTGATGGCGCCAATGGTCACGGTCTGGGCGGGCGGACTTGTCAGCTTGAAAAGATCCTCGAAGACGACCGCGCCATTGACATCCGTGACCCGGCCCAGGGCCACGGTCTGGAAGCCGAACCCGCCGACAGTGACATTGCCGCGACTGGTCACGCCGCCGCCGGTGATGGCGATCTCCGCTTGGGCGTCCAGCCTGCCGCGCGTATTCGTAAAATAGCCGCGCAGGCGTTCTGACAGATCGCTCAGCTGCAGACCGCCGGGACGGAAGGTGAGGTCATGGCTGGTCAGGTTGAGCCCGCCATTCAGTTCCGGAAAGGCAAGATTGAGCTCGGCATCGGCAATATGCCGGCCTGAGCGCTCCAGCCGGACCGGGCCGGAAAGATGCAGACGGCTGGCCGCCAACTCGGCCTCAAGATCGGCCAGAACAGGCTGGTAGAGAGGATCTGAGCGGGTATCGGCAATACGCACCTGCGAGAGGCTTCCGCGCGCCTCTCCCCCGGCGAAGCGGATCTGCGCGCTGTCTGCGGAAACCTGCGCCGGGATTAGCGAGCCGCCGAAATCCACGCTTTGCAGGCCGCTTGTAATTTGTGTCCCGCCCGCCCTGCCAAGCGAAATGCCAAGCTCTGCGAGATTGGCGGAGACAGTAACATCGCGCGACCCTATGCTGAGGTCGAGTTGGACGGCCTCCGAGGTCAGCGCGGCATTGATCCCATTTCCGCCGGTCCAGCGCACAGTTGGGCTTGGCAAATTCAGGCGGCCGCGATTGCGCCCGGATATGAGGTCGAGATTGAGCGGGTCCACCATCAGCATGCCCTCCGGACCCTCCGGGCCTTGCCGGATCAGCCGGCCATCGGGCGGGCAGAGGCGCGTGCGCACAGTGTCCAGGACAATGGATTGCAGGCCGATGGCTTCGCTGGCCAGGCCGAGGCAGTTGCCCTCTCCCAGTTGCGCGCGCCAGCCTTCGCGTCCACGCGCGCCATCGACCGCGCCGAACAGGGTGAGTTGATCAAGATCCAGGGCACCGATATGGCCATCCAGGCCGATCGTGCCCTGCCCGGAGACCCGCAGGCTCCCGGCCTCGCGCGTCAGCACCAGCCGGGACAGA
>JALEGE010000144.1 GCA_022760335.1 Hyphomonadaceae bacterium
ACAAAGGGAGACCTGCCATGGCTGATGAACGCGACCTTTCTCCATCTACAGTCTTTGAAGCGCTGAAAGCCGGTGAGATCCTTCTCGTCGATGTGCGCGAGCCTGCCGAGTTTGCGGTGGGCCGCATTCATGGCGCGCTGCTGCATCCGCTCTCGACTTTTGAGCCGAAGGCCATCCCGACCGATGGCGCGCGGCGCATCATCTTCCAGTGCGGCTCGGGCAAGCGCTCGCGCAAGGCGTTGGACACCTTCATGGCCGCGACCGGCGCGGATGCCGCCCATCTCGATGGCGGGATCGGGGCCTGGAAGGGCGCGGGCTTGCCTTGCATTGCGGTCAATCCGGCAACCGGACAGGTGGAAGACCATGGCCGCTATTAAGACCCTGCTCGTGGCCGCGGCGGTGGCGGTCCTGCCGCCGCTGGCCATGGCCGATGTCTTCGAGATCGAGGAATCCACGGTCATCGATTACCGCCCGGTGGTGGCGCGCATCGAGGCGGGCGACACGGCCACGGCGCGCTCGCGCCTGCAGGGCGTGGTGACGCGGCTTTCCATCGATGAGGGTGATGTCGTCGCCGCCGGCGATGTGGTGGCCATTGTCACCGACGATACGCTGGCCCCGCAACTGGCCGCGATCGCCTCGCGGGCTCAGGCGTTGAGTGCCCAGATTTCACAGGCCGAGGATGACCTGGCCCGCAATGAGGCGCTGTTTGAGGAAGGCTTCTTCCCGCGCGCGCGCCTCGACGAGCAACGCACGGGGCTCGATGTTCTGCGCCGCAATCTCGCCTCGGCTCAAGCTGAGCGTAATGCGCTGGCCGCACGCCAATCGGAGGGCCGTATCCTGGCCCCGGCCGATGCCCGGGTGACCGGTGTTGGCGTGGTGGAAGGCTCGATTGTCAGCCCGGGTGAGGTGATCGCGAATTTCGCCACGCTGAACGGCATTGTCCGCCTCTCGCTGCCCGAGCGCCATGCTGCGCAGGTAGCCGAAGGCGAGAGCGTCACTCTGCGCCTGCCTTCGCGCGGCGGGGATGTGCGCACCGCGACCATTGTGAAGGTGTATCCCGAATTGCGCGATGGCGCGGTGATTGCCGATGCCACCGTGCAGGGGGGGCTGGATGCCCTGGTTGGTGAGCGTGTGGACGTGCTCGCCCCGGTTGGTGAACGCCGCGCGATCCGTGTGCCGAAGGATTATGTCACGACGCGCTATGGCGTGGATTTTGTGCGCGTGGCCGTGGGCGAGCGCTTCGTCGATGCGCCCGTCGCGCTGGCCGCGCCGCTGGCCGATGCCGAGGGGTATTATGAGGTGCTCAGCGGCCTGCGCCCGGGCGATGTGATCGAGAGACCGGAGTAGGGCACCATGAAACTCGACATTTCCGGCGCCATAACGCGCGGGACGATCGGCTCCCCGCTGACCCCGCTTTTCCTGCTCACCGCGCTCGCTGTGGGCCTGATCGCGCTGCTCACCATTCCGCGTGAGGAAGAGCCGCAGATTTCCGTGCCCATGGTCGACATGATTGTCGCCGCGCCCGGCCTGAAGGCGCCCGATGTGGTCGAACAGGTGACCGAGCCGCTTGAAGAGATCGTGATGGCGATCCCCGATGTCGAGCATGTCTATTCCCAGAGCCGCGATGATGGCGCGCTGGTGACGGCGCGCTTCATGGTCGGCACCGATGCCGATGATGCCATCCTGCGCATCCATGAGCGCATCCGCGCCAATCTGGACCGCATCCCGCCCGGCGTGCCCATGCCGATGGTGATTGCGCGCGGCATCAATGATGTGCCGATCGTCACGCTGACGCTGTCACCGGAAGACTGGACTGGGAATGTCTGGACCGACACCAGCCTCAGCATGCTCGCCGATGAGCTGCAAAAGGAGCTGATCAAGGTCGATGATGTCGGCCTCACCTCCATCACCGGCGGGCGCCCTCTAGAGCTGCGCGTCGAGCCCGATGTCCAGGCCATGGCCTCTTATGGCATCCCGCTGCAGGCGCTGGTGGATTCGGTCGGGCAGGCGGCTGCGGCACACCCGGTGGGAACGGTGCGCCAGGGCGGGGATTCCCTGCTGGTGCAGGCCGGCGACCGGATCAATTCGGTCAGCGAACTGGAACGCCTCGAACTCCAGGGCGCCGATGGCCGCACAGTCTATCTCTCAGACGTGGCGCAGGTGCGCGTGGTCGGCCAGGACACCGAAACCCGTGTCTGGACACTGGAACATGGCGAAGAAGGTTTCATCGCCCGCCCGGCCGTCACCCTGTCGCTCGCCAAGCGCCCCGGCGCGAATGCGGTGAATGTCGCCGAGGCCATCCTGCACCGCGTGCATGAGCTGGAAGGCGAACTGATCCCCGAAGGCGTGCGCGTGGATGTCACCCGCGATTATGGCGAGACGGCCAATCACAAGGCCAATGAGCTGCTTTTCCATCTCGGCCTCGCCACCGTCTCCATCGTGGTTCTGATCGCCTTTGCCATTGGCTGGCGCGAGGCGCTGGTGACGCTGATCGTCATCCCGACCACCATCCTGCTCACCCTCTTCGCCTCGCTGATGATGGGCTACACCATCAACCGCGTCTCGCTCTTCGCGCTGATCTTCTCCATCGGCATCCTCGTCGACGATGCCATCGTGATGATCGAGAATATTGCTCGCCACTGGGCGATGAAGGATGGCCGCACGCGCGCCCAGGCCGCCGTGGACGCTGTCTCCGAGGTCGGCAACCCGACCATTATTGCCACGCTGACCGTCATCGCGGCCCTGTTGCCAATGATGTTCGTCTCCGGCCTGATGGGGCCGTACATGGCGCCGATCCCGGCCAATGCCTCGGCGGCCATGCTGTTCTCCTTCTTCGTCGCGGTGGGCATTGCGCCCTGGCTGCTGATGAAGATCGCCGGCAAGGCAAAGCTCGCCGATCACGGCGACGCCGAACATGGCGAAACGCGGATGGGTAGCTTTTACCGCTCGGTCGCCGCACCCATCGTGGAATCCAAGCGCAATGCCTGGATCTTCCTCATCGCGGTGGGCTTCGCCACGCTCGCCTCGCTCAGCCTGTTTGCGACCAAGGCCGTGCCGGTGAAACTCCTGCCGTTCGACAACAAGTCGGAAATCCAGGTCGTGCTCGACCTGCCGGAAGGCGCTTCAGTGGAAGACACAGAGCGCGCGCTCTTTGCGCTCGCCGATGCCATCCGCGATGTCGAGGAGGTCGAGACCATCCAGGCCTATGCCGGCACCGCCGCGCCGTTCAATTTCAACGGCCTGGTGCGCCATTATTTCCTGCGCAATTCCCCGGAACTTGGCGATCTTCAGGTCAATCTGTCGGAAAAATCCGAGCGCAGCCGGGCGAGCCACGATATTGCGCTGGATATCCGCGCGCGTCTCCTGGCCGTGCCGCTGGGCGAGGGCGCGAATGTGAAAGTGGTCGAGGTCCCGCCCGGACCGCCGGTCATTTCCACCCTGATGGCGGAGATCTACGGCCCCACGCCGGAAGCGCGCCGCGAGACTGCCGCGATTGTCCGCAGATTCTTCGAAGAGACCGATTTCATCGTCGATGTCGACGATTCCATCGGCGATCCGGCCCCGCGCCTCATGCTCTCGGTCAACGAGCCCCGTGCGGCCGATTATGGCGTACGCCAGGAGGACATACTCGACACCATCGCGCTGGCCTTTGCCGGCCAGACCGTGGGCGTCAGCCCGCGCGGGGAGGGGCGTGATCCGCTGGATATCCGCATCCACTTCCCCAAGGCCGAGCGCAATTGGAGCCAGGCCATCGCCGCCATCCCGGTGCCGCGCCAGCTGGCCGGGCCGGGCGCGCGCCCTGTGGAACTCGGCGCCCTCGTCGATGTCTCAGAGGAAATCGGCTCGCCGACCATTTTCCGCCGCGACGGCTATTTTGCCGACATGGTGATGGGCGAACTGGCCGGGGCCTATGAGGCGCCGATCTACGGCATGTTCGAAATCCAGAACAAGGTGAAAGGCTTTGATTGGGAAGCAGCCGGTCTCACCGCGCCGGCCGTGCGCATGTATGGCCAGCCCTCCGACGAAACCCGGCCATCCCTCTTATGGGACGGGGAATGGGAGATCACCTATGTCACGTTCCGAGATATGGGCATCGCTTTCGGCGCGGCGCTGATCGGCATCTATATCCTCGTGGTGGCGCAATTCGGCACCTTCCGCGTGCCGCTGATCATCCTGACGCCCGTGCCGCTCACCCTGATCGGCATCATGATCGGCCACTGGCTGTTTGGGGCGGCGTTTACCGCGACCTCGATGATCGGCTTCATCGCGCTGGCCGGCATCATTGTGCGCAACTCGATCCTGTTGGTGGATTTCGTCCGCCACCTGCAGAATGCCGAAACGCCCTTGCGCGATGTCCTGCTCGAAGCCGGTGCGATCCGCTTCAAGCCGATCCTGCTCACGGCCCTGGCGGCCATGATCGGCGCGGCGGTGATCCTGACCGATCCAATCTTCCAGGGCCTGGCCATCTCA
>JALEGE010000145.1 GCA_022760335.1 Hyphomonadaceae bacterium
GCTGCTGTGCGCCGGCGATATGGGCTTCGGCGCGCGGAAAACCTATGACCTTGAAGTCTGGCTGCCCGCGCAGGACACTTATCGCGAGATCAGCTCGTGCTCCTATTGCGGGGACTTCCAGGCCCGCCGCATGAACGCCCGCTGGCGCCCGGCGGCCTCGGAGGACAATCCCAAGCCGAAACCGGAATTCGTGCATACGCTGAACGGCTCCGGCCTCGCCGTGGGGCGGACCTTGGTGGCGGTATTGGAGAACTACCAGAACGAAGATGGCAGCGTGATGGTGCCGGAGGTCCTGCGCGGGTATATGGGCGGGGTGGAGGTCCTCAAGTGACCAGTCTCTGCGCCACGCGCCTCCCCCTCCCGGCCGCGGGAGGGGGACCGAGGGGGCGGGCCGCGACGCTAGCGGGAGAGCGCGCTTTCGATGGCGGCGACGAGATGTTCGGCACTTCCAGCATATTCATGGGAGATCCGCAGGACATGCCATCCTGCCGCTTCGAGCCTGGCATCCCGCTCGGCATCCTTTTCCACCACATGCGGCAGTGCGTGCATGGGGCCATCGATTTCAATCACAAGCCGTTTGGAGCGGATGGCGAAGTCGACCGTCAGCCCGGCGATGGGAACTTGCCGGCGAATGGCCAGTCCGTAGGGGCGGAGCTTTCTGAGAATCTGCCAGGCGCGCTGTTCGGGCAGGCTGGCCTCCTGGCGCAATTTGCGCGCGCGCGCGATATTTCTGGGCGGGTTCATGCTGGAAGTGTGGCAGCTCGCCGGAGAATCGCAAACATTGCGGCCCTCACCCCCGGCCCCTCTCCCGCGGCCGGGAGAGGGGGGCGCGCTATGAAAGGCGAGTTCTTCTTATGAAAATCCTCCTCACAAATGATGACGGCATCCACGCCCCCGGCCTGAAGGTGCTGGAAAGGATCGCCCGCACGATCAGCGATGACATCACCATTGTCGCGCCGGAGGTCGAGCAGTCGGGCAAGTCGCGCGCCGTCACGCTGACCGAGCCGCTGCGGGTGCGCGAGATCGAGCCGAAGGCGTTCTCCGTCACCGGCACGCCGAGCGATTGCGTCCTGCTCGCCATGCGCGACCTGATGCCAGAGCCGCCGGAGCTGATCCTGTCGGGCGTAAACAAGGGCCAGAACATCGCCGAGGACACCTCCTATTCCGGCACCATCGCGGCGGCCATGTTCGGGATGCAGCACCATGTGCCGTCCATCGCGCTGAGCCAGAGCCAGAATTTCCGCGGGCGCGGCTCGTGCCCCTGGGAAACCGCTGAACTCTGGGGGCCGCGCGCGCTGAAACCCGTGCTGGAGTATGGTTGGCCCTCCGATGTGGTGATCAATATCAACTTCCCCGACCGCGACCCGGAAGATGTCGGCGGCATCCGCTTTACCCGTCAGGGTTTTCGCGACGAGCAGATCATCCGCACCGAAAAACGCGAGGATCTGCGCGGCAATGATTATTACTGGATCGGTTATCGGGAGACATTGTCCAATCCGGACGAAGGCACCGATCTGCGCGCGATCTATGACGGCTATGTCTCGATCACGCCCCTTCATGTCGACCTGACGCACAACCGATTTCTGGCGAAGATGGGTGAATGGCAGAGCTGACCGCCGATCCCCACCGCGCCGCGCGGCTTGTGCTGGCCCTGCGCCAGCAGGGGGTAATGAGTGCGCCCGTCCTGAAAGTGATGGAGGCGATAGATCGCGCCGGCTTCGCGCCGGACGAGGCCGCCGATATGGCGTATGAGGATGTGCACATTCCCATCGCCTGTGGGCAGACCATTCTGCCACCGATCGTGCTGGCGCAATTGCTGGCCGCGGTGCGGTTTGCAGAGGCACCGGCAGGGCGCACGCTGATCATCGGCGCGGGCAGCGGATACTCCACGGCGCTGTGCGCAGAGCTGTCTGAACATGTCTTCGCACTGGAGCGCCATGCCAGTCTTGCGGAGTCTGCAGGCGAGCGTCTTGCGGCCCTGGGCATCGCCAATGTGAAAGTGGAACATGGCGATGGGCTGGCCGCGCGCGCCGATGGCGAGACGTATGATCGTATCATCTGTATGGGCGCCATGGAGAGCGTGCCAGACACGATGCTCGCGGCCTTGGCGCCGAGCGGATGGCTGGCTGCACCGATTGTCGGGGATAGCGGGCTGCGCATCGAGACGCACGGCCCGGATGGGGTACAAACCGGGCCGGTTCTGGAGCGGACACTGGCGCCCCTGCGACCGGGTGTTGCACATCTGCTCTAGTTGCTGACTTTCCCTGTCTGCGCGCCTTGTTTGCCTCGCGCGGGACACACAGCTATAGGGGGCGGCTTACAAGCCTGTCAGATTTCAAATCACGGGAGCGCTGAGCGCCATGATCTTCCGACTTTCCGCCCTTGCGACGAGTGCCGTTCTGCTCGCACTTCCTGCAGCCGCAACCACAGGCGCGCCAGCTGGAGGTGGGCTTATGGGAACATTGTTGTTCATGGTCCCAATGGTGCTGATCTTCTATTTCCTGCTGATTCGCCCGCAACAGCAGGCGCGCAAAAAGCACGCGGCCATGATCGAGGCGGTCAAGCGTGGCGATACGGTGGTCACTTCCGGTGGCCTGATCGGCAAGGTGACCAAGGTCAGCGATCAGGAACTGACCGTGGAACTGGCTGACAGTGTGCGCGTGCGTGTTATGCGCAATATGATTGCAGATGTGCGCGAGAAGACCGCGCCTGTCGCTGCCAACGATTAAGTCTACGTCCAAGAGCCCGGACCGGTTTCCCCATGTTACAGTTTCCCGCCTGGAAAGTGATCCTGATCAGCCTGACCTTGCTGACTGGCACGCTGATGGCCCTGCCCAATGCCTTTTCCAATGCGTTTCTAGGCATTGAGCCCCTGCGCCCTGAAGCGCCCACCGCGCAACAGCTCGCCGATTATAATGCCGAGATGGCCGCGGCCCAGGACTCCTGGTGGCCGGGCATGCTGCCCTCCGGCAAGGTCAATCTGGGCCTGGACCTGCGCGGGGGCGTCTATCTCCTGATGGAGATCGATGAGGATGATGTGGTGGCCAACCGGCTCAATCTGATGCTCTCGGATGTGGCAGATACGCTGTATGGCCAGGGCGTGCGCGACAAGGTCTATGGTTCCGGTGAAGTGGAAGGCGAGCAGCTGATCTTCACGCTCAACCGCAACCGGATGGACGAGACCAGCATGGACAAGGCCCTGGATCGGATCCGGGACCTGAACACGCCAGTAGATGGCGCTCTGGGTGGCCAGCGTACTTATGAGGTCCGCCAGCGTGGCGAGGCGCAGATCGCCATCGCGCTGACTGAGGCGGCCAAGTCTTCTTTTGTGCGCGATGCCCAGACCGACACGCTGCAGACTGTGCGCATGCGGATCGACCCGGAAGGTGTACGCGATATCAACCCGGTGCCGCAGGGCGAGAACCGCGTCATCCTGGAAGTGCCGGGCGAGCCAGACCCCTCGCGGATCAAGGAACTGTTGAGCCAGGCAGGCAACCTCACCTTCTCGATGGTCGATGACACGCCCTCAACCATTCGCGACACGCTGGCGACGGGACGCGCACCCGTGGGCTGGCGCTTGCTGTCGGATGCGGAAACCGGGGAACGCATGCTGGTGAACAATGTTGCCGTTGTGAATGGCGAGGACGTCGCCACGGCCAGCCAGGGCTTTGACCCGGATGACAACTCACCGGCGGTCAATTTCCGTCTTACGGGCGTAGGCCAGAAGCGTTTCTCTGACGTGACCCAGAACAATTACGGGAAACGCTTTGCCATTGTTCTGGATGAGCAAGTGATGAGTGCGCCGCGCATCAATGAACCGATCTATGGCGGTCAGGTGCAGATCACCGGCAATTTCACCATGCAGGAAGCGCTCGATCTCGCCGCCATCATTGAGGCTGGCGAATTGCCAGC
The DNA here is from genome assembly GCA_022760335.1 of Hyphomonadaceae bacterium. Classification (GTDB taxonomy): domain Bacteria; phylum Pseudomonadota; class Alphaproteobacteria; order Caulobacterales; family Hyphomonadaceae; genus UBA5336. The sequence goes on from JALEGE010000145.1 coordinate 3,913, forward strand.
CAAGCTCAATTTCATGGAAGAGCGCACTGTGGGCCCGGGGCTGGGGGCAGACTCCATCCGCGCCGGGACGCGCGCTTCGATCATTGGCCTCGCCCTGGTGGCGGTGTTCATGATTGCGACCTATGGCCGGCTCGGCTTCTTTGCCGTGCTCAGCCTGGTGGCGAATATTGTGCTCATTCTTGGTGCGCTTTCAGGCCTTGGCGCCACGCTGACGTTGCCTGGCATTGCGGGCATCATCCTCACCATCGGTATGGCGGTGGACGCCAATGTGCTGGTGTTCGAGCGCATCCGGGAGGAAAAGGCCGCCGGGCGCACACCGATTACATCGGTGCAGGCGGGCTATGAGCGCGCACTCTCGACCATTCTGGACGCCAACATCACCACCTTTATCGCCGCTGCCGTGCTTTACATGCTCGGTTCGGGCCCAGTGAAGGGCTTTGCCGTGACATTGGCCATCGGCATCGTCACCTCGGTGTTCACCGCCTTTGTCGTCACGCGCTGGATCACGGCGAGCTGGCTGCGCTGGGCGCGGCCCAAGACGCTGGCCATCTGATCGGAGACACGCCATGCTTTTGAAACTTGTCCCCGAAGATACCCATGTCGGCTTCATGAAGTACCGCTTCGTGGCCTTCATCCTTTCGGTCATCATGATCATCGCTTCTATCGCCGCGCTGGCGACGCGGGGTTTGCATCTCGGTGTGGACTTTGCCGGCGGCACGGTCATTGAGACCACAGTTCCGGATGGCGTCAGCACGCAGGATATTCGCGATTTTGTTGGCACGCTGGATGTCGCTGACCTGAATGTGACCGATGCGGTCGGAACCGGGGCCAATCCGGTCCAGGTCTTTGTCATCAAGTTCAAGACCCCGGAATCGGGCGAGGCGGCCGAGGCCGGTCAGCAGGCAGCAACGGATATGGTGCGCGCCGCGCTGACGGAGAACTTCCCCACCATCGAGATCCGTTCCAGTTCTACCGTAGGGCCGAAGGTTTCCGGCGAGCTCTTTAGCGCGGGGATCACGGCGCTCGGTGTCGCGCTGGTCCTGATGCTGGCCTATATCTGGTTCCGCTTCGAGTGGCAGTTCTCAGTCGGCGCTGTCGCCGCACTGACCCATGATGTGATCATTACGATGGGCATGTTCGCCGTGACGCGGTTGGAGTTCGACCTCACCACCATCGCCGCCCTGCTGACGATCATTGGTTATTCCATGAACGATACCGTGGTTGTGTTCGACCGGGTGCGCGAGGAGATGCGCAAATACAAGAAGATGCCGCTTGGCGAGGTGATTGATCTGGCGCTGAATGGCACGCTGTCACGCACAATGTTGACATCGGGCACCACGCTGCTGGCATTGCTCGCCATCTTCTTTCTGGGCGGGCCTGTGTTGCGCGGGATGAGTTCTGCTTTGATCTTCGGCGTGGTGATCGGAACCTATTCCTCGATCTTCGTGGCTTCCTCGATCCTGATGACCATTGGTGTGGCGCGCGAGAAGCGCTCGCTTGAGGATGTGCCCGGCTTTCAGGGCACATCCTCATAAGCTTCTTTGAGATAATCGTAGGGGGCTGGCTAGAGCGCCGGGCGAAAAAGTGGACTCCGGTTTTTCGCATGAGCCGGCGCGACCACAAAAAACCTAGAGCATCGAGCGTTTCACATAGAACGCCCGATGCTCTAGCCTGGCTCGCGACCTCAACATGCAATCATATACAACCGCCCAGGCCTGCCTCTGGGCTGGAGCACTGCGTTTGGTGCTGGTGAAAATCGGAATGGTGGGCGATACTGGGATTGAACCAGTGACCCCTGCCGTGTGAAGGCAGTGCTCTCCCGCTGAGCTAATCGCCCATTCCGTTGGGAAGGCGCTGGAATAGGCCGTTGGTCGCGTCAGGTCAACATGGCTTCCTGCATGTTCTGCAGAGACTGAAGTATGCACAAATGCAATTCTAAATTCCTATAATGCATAGATAAAGAGCAGAATTTCTCTGAATTCGAATAAGTGTGGCAAAACTCCGGCGCCAGTCACTGTCACAAAAAGGCAATTTAGAGGAATCTGACTTAGTTTTGTAGTTTTCAGGCAAAAATTGTTAGCGCTACCTACATATTCATTCTGAACAGTTGTTCAGGTAACGGGACGGTGTTCGATCCGGTTAATTTCAGGGCTTGCAAGTTTTTGCTAATGGGGCCATCTCAAGCTCACAACAAGATGGGCCAACAAGCCCCGAATTGAAAGAAGGACAGGCAGTGACGTTTGAAGTTTTCGTCACGATTAAACAAGAATAAAAGCCTGGAGTGTGCTTATGAAAGACTGGTGTGACAACGAAGGCGCTAAGCGCTTGCGTGAGAAAATTCGCGAATATTGGGCCGAGCGTGGCTATGACGTTGACGTTGATCTTGTGGATGCAGGATTTGTCGCGGCAATGCGCAGCGCGCGTACCGATGTTCGTTCCAACATGGTGAACGGCATGCCCCGCCGTCGCCGCATGGACGAAAACCAAAGCGGGCGTACGGATTACCGTCCGTCTCGCGCGACGGTTGCTGCTTAACAGACAGCGTCCAGAATACATCCGAGCAGGTCGCAATAGTGGCCCAGGACGGACACACAGTGGATGTCCTGTGCAGCGGCCTTCTCGTATCCAAAGGGGACAAATATGAAAGGCAGCCCGGCGTTCAGGGCTGCCTTTTCGTCCGTCCGGCTGTCGCCCACAAGCAGGGCGCGTGCC